>CACZLA010000024.1 GCA_902781895.1 uncultured Lachnospiraceae bacterium
TACTAACATCACCAACGGAAAGCATCAACTTCTCTCGCATAGGAGCCCATCCCTCAATCGCAGATGAAAACGGTAAACCTTTCTCAAGCTCCCTAAGCCACCAAGCTACAGCAACAGCCATAGGCTCTTCCTGACTTTTACCATCCTTCGATTCTATCATCCAGATTCGGTCGAGTGCATCCATCAATGTAAACTTATTCCTCAACAAGGCTGCCAATTTATAATAAATCTTTAACCTCTGTTCATTACTCATAACAACCATAAGTTGAGTAAGCTTTAGTATAATTGGATTAACAGGGATTTTCTTGTTCATAATCTACCTCCGATATTAATACACAGCATCAGTATCAAGCATACCACACCAACGTTCTACTTCATCCACTGCAATAAGCCCCTTAAGCATTTTTCCTATAGCATCTTCTTTCAATGTTCGGCCGCTAAGTTCATTTGTCCAGTAATGCACTGCATCCTTTTTATTTCCAGTCACCAATTTTTCAAGTAATGTCGAATCAGGTATAATAATTTCTGCGGCAACTATTCGACCTACAATACCCTTTCCTCCACACGATGGACATCCCTTTCCCTTTATGAAAGATTGCTCCACACCATATTTCCCAAGAGCAGTCTCAACCCGCTTATACTCTGGCAATTCTGGGTGCTTCGATAATGGTTCCCGACAATGTGGACAAAGTTTTTTAAAAAGTCTTTGCGATAACAACCCCCTAATCAATTCAGGGTCTTTTAGCTTAAATGCATCTATTCCCATATCAACCATAGCCTTGATGGAATCATCAAAGAATACTGATTTCTGAACCTGCTTTTCCAGCAGTCCGGGAATGGTCTCATCCGATGCTTTCTCACGGCCGACACAGTTAAATATAACCGGCACATTCATATCACCAAAGCTTTCACTCTTAAATCTCTCAGCCAGTGCATCTCCTGCCGGCTTCATAAGTGATGTGTGAAATGGACCGCTAACTTTTACAGGCATACATCTTTTTGCTCCCAGCTCCTTCATAACCTCGGCAGCCATATCAACGGCCTCAGCATCTCCCGAAACTGTTATCTGTCCCGGGCAGTTGAAATTTGCAGGCTCGGCTACAAGCTGCTTTCCTGCTGTCTCAAGCTCAGCTTTTACCTTGTCGCATCCCTCAAACACCTTATCCTTATCAAGTCCGAGAACTGCGATCATCTTGCAGTCTCTTCCGGAAACCGCATTTTGCATGGCATTTCCTCTGAACTGAACAAGCGGAATAACCTGCTCTTCAGTAAAAACTCCTGAAGCGTATAATGCTGAGTATTCACCAAGTGAAAGGCCTGCAGCACAAACAGGTTCAATTCCCAGATTCTTCAGAATCTTAGTCATACCAACGGCAAATGCAACCATACATGGCTGTGTATATTTTGTCTCATTAAGAGTCTCTGCAGGTCCCTCAAAGCAAACCTGCTTCAGATCAAAATCGACTCCCTTGACATTGTCAAATGTTTCCTTAAACTCAGGATATTTCTCATATAGATCCAGTCCCATCCCAACCTTCTGGGCACCCTGACCGGCATATAAAAATCCAAATTTCATTTTATTTCCTTCCTAATCCAGATAATAAGAGGCACAGAAAATAACAACATGTCCTGTATCCTTGTTATAGCAGATTCCCTGAAGATCCTTAAATGTACGTGAAGTGTTACGCGTATATCGGAACAGCTCATAGTCGCCGTAATTGTCGGAGAAAAACTCCTTTATATACGGAATGCTTTCTTCATTGATTATTGTATTTGAAAATGTTTCATTCTTCAGATACTTCTCAGGATCACGTACTGTATCAAACTCTTCAACATAATGGTTTTTCAGAGTAAGAAGATCTCTGCTGTCCACCTTAAATCCAAGGGCATATTCGTAATTATCACCGTCTTTTATATACAGATACTTCACATCCGTTGCACTTTCAGGAAGTGTTTCGGGAAAGAAGGAGGATGAATCATCACGAAACTCCTTATATGAACTATAAGAAGTCTTTGTTTCTCTTCTGGTATCGTCACCCCATCCCATCTTCCTCAGGATCACATATGCTCCAAGAAGTATCAGTAAGATAACAATAATAATCGCTATTATTACATTTTTATTTGTTGGCTTAAATCCCATTCTCTCTTATTCTTATTCCTTCGTTATACATTTCTTCAATAATATCAGCTACCGGACGAATCTCTTTTAACTGGCCGCATACCTGGCCTGCCATAACGGATCCGTTCTTCATATCACCATCGGTGACTGCACGTCTCAGACCACCCAGTGTTATCTGCTCAAGCTCTTCACGTGAAGCTGCCTGAGCTTCAAGCTTCAGATACTCACGAGCCATCTGATTCTTTATAATACGAACCGGAGCATTCAGGCTTCTTCCGGTAACAGTTGTACTGTTATCCTTTGCCTTTATCAGCTCCTGCTTGTAATTATCATGTATAGGACATTCCTCACTTACAAGAAGACATGTTCCTATCTGAACTCCCGCAGCACCAAGACACATGGCAGCTGCAAACTGTCTTCCGTCAGCTATACCACCTGCAGCAATAACAGGAATATCAACACAGTCAACTATCTGCGGAACAAGTGCCATTGTAGTCATATCTCCCACATGTCCTCCACTCTCACCGCCTTCGGCGATAACAGCGTCAGCACCCTGTTTCTCAACTCGACGAGCAAGAGCACTGCTGGCAACAACAGGGATAACAACAGCTCCCATCTCTTTCCATTTTTCCATATATTTTCCGGGTGTACCTGCACCTGTTGTAATAATCTTTATCTTCTCTCTCACAAGAAGATCGGCTATATTATCAACATCAGGATTCAGAAGCATCAGATTGACACCGAAGGGCTTATCTGTTGCCTGTCTGGCATCATATATCTCCTGCTCTATTCTCGCTGCATCATAGCCACCTGAACCGATAAGACCAAGCGCCCCGGCATTTGATACTGCAGCAGCGAATTTACCGAGAGCGATATTAGCCATACCACCCTGAATTATAGGGTACTTCGTACCCAGCATCTCGTTTATCATATCTTTTCCTTTCCCTGATTCCATTTATAATGAATAAACAACAGAATCTATATTTCTGAACTTCTCATAACGTTCCTTTGCCACCTCTGATCCGGACTTACCCTTGAACTTTCTCAGCTCCTTTACAAGCATTTCATCCAGATCACGATATACAACACTCGGGTTATGATGTGCACCACCCAGTGGTTCTCTGATAATTCCCTCTATGACACCGTACTCCTTCAGATCATAGGAGGTAAGTTTCATCAGCTTGCACGCTTCATCAGCCTTGCTTGAATCCTTCCAGAGTATGGTTGCAAAGCCTTCAGGTGAAAGAACGGAATAAACCGCATTCTCCAGCATATAAACAGAGTTTGCAACTCCGATGGCAAGTGCACCACCACTGCTTCCCTCGCCTGTTACTATAGCGATGACCGGCACCTTAAGTGCACTCATCTCAGCAAGATTTCTTGAAATTGCCTGACTCTGTCCGTGAGCCTCTGCATCAAGTCCCGGATATGCTCCCGGCGTATCGATAAATGTAATTATAGGACGTCCGAACTTTTCAGCCTGTTTCATCATACGAAGAGCTTTACGATATCCTTCGGGCTCCGGCATACCGAAATTGTACTCCATATTTTCCTTCAGATCTCTGCCCTTACGATGACCCAGTACAGTAACGGGAACTCCGTGAAATGTAGCTATACCACCGAAAATACTCTTATCATCCTTGTTCAGAACATCGCCTCTCTGAATAAACAGATCATCAAAGAGTGCATCGATAAAATCATCTACCTTCGGACGTCTTGGATGTCTGGCAAGAAATACTCTGTCATGTGGACTGAGATTTGAAGCGAGACTTGCCGTCCTGTCATATTCTGCATGAAGATCGCTTAATGCTTCGACGTTCTCCATATCATCCTTAATGGATGCTATCTTCTCTTCCAAAACAGTAAGCTTATCATCTATTTCTCTTAACGTTGCCATGATTTCCTCCTGTTTTCGTGAAGTCTGAGGATCTGAGAAAGGGTTGCCTTCATCTCACCTCTCTTTACTATTGCGTCTACAAATCCATGCTCCTCAAGATACTCAGCTCTCTGGAATCCTTCCGGAAGCTTCTGACCTATAGTCTGCTCTATAACACGTGGACCGGCAAATCCGATAAGTGCCCCCGGCTCCGCAATAGTTATATCAGCAAGCGTAGCAAAGCTGGCACTTACACCACCTGTTGTGGGATGTGTAAGTACTGATACATAAAGTCCCCCATGCTTACTGAATTTCTGCACTGCGGCTGATGTTTTTGCCATCTGCATAAGTGAAAGGATTCCCTCCTGCATTCTGGCACCACCGCTGGCAGTAAAAATAATAATAGGCAGATTCATTTTGTCGGCATACTCAAATGATCTTGTTACCAGTTCACCGACTGCAACTCCCATACTGCCCATTAAAAACTCACTGGCCATAACAGCCAGTACCGTCTTATGTCCATCTATTTCACAAACTCCGGAAAGAACACCTTCATCCAGTCCGGTCTTCTTTCTGAGATTTTTTATCTTCTCCTCGTACTCCGGATAATCAAGAGGATTTCTGAGTGTTGTATCACTCTTTATTTTCCTGAAGGTTCCCGGATCCGCAATATTCATTACACGTCTTCTTGCAGATATCTTTGAATGTGCTCCGCAATTCGGACATACATACTGCGATTTCTTGATTTCTGATAAAGAGGTGCTGACACCACAATCGGAGCAGGTAAATACCTGCTCCGAACTTGTATCATCATCTAATTCCTCGTTAACAGATTCTACCAGTTCAATGTCATCCTTGGTAGCCTTTGAGCTATCAGCAGGGCGTCCCTGCTTACCAAAAAGCCTCATTTTAATGTTCCTCCGAACGAGTTTTTCTTTTTTACTTATGTGACTCTACATAGTCAACGAGATCCTGAACTGTCTTAATGTTAGGAAGATCCTCGTCAGCGATAGCAACTCCGATAGTATCTTCGATAGCCATTCCAAGCTCAACAGCGTCAAGTGAATCAGCACCGAGATCATCTGTAAGAGAAGCCTCAAGAGTAATCTTGTCCTCATCTACACTAAGTGTTTCTGCAATAACAGCCTTGATTTCATCAAACATTTCTTTAATCTCCTTTTAAAATAAAATATATGCCTCATGGCAGTCAGGTCAAAAATCATTAAAAAATTTTATTTAAAAATTTTTAACCTTTTTCATTATAGTCCATATTCGATGAAAGTCAACAGCTTTTTTATATCTTTTCTTTTAATACTATTTCTTATTATCCTCCCAGTCCTTTGCCTTTATCTCCGCACGTCTTATCTTACCACTGCTGGTTTTCGGAAGTGACTCTACGAAATCAACGAATTTCGGTCTCTTATAGGAAGCGAGATTACTCTTCAGATATTTCATAGTTTCCTTCTTCAGCTTTTCGGTAGCTTCACTCCCCTTTGTAAGTACTATCGACGCCTTTATAGCCTGCCCCCTAACCTTATCCGGAACGCTGGTAACAGCACATTCCATAACATAAGGGAGCTTCATAATTTCATTCTCTATCTCAAATGGTCCGACTCTGAAGCCTGCGGATTTGATGATGTCATCTCCTCGACCTACATACCACAGATATCCATCCTCATCCATAAATGCCGTATCACCGGTATGATAATAACCATCCCTGACTACAGCAGCGGTCTTCTCATCATCCAGATAATAACCCTGGAACAGTCCTCTCGGCTTTCCGTCCTTAATGCTTATACATATCTCTCCGGTCTCACCTACATGAGCATCCTGTCCTTTGTCATTCAGTAAATGCATGTCATACAGCGGATTCGGCTTACCCATAGATCCGGGCTTTGGCTCCATGCCCTTCAGGTTTGCAGCAACAAGCGTTGTCTCAGTCTGACCGAAGCCTTCCATGATCTTAAGTCCTGTCATTCTGTAGAACTTTTCATACACCTCAGGATTCAGTGCCTCTCCGGCTGTGGATACATTTTTCAGATGGGAAAGATCAAACTTTCTCATATCAACATGCACCAGCATTCTGAATACAGTAGGCGGTGCGCAGAAGGTTGTGATCCTGTACTTTTCCATAAGTGCCAGGATTTCCTTAGCAAAAAACTCGTCATAATCATATGTAAATACAGCCGCCTCACTGAGCCACTGTCCGTATATCTTTCCCCACAGAGCCTTGCCCCATCCGGTATCACTTATAGTAAAATGGATTCCCTGACTGTCAACCTGATGCCAGTACTTTGCAGTCACGTAGTGTCCCAGCGGATACTTGTGAGAATGGGCTGCCATCTTCGGATAAGAGGTTGTTCCCGATGTAAAGAACATGAGTGCCGTATCATCTCCGCAGGAAACATTTGCAGGACGCTTGAACTGGGATGAGAAAAATCTCACATCTCTGTTAAAGTTACTCCAGCCTTCCTTTGAACCTCCTACAAGCATTTTTGCCCTGAGACCCATATAATTCTTTGCTGCCTTATCCATCTCATCTGACACTTCACCATCGGCAGTACAAACAACAGCATTTATCTTACCGGTCTTAAGCCTGTACTCAAAATCCTTTTTAGTAAGAAGGAATGAACATGGCACTGCAACCGCTCCAATCTTGTGAAGCGCAACAAGAGCAAACCAGAACTGATAATGTCTCTTAAGAACAAGAAGAACCTTATCACCCTTTCTGATTCCCAGATAATGGAAATAGTTTGCGGTCTTATTGGAATAATTCTTCATATCGGCAAATGTGATCCTGCGTTCTCTGCCCTCTTTTGATATGTGCATCATGGCAGTCTTATCGGGACATTTCTCGGCAAGAACATCTACAACATCAAAACCGAAATTAAAATCATCATCATCATGAATATCTATTTTTTTGAGCAATCCGTTTTCATCTACATATGTAGATATATACTTTCCGGCTATTCCCTCTTCGGGAGTCAGATCATAATCCTTTACTACTTCGTCGCTCATATATACTCCTTACTACCTTTCATACTTACAAAAATCATAAGCATCACTTAAAACTTAAATCACATTTACGCTGTGTAAACTCAAAATCAGCCTCAATACGTGGTTTTAAAAACTACATATCGAGGCTATTATAATATCATATATTATATAAATCAAGTTACAATTATCACTATATATAGAAACTTTATTATTTATTTTTAATTACGCTTAAATATCCAGATCAACTTCTATAGGGCAATGGTCGGAACCCATTATATCACTATGTATCTTTGCATCTGTTATCTTATCCTTTAATACATCCGATACCAGAAAATAGTCTATACGCCACCCTGCATTCCTTGCTCTGGAATTAAACCTGTATGACCACCAGGAATAAGCTTCCTCCTTATCAGGATACTTATACCTGAAGCTGTCTGTAAAGCCGGCATCCAGAAGGAGTGTCAGCTTTTCTCTTTCTTCATCCGTAAATCCGGGGTTATGATGATTCGCAGATGGATTCTTCAGATCTATCTCCTTATGAGCCACATTCATATCTCCGCATACGATAACAGGCTTCTTCTCAGCCAGTCCTCCGAGAAATGCACGGAAGTCATCCTCCCATTTCATCCTGTAGTCAAGCCTTTTAAGCTCATTCTGGGAATTCGGTACATATACACCAACAAAATAGAAATCATCCATCTCAAGTGTGATAAGACGACCTTCCTGATCATGTTCCTCTATACCCATTCCATAGATAACATCCAGAGGTTCCTTCTTTGAAAAAACCGCTGTCCCGGAATAGCCCTTACGCTTTGCATAGTTCCAGAACTGATGGTACCCGGGAAGCTCCAGCTTCAGCTGGTTCTCCTGCATCTTACTTTCCTGAATGGCAAATATATCCGCATCAAGACTATTAAAAGAATCCTCAAAGCCCTTATTCACACATGCTCTGATTCCGTTTACATTCCATGAAACAAGCTTCATAATACGCTCCTCTCTTGTTACTCATCTGCACGGCGTCTTCTGCTTCGTCTCTCGTCAGGCATCTTTGATACATGTACCATGCCGGCCGCCATCATGAGAAGCATTCCGAACAATACAGAGGCTGATGCAAAATCAACCAGATAATATATCTTGGTAAGCTTCAGCAGCTCACCCACTCCAAGACAAACAAGAGGATTGAAGAGAATACATATCTTCGAAACCTTGAGTCTTCCTATATAAACAAAATACATATAAGAAATGGAAATTGCTACAATTGAAATGTAATAAAACGCCAGCAGAGGTATGGCTATATAATAAAACATTCCCTCTGTGGTTGATATGATATCGGCATCCATAAGGCTGGTGGTATAAAGAAGCTTATAAACCAGCGCCATCATTATATAACCGAGCTGAACAAACAGATAAGAAACAACTCCGGCTATAGCTCCTATCTCAAAGAACTTCGCCATGGACTTATCCCTTGCGCCTCTTTTACGCCTTGAAAGCTTGAACACTCTTATATAATCATTGATGCCCATATAATAAAGAGTTATTCCTATAGAAGAAAGAATAAGAGACACTTCGAATCTGAGAAATGACATTTTCGCCCAATTACTCTGTATATATCCATTGGTTACATTTCCCTTGCCGTAAGCAAAAGAAAGCCATGTAGCGATCATACATATACAGATACCGATCATGCCACATATCATATTCTTTATTATCTGTCTCTTATTACGCATACTACGTTTCCTTTAATAATAAAGTGGTTTTAACAGACTGAAAGCATCCTCAAGAGTCAAATCGCCATACATGGTAAATGTAAGAAGGATTATCATCCCGTCTCTGTCTATAGCAAAATGGACCCTTCTTCCGATAACCGAATCCTCCTGAGGTATTTCGACACACTCATACCTCTGTCCCAGGAATGTAACCGTCCTGACCTGGGTATCCGCATATCTGTTTGCAACCATGGTCAGATAATCCTTAGCTGAATAATTCGGCATGTTATAGCTGTTGGGACTTATATATGAAACAATGATGGTTGATCCTGTTTCATACTCCGAAGCTATGACCGCATAGGTTGTATCCTCATCATAAGGTGAGGCATAACCATACCAGAGATTTGTTACATAGTCCTTTGTTGCCCCGGTAGCAGAAGCAACCTCCGACGCATCAAAAAATCGCCACTTTTCACCATCCACAGTAATCTTGAAGCTAGCCATACCGTTATAATACGTATTGCCGTCATATACTCCCATAGGCAGCGCATCGCTGAGGGAAGCCGGAACAGCATCCGTCTCACTTGCATCAGTCATCGAAGCATCCGAATAGCTTGCAATCATAAGTGCATCCCCGAGAGTTGCATCACCCTCAGTAGCATCAGACTCTGTAGCTTCTTTTTTATCATTTTTGGAAAAATTCGGAGATGTATATGGTTCCTCTTCCTTTCCGCATCCGGAAGCCAGAGAAAGCAGCATTATGCCAATCATAAATGCAGATATTCTTTTTTTAATTCCCGCATCCTTCATAAACATCTCCCTTAAGGAATATTACTGTTTTTTCTTTCCTAACTTTGTCTCTTCTTCAGGTGTCTCAGTTGTTTCTTCCTCTTCGTAAGCCGCATCAGCACTTTCTACCTCTGCGATAGCCTTCTTGTGCATAGGTATACGGCAGTTCTTGTTGTTACCGAACTCAACTATAACAGTGTCATCTTCAATACCGATAACTGTTCCGTAGAAACCGCTGGTTGTCATTACAGTACATCCAACCTTAAGGTTGCTCATAAGCTCATTCTGATGTAACTGCTGCTTCTTTGAAGGTCTGATAAAAAGGAAATAGATCATTCCGATAAAGAATACAAGATAAACAACAATAAGTATCATTCCGCCACTTCCCTGAGTCTGTCCGCCTTCCGAAAGCATCATTCCGAAATTCATTTGTTTTTCCTCCTAAAAATAATATATCCGACATACGGATTGCTCCATAATTATCGCAATTCTCGCAATCTTATACATAATATGATAAAAACAGTAATTATGCAAATGTATTTTCACATTTGTTTCTGTTTATTCTTCACCATTCACCATCTGAAGCTTGGATTTTTTATACTCAGCCCATGTATGATTCTCTATGGCCGCTCTTATCTCTTCCATCATGGTGTTATAAAAATAGAGATTGTGAAGTACGCAGAATCTGAGTCCCAGCATTTCATCCCTCTTCAGGAGATGTCTGATATAGCTCTTTGTATATCTCCTGCACACAGGGCAGTCGCAGGTATCATCTATAGGTGAATCATCCAGCTCGTATTTCGCATTTTTCAGATTCAGCTTTCCGTGATTTGTATAAACCTGTCCATGTCTTCCGTTTCTTGACGGATATACACAGTCAAAGAAATCCACACCTCTGTCAACGGACTCCAGTATATTTGCGGGAGTTCCCACTCCCATGAGATATGTGGGCTTTTCAAGGGGAAGATGAGGTATCGTTATATCCAGGATATGATACATTTCCTCATGAGTTTCCCCTACAGCAAGTCCGCCGATGGAATATCCCGGCAGATCCAGCTCAGAGATCTTCTTTGCATTTTCAATCCTTATCTCATCTATAACTCCGCCCTGATTGATACCGAAGAGCATCTGCTCCTTGTTGATGGTCTCATCCATGGCATTCAGTTCATCCATCCTCTTCTTACATCTCAGAAGCCATCTCTCTGTCCTCGCAACAGACTTCTCAATATAGCTTCTCTCGGCCTTTGCAGGAGGACACTCGTCAAAAGCCATGGCAATAGTCGATGCAAGTGCCGACTGGATGTTCATGCTCTCCTCCGGACCCATAAATATCTTTCGTCCGTCTATATGAGAGGAAAATGTAACTCCCTCTTCTTTTATATTTCTGAGCTTTGCAAGAGAGAAAACCTGGAATCCTCCTGAATCCGTAAGAATAGGCCTTTTCCACGTAGTAAAGCTGTGCAGTCCTCCCATTTTATACACGATGTCCTCTCCCGGTCTTACGTGCATATGATAGGTATTACACAGCATAACTTCGGTTTTTATATTTTCAAGATCAGCCGCAGACACCGCTCCCTTTATTGCCGCTGCCGTAGCAACATTCATAAACATGGGGGTTCTTATGGTACCATGCGGAGTTTCAAAGTCTGCTCTTTTTGCACGGCCGTCTCTTGTGATCAACTTGTACATCTTACTCTCCACTTGAACTTTTTTTATCAGTTCACTTATTTCAATACACACGTCGAAACTTATCAGTTTGCATTCGACATTTAAAATATCTATATGCTATAATCAAAAAATCAATTATGAAACGGAGCAACTGTTATGTTCAGAGTCTGGGGGCGGATAATTAAAGAAAATCATCTCATAAAGGATACTGTAGTGGAGCTTCCCGGCAGGGAAATGTCCCGCACAAAGAAGGTCTACACAGCTCTTGAAATGATGTGTAACGAATTTGACCTGGCCGTTCCCATATGGCTCGATTCAAACAACAGTGAATTTATAAATCACGCCAGAACCAGATTCCACGATGTCAACTTCATGGAAGCTATAGATTTTGATTACCTTGACTTTAATGTTATCGAAGAAGATCATATCTGGGAATAACTAATAAAAGCTACGTTATGATGCCTTAGTTAAAGCATCTTTGTTTCTATCCATTTTGCCGTGCTGCGTCCCGCAGTCTTTTCCGAAATCTGCTTAATCAGTTCTTCAGCTGACTCCTCGGGAACCGAAAAGCTCACTATAACCTTATCTGTATAGTTCACTTCATAACTGACCTTCTCGTTCATATCCAGCAGATACTTAACCTTATCAAAATCTCCGTATTCAAGAGTCACATCATATAGACATGACATGCATATGGTCTTTTTTTCCGCAGCTTCGACAGCCTCTGCTGCAGCCTGACTATATGCTCTGACCAGTCCTCCCGTACCCAGAAGAACTCCGCCGAAATATCTCACAACGATGATTATGACATTGCTGATTCCGGAGCCCTGGATAACACTGAGTATAGGCTTACCCGCTGTTCCACCGGGTTCTCCGTCATCGGAAAACTTCAGCGACGGATTTTCATCACCGATACTGTAAGCATAACAGACATGCCTTGCATCATAATGCTGCTTTCTTACCTCGGCAACCATATTTCTTGCCTCTTCCTCGTTATCAACATAAGCCGCCGTTCCGAGAAAACGGGATTTTTTAATTATTACCTCCGAACTGCCTGTCCGGGTTATCTTTATGCTACTGTTCATATATCATACTTTTCTGATCATTTAAGTATCTTCTTCAGCTCATCCATAAATGTATTCACATCCTTAAACTCTCTGTATACGGATGCAAATCTGACATAAGCAACGCCATCCAGATCCTTGATCTTATCCATAACGATCTCTCCTATCTCGGAGCTGTCGATCTCTCTGGTTTCCTTATTATAGATCTCAGCCTCTATCTCATTTACACAGTCCTCGATCCTTTCCATGGATACAGGTCTTTTGTGACAGCTTCTGATAAGTCCCTGAACTATCTTTTCTCTGTCATAAGCTTCACGGCTCTTATCCTTTTTTATAACCATAAGAGGTATAGCTTCCACCTTCTCATAGGTTGTAAATCTTTTGCCGCAGACATCGCACTGACGACGTCTTCTGATGGCTGTGTTATCATCAGCCGGTCTGGAATCTATAACTCTTGTATCCTCATCTCCACAATATGGACATTTCATTTTTTTACCTCACTCAATTCATATGTAGTAACCTACGGATTGCTTCGTCGCTTGTCAGATGATATCGCCGTTACTCTCAATAACCTCTTTGAACCAGCGGCCCGAATCCTTTATGATCCTTGACTGATCTCTGTAATCCACATGGATAAGTCCGAATCTCATATCATAGCCATGTGCCCACTCGTAATTATCCATAGCAGACCAGTACATATATCCCATAAGAGGAACTCCATCCTCACCTGCACGCTTGAACTCCTTCAGGTATCTGTGCATGAAGTCGATACGTTGAGGATCATGAACCTTTCCGTCAAGGGAAATGGTATCATTCACTGCCATTCCGTTTTCTGTCATAAGTATCGGAAGTTTGTAACGTTCATATATGAACTTAGGCGACCAGTACATAACCGCAGGATCGATAACCCAGCCGAGGGCATTTCTCGGGATTCCCATATACTCATTTGCCTGATAACCGCTCTCAACACTGTTTGCAGCACTGTAGTAGATATTCATCCCATAGAAATCTATAGGCTGCGAAATAAGCTCCATATCTCCGGGAGCAGGTGTTACCATATCATCTCCGAATACCTCATACGCATCATCAGGATACTTTCCGAGAACGATAGGATCTGAGTATATAGCAAGTGAAAAGAACATATCATTCAGTGAGAAGCTGTCCTTCTTCGCTTCTTCTATATCCTCCGGGCTGTCTGACTTGGGGATACGGACAGGCGCGATAGGTGCTATACCAATCTTTGGCTCTGTCTTCGCATTTTCCCTGATATACTTAACAGCTCTACCGTGTGCCAGCAGATAATTATGGATCATTCTGAGAATAGTCCTGTTATCACAATGAAGGAACGGAGCATGACCACCGAGCCAGAATCCATTTCCTATAAAGCACTGAGGCTCGTTAAATGTTATCCAATACTTTACTCTGTCGGAAAGCTTATCCACGACCACCTTCACATATTTCTCATACCAGACAGGAAAATCCGGATTTGCATATGCACCCTTAAGATAGAGATCATAAGGAAGATCCCAATGAAAAAGAGTAATAAGCGGCGTGATACCGTTTGCCAGAAGTTCATCCACCAGGTTACTGTAGAACTCCAGTCCCTTTGGATTCACCTCTCCATCTCCAGTAGGAATAACCCTCGCCCAGCTGATGGAAAATCTGTAATATTTGATTCCAAGTTCCTTAAAAAGCTTTATATCTTCTTTATATCTGTGATAATGATCACAGGCTACATTTCCATTTTCATTATGCATTACCTTGCCCGGCATTGATGTGGCAACGTCCCATATATTAAGACCCTTACCATCTTCGTTGTATGCACCCTCTACCTGATAAGAAGCTGTAGCGGCTCCCCATAAAAAATCCTTTGGAAACCCCATAAAAATATCTCCCCTCTTTATTCATAAATCATTTTATACTATCTTTCATTTTTATGTTGTATTAAAATCCAACAATACCTAATCATTATACCAAAAAACTTATAAACAATGCGATATTAATTTTTTAGTAATAATTTTTTTAGTAATAATTAAATCACTCCTGAAGTTGATCCCACTCCTCATAAAGTGCTTCAAGACTTTTATCCGCTTCTTCCTTTTTCTTTGACAGCTCCAGCAGAAGTTCAACGTTGGTTCCGTTGGCAGGATCATTTATGGCCTGCTCCGTCTCAGCCAGTTCCGCCTCGGTTTTCTCTATAGCCTTCTCAACTCGCTTTATGGCATTTTCTCTCTTCCTCTGTTCGGAATAGGAAGCCTTCTTTGCCTCGTACTCGAGACGACCCTCTGACTTTCCCGATGCTTCCTTATCTGCAATATCATTTACTGCCGTGTCACCCGCAAGCTCCTCGTGCTGAATCCTGAAAAGATCATCTCTTTTTTCTTCGTAATAATCATAATTACCTTTGTAGTTTGTAAGTACCTTATCACGAAGCTCGAGAATTCTTGTTGCAGTTTTGTTTATGAAATATCTGTCGTGACTGACATACAGAACTGTTCCGGTGTAGTCCCTGAGAGCACTTTCAAGAATTTCCTTTGAAGGTATATCCAGATGGTTCGTCGGCTCATCAAGGATAAGTAAATTCGCAGGAGAAAGCATAAGCTTTGCCAGAGACAGTCTTCCACGTTCTCCTCCCGAGAGATCCTTTATGGTCTTAAATACATCCTCACCTGTAAAAAGAAACGCAGCAAGTACATTTCTTATACGGGTATTGTTCATATCAGGAAATGAATCCGACATCTCATCGAAGATGGTCTTATTTACATCCAGGTCGTGATGTTCCTGATCAAAGTATCCCACTCTGACTCTCGAGCCAAAGGATACAGTTCCTGCATCCTTTGAAAGCTTGCGGGCGATAAGCTTCAGCATCGTGGTTTTTCCGGTTCCATTACCACCTATAAGCGCCACATGCTCGCCTCGCTTTATATCTATATCGATATTCTCAAAAAGCTTGTTTTCACCATAAGTCTTGGCAAGTCCCTCCACCATGAGAACATCCTCACCTGACTCACATACCGGTTCCAGCTTGAGACGCATATCAGAGCGTTCTTCTGTCGGCTTTTCGATCCTCTCTATCTTATCCAGCTTCTTTTCACGGCTCTCAGCCCTTTTGATGGACTTCTCACGATTGAACTGCTTCAGCTTTGTTATAACAGCTTCCTCATGAGCTATCTCATCCTGCTGCTTCAGGTAGGCATTTAACTCTGCCTGACGGCGCTTTGCCTTTTCCTCACTGTAGTAGGAATAGCTGCCGTTATAGACATGGGAAACCCCCTGGTCTATCTCAACTATCTTGTTTGTTATCTTATCTATAAAATATCTGTCATGGCTGACAACGATGACCGCTCCGGGATATGAGGACAAATAGCCTTCAAGCCATCTTATGGATTCCATATCCAGGTGGTTCGTCGGCTCATCGAGGATAACTATATCAGGATGACTGAGCAGAAGACGTCCCAGAGCAACTCTCATCTTCTGTCCTCCCGAAAGACTTGCTATCGGTCTGTCATAATCCTCCTTACCGAAACCGAGACCTGCTATAACTCCGGTTATCTCGCTTTCATAGGCATAACCATTTTCTCTGTCATACTGCGTCGAAAGCCTGTTATAAGCTTCAAGGATCGGAGCAAGCTCCTGCTCACTCTTGCCCTCCATCTCCTTCTCAAGCTCTCTTATACGGGCTTCCATTTCGATTATATATTTCTTCGCTTCCTGCATGGCACCATAGATAGTATTATCCAGTTCGGTATCCTGAGTCTGGGCGAGATATCCTGTTCTTATATCACGGGATATAACTACATTTCCGCTATCTGCCTCCTCTTCACCCAGTATAACGCGAAGAAGTGTGGTCTTGCCGGCTCCGTTTATGCCGACAATCGCACACTTGTCCTGCTTTTCTATATGAAAATTTATATCCTTCAGCACTACTTCCTCGCCAAAGCTTTTACTAATATTCTGACACGCTAATATCATTGAGATTCCTGTTTATTTCCTCCATATCCTTCCTGAGCTGCTTATACATAACGACACACATGATCACATATGTCACAGCATAGCCGGCGAGACTGCTTACCAGCGCCTCAGGTCTTCGTTGCAGCTGCCACAGGATAACTGTGATCGCAACAAACACACCGGCAGTGACTATAAAGTATATAACAGCCTGGATCAAAAATCCAACCCTTTCGAGATCAAATACAAATGTCATCGCGCTAAATGTAAATCCTATAACACCATAAAGCAGTATATTCACATAAGCAGCCATCACAGGCGACTCAAAATAATCCATAAAGTAAGGCGATATTGAAGTAAACTTTTCGTCACTCACTGCATTTACGATCAGATCCAATATTAAGTTTACCATCAGTCCGGAGAAGGCAGAGATCATAAAACTGATTGCCCCTCTTTTAAGATATTCTTTCATTATTATTCTTTATCAGTAATTCCTTTATTTTCGCTATATTCCTTCTGGATACGTAGGTTTCATAATCATTCTTCATGGTGATCTTGATGGTTCCCTTAACGCTCATATCCATACTTTTTATCTTTCTGTAGTTGACTATCTCCGACCTGGATATTCTGACAAAGCTTCTCTTAGCAAGTCCCTCCTCCAGCTCATAAAGCTTCATGCTGACTGAATACCTGCCCTTCACTCCGACAGCAAAAACCTTCTGCCCCTCTGCATAGAAGGATAAAATTTCAGAGGGAGATATATTTAAACGGTTGCCTCTCTCGTCCACTGCAGCAATAGTTTCATCGAATATCTCATGAAGCTCTCTTACAACACTCTTCACTTCGTCGTTTAACTCATCATTGCAGACATGAAGTTCTATTTGTTTGTATTTATTTTCGATTTCAGGTTTGATTATCATATCGGCCTCACGGGTTTCTGTGTTCTATGACATACGGATTGCTCCATTGCTAAAGCAATTCCAGCAATCCTAGTCATTATAATTTATTTATGCACTATCTGCAAGAAAGTATAGATACCCAAACCTGCCTATATGTCGATAACCACCCGCTTATGTTTACGCCAGATCTGCTCTCATCTTTGATCTGAAAAGAATTGAAGCAAGCACTATCAGCACTGCAGCTGAAGCTGTAACTATTATCATCGGAATAATAAAGTTATCTTTTCCGAAATCCATATCTATTGCAGATCTTACAGCCTTGGTGCAGTAGAATATCGGAGTACATTTGCATATCTTTCCCATTACTCCACCAGTTGTCTCGGCATCAAACCAGATACCACCGAAGAAGCCTGCCAGCGATATGATTATTGAGCACATTCCCGGAGCCGCCTTATCACTGAAGATTGTTCCGAAGATCAGTCCAATAGCTATAAAGAATATGGCTGATGGAATAGCTACTACAAAGCTTATCAGAAGTCCACTGATGCTGAGTTTATAATCAACGATGACTGAAACTATCAGGGCTGCCACGATGGAAATCAAGCTCTGAAACAGTGCAACAATAAGACTCGGAAAGATATATCCATTTGTAAACTCATGACTCTTCATCGGCGATGCAAACAGCCTTGTAAGGAATGAACCGTTTCTGTCTGTTGCAACATTCAGTGCCGTAAAAAGCATAACAAATGTCTGACCGAATATTATTATTCCGCCTTCAAGATTATCTATTCTGAAGGTGGTTATTCCTTCCTTAGGAATGCTTGTATTTACTATTGTCATCAGGATGAGCATTATCAGTGGGAAAGCCACACAGAAGATATAACTAAGCGGATCCCTGAGCATCTCTATCAGATTTCTTTTTGTAAATGTAATCGTTCTATTCATTGCTGTTACCTCCAATTAAGCTTCCCTTTCTGTTATCGTTACGAAAACTTCTTCAAGTCCCTTCTTGCCTGTTCTCTGTTCCAGTTCTTCAAGTGTTCCGAGTTCAACCATTCGTCCCTTGATCATTACTCCTATCCTGTCAGCTAAAGCTTCAGCCTCTTCCATGTAATGAGTTGTAAGGATTATCGTCATCTTTGATCTAAGTTTTTCTATCTCCTTCCAGAGCTCTCTTCTTGCTATTACATCAAGTCCAAGTGTAGGCTCGTCCAGGAAAAGCAGCTTTGGCTCTCCGATTATCGCCATTGCTATAGACAGCCTTCTCTGCCATCCACCTGAGAGATGCTTTGCTCTCTTCTTTCTTACTTCCGACAGATTGAAATCTTCTATTACCTTCTCAACACTACTTCTGTCTATGTTATATATATCAGCCATGAACCGTAGATTTTCTTCAACTGTCAGCTTTTCAGCAACTGCTGTATCCTGCGTTGAGATTCCAACCATTTTCTTAACCGAATCAGAATCGTTCATAACATCCGCATTAAAAACCTTTGCAGTTCCCTCTGTCGGCTTTGACAGGCATGACAGCATTCTGATCGTTGTAGTCTTACCTGCACCATTTATTCCAAGGAGAGCAAAAAGCTCGCCTTCTTTTACTGTAAGTGACAGATTATCAACTGCCGTGTTATCTCCATATCTCTTTGTAAGATTTTTAGTTTCGATTGCATTTTTCATAACCTTGTCCTGCCTTTCTTTTATCTGAGGACAGCATAATAAGAAAAAAGACCGCTGTAAATAAAACTTACATGAACGGTCTTTTTTCTCATATGAGTGGTTCTCCCTCTTCATACATCTCGGTTACCCTTCTACCGGGATTCCGTTTACTGTCATATCATCAGTAAGCTCTATAACAAGACACTTCTTTCCGTCTACCACCTTTGTATCTAAAATATCCATATGCTTACTGTTGATCCTGAGCACCATATTCTTGTTTCTGACCTCAATGCTTCTTACGGGGACCACGTTGTCCGCAAACAGCTTTGTTTCCACCTGCCTCTCTCGAGTCTTCTCTGTATCGAACTGTTCTTCAAACTTTTTATCAAAGGTCTCAAGCTTTTCACCGGGTACTCCGCTTTTTTCAAAAACATCCCTCATTGTTTCCTTATCAAAGAATACGGTTTCACCGGCCGCCTCAACCTTCTTATTAAAAGCAGCTTCTTTAAGATTCTCCTGTATTGAAATCACCGTTTCAAAGCTGGACTCTTCTCCCAGCACATCTGATACAAACTCAGTAAAGCCCTCCTTCTGCTGCTTGGCAGGCAGTGTGGCTGTTACATCAAGTACATTTTCGAGAAATGCATCCTGCATCAGATCTGTCTTTCGGCTGAAGAAAAGAACAGCATCATCATCCGTACTTCTGTCATTAAACTCAGGAAACAGAAAACCGTTATCCGGAAGTTCAACCGCAAATATCTGTCTCAGGGTATGAATCTCTCCCAGATCATCATCGAACCCAAGACCCGGCTTGGTAAGCTTCATAGGGCATATACTGCAAAGTATGTAATTATATACCTCATTCGAAGCAATACCGTCTGCTGTCATACCCGGAACATCATAGGCCTGATGTATAAGAAGTATCAGATAATTTCCAACATAGTTATAATGTTCTATAACCAAATCATAAAACCTCTCCAGCAGTGAATCATCCTTAAGCTCTGATTTTTTCAGTTTATTCAAAAGCCCTTTTCCTCTGTCCGGAGTTTCTTCGGGATTTGTAAAACTCATATCCAGCAGATTCTTTCCCGGAGTTCCTGCCAGAGTACGTCTGAATATCTCAAGATACTTATACATTTCCTCCTCCGGCAGATTATAGAAGGATTCACTGAAGGTCTTAACCTTCTCCTTATCACCGTTCACGTAGCAGCCTGCCAGCTTCAGGATGCCACATTCCTGTATAGTATCAAAAAGTGATTTGATTTCATTTATTTCTTTCTTTATCATTTTTGTCCATTCCCTTATTTTTAATGTTTTCACATTATAACACAAAAACCATCTTCATCAATAATATCCGACGCTTTTGTCAGGTTTGCCAATCCTGTATTTTTTTCAATTTCCGGATATCTCCATTTTGCCGGAGTAAAAGAGTTCACCACTCAAGATTATCTTAAAGCAGTTAAGAAGCGACTTACATCTACTCCTATATTTCGGGCTTCCTGCTATTTTTATAACACTCGGAATAGCCGTAAATGCATTTCTAAAAAAACATGCTCCGGATTTCCGTTCATTTGTTTCAGGCGGAAGGTAAAAATCCTTCACCTAAAAAAGGAGAGGTAAAACCTCTCCTTTACCTCTCCTTATTGCTTTAATAACAAACTCCATCTGAACCTATCCAGTAACCAGCAACATACTTGTTTGTAACCATATATCCTGATGCATCAAAGTAGTACCAATATCCATCTATCTTCAGCCAGCTGCTTGCAGGCCACCAACCGGACTTATCTTCAACCCACCAGCCGGTTGTATCAGACTTCCAGCTGAGGAAGTACTGCGAATCCCATGATCCGTCTGCATTAAACCAGTAACCACCGTAGTACTCACTCATTGCCATGTATCCGTCCGGCTTGAAGAAGTACCATGTACCGTCTATCTTCTGCCATGCATTTGCAGGATACCATCCATCTGTATCCTCAACCCACCAGCCGTTTGCATCGGACTTCCAATTAAGAGTTCCCTTGTAGGTCTGTGATCCGTCTGCATTGTACCACTTTCCGTTTATCCACTCGTTTGAGTAACCGCCGGCGTTTCCACTTCCACTTCCGGATGATCCATCATCATAACCGGCAGGCTTCTTGTCGATGATAACGTGCTTCGCTATATTTCCATTTTTATCATATAATCCCGAACGAAATTTAGTAGCTTTCCATACAGCTCCTTCAGGCTCTTTAATATAAAGGCTTGGATCCAGCACAAAAGTATTGGCACAAATTGGCGAAAGATCATTAGCAGGACCAGAAGCATCCAGTGTGTCTTTCAGATCTAAATAACCACCTGAAATGACAACTTTATTTGCTTTAAAAGCTGAGCCGGTAACCTCACTTGTCACCTTTCCACCTTTTATTTCTATATAGTCAGATCTTATACATTCATCTTCTAAAGCTACAAGACTTAAATCTCCTGATGAAACAAAGCTTTTACTCATTATCGGAGATTCAGTATCAACATGTACATCATAAAGGTTTTCAAGATTAACTGATGCCCCCGAATCAACCGTGATTTCATCTGCCTTGATAAATTTTGCATTTAATGTAACCCCGGATGTTATATTTAATAATCCATAACCACCATTTCTTGTACTTTCAATACTAAATGAACTCAAAGTTAATGTCTTATTCCCTTTCAAAGTAATCGAAATATTGGGATATACCTTATAATAATTACTTATACCTGTAAGGTTCAAATCCACATCCATATCAATAGTCAGATCAACCGATTCATTAATTTCCAATCTTAAATTACCCTTTGTGTCCTTAACGCAGTACTTACAACCGGATATCTGACTTGCCTTTACCGTAACTGTATTCGTTTCCGCCTGCACGCCGCCTTTGATACTTACCGTTCCAAGTACAATAAATACTGCTAAAACAAATGCTATAATCTTCTTTTTCATACTAAAAACCTCCTCTTAGAATGATTATCATTATAGCATAAAGATAATTCATCTTAAAGGAAGGGTTTTTGCATATCTAATTTATATCTATATATATCTTTTTTTTCTATTATTTAATATAATTCAAAAAAGGAGGAAACAAATATGGTTAAGGTAAAAAGAATAAAAGGCGGAACAGACAACTGTTATCTAGTTAAGGACGGCAGACCTACAAAGACAAAAAACAAAAAAGGAAAAAATTCCTGGGAATAAATTAACATACATCAATGCATCCCGGTTAATTTGATGATAATATTTCTTTCATCAGAGGCATATCAGGAGGGGAACATGGATAAGAATTATCTCGTCGGACAACTGAAAACATTTGCTGAAAGCTACGAAATAAACATAAGCGATGAATTGCTCGGAGACATTGTGAGCAAAGCTACTTTTCGTGTTGTTTCAAAGGGAGAGATTCTTTCATCCATAGGCGATGACACTTCTATCGCCGGACTCATACTTTCCGGACTGGCAAGATGCTACTACATCGACGCTGACGGAAACGATATAACCAGAGGCTTTGCCGCCGAAGGATATATGTGTATGGACGAAGGCTTCTTTGGCTATCCCGAAAGAATCTGTATGTGGGAAACGATAGAGGAAACCACCCTCATGTTTTGTAACACTACAGATATCCGACAAATCATCAGGGAAAATGCACAGTTCAAGGATATATGGATCGGACTATTGGAAAACGCTCTACGCTATAAAATATATCGTGAGAACGGTTTCCTTGTTGAGAACGCAACAGAAAGATATCTGCATTTCAAAAAGCTTTATCCCAACCTGAATGACAGAGTGCCTCAAAAACATATAGCAACTTATCTGGGCATCACTCCGGAATCTCTCAGCAGAATCCGTGCCGCCCTGAAGGATGCTTAAATCCAGGAGGTAATCCAAAATGAAAGAAGTATTGATAGGTACATGGGCACGGGGGGCCGGCTACAATGGTTCATCTATGGTATTCGGAAAAAAGCAGGATGAAAATATACTAAAAAAATCATTTCAGGAAGCCACAAGAAATGGTTTCCTTAAATGGGACACAGCTGCTGTTTACGGCATGGGATCATGCGAGAAATTACTGGGTAAGTTAATGAAGGGACGAGATGATATCTATATATCAACCAAGTTCTTCCCGGGAAAGAAATACAAAAGCGGTGCACTCGTCAGATCCTTTGAAGAAAGTATGGAACGTCTTGGCAGAAAATCGGCAGATCTGTTCTGGATCCATGTCCCAAATAATCTGACGTTGAATCTGAAGGAAGCTGCTCCGCTTTTAAAGGACGGACGCATAAAGTCCATCGGAATATCAAATGTATCTCTTGATCATATCAAAACAGCAGAAAGGTATTGGCAAAAGAGGGCCTTAATCTTGGTGCAGTTCAGAATCATTTCAGTCTGCTGAGAAACGACCAGCAGCCAATCATCGATTACTGCAACAGCAAGGGAATTAAGTACTGTGCATATATGGTTTTGGAACAGGGTGCACTGTCGGGACATTATGATGCAGCCCATCACTTCCCTACCCTTTCCATGCGTAACCTTGCTTTCCCCAAAAAGAAATTCAAGAAGATAGAAAGGTTACTTGCAGTAATGAAGAAAACAGCTGACAACCATGGGATAGATCCTTCGCAGGTACCGATCCTTTGGGCCATATCAAAAGGAGCTGTTCCCATAGTCGGCATAACCAAACCGTCCCATGCAACAAAACTTGCAGAAGCAATGAATGTAACACTCTCTGAAAAGGAGCTGCAGTTAATAGAAAACGAAGCAAAGAAAACAGGAATCAGACAGCAGGGGAAATGGGAACCACAATAGAGCATCTTCAGAAGGAATTATCAAAAAATTCAATTTTCAAAAATCAGCAAACTCATTGGGTTTTCAAAATCCAAATAAAGTGCTATAGTGTCAATGCATAAAAGAAAAAGGAGAAATGTTTTGAACAAGGATATACAGATCATCGCCCATCGCGGCGGTGCGGGAATGGGAGGAACGGAGAATACACTGGATGCCTTTGAAAATGCCATCAGACTCGGCGTTGATATGGTGGAGTTTGATGTAAGAAAGACACTGGATAATAAGCTGATAGTTTATCATGATTCAGAAATAGACGGAAAAGTTCTTTCAGAAACAAACTACGATGAATTACAGGAAACTGCCAAGGCAAATGGATTTCAGATTCCAACCTTCGTAGAGGTTATAAAGCTCTGCCATAACAGAGTTTTTCTGGATATTGAAATAAAGGAAGTAGGCTATGAATACAGAGTTGTAAAAATAGTACAGAAGTATCTGGATTATAATGAGTATTCCATCAAATCCTTCTACGACGCAACTCCTTACAGAATAAAACAGATAGACCCGAATATCCGCGTCGGTCTTTTACTCGGAAGGGACGACGCAGATTTCAAGATGAGATATAACGAAATATTTCCAAAAAGAAGACTCAGGGCATGTCATGCAGATTTTGTATGTACATTTCCTGCGCTCATGCTCTTCTCATTCACAAGAAGAATGAAGCACTACGGTTATCCCGTATATGTATGGACCGTAAATAACAAAATGCTGATGAAGTTCTTTATAAAACATACTCAGGTTACCGGACTTGTAACTGATCATCCTGACCGGATGAAGAAGCTTCTTTTTCCAGACGAACAAGATTCTTAATCTCCGAAACAGCCAGCGGAATCGTAAGAAGCGTTGTCAATACATCAGAACATGTCTGGGTTATCTCTACACCCAGAAGGCCGAATATATTGGGAAGAATAATAATAAGAGGCACAAAGAACAGTCCATTTTTTGCTGATGCAAGAATACTGGCTTTAAGGCCTCTTCCCATGGACTGCAGCATCATATTTGTCATGATGATAAATGCGGACAGCGGCAGTACACAGGTCTGGCATCTGAGGGCCACCTTTCCCACCTTTACCACTTCAGGATCATTTCTGAACCACCAAACTATATCAGGTGCAAATACAAAGCACAGAATTCCCACGGCAAACAGGAATATAAATCCCCACTTAACACAGAAGAAATATCCCTCTCTGACTCTCCCATACAATTTTGCTCCGTAATTAAATGAGCATACAGGCTGATATCCCTGACCAAATCCAATCAAAGCCGCTATCATCATAAGCACGACTCTGGTAACTATGGACATACCGGCTATAGCCGCATCTCCTCCCATCTTTCCGGCATAATTATTCAGCAGGAGGGTTGACATGGCTGCAAGCCCCTGTCGCAGAAGTGAAGGAGCTCCTCCGTTAGTTATCTCATAGATATAGTGTCTGTTGATCTTTATATTTTTAAACTTTATACGTATATTTTCTCCCTTGAAGCTTCCGATAAGGAGAACAAAAAAGCTCATCATCTGGCCGGCCACCGTCGCTATCGCAGCCCCGGCAACTCCCATATCAAATCCAAGTATAAGCAGTGGATCAAGTATGATATTTACAACTGCACCGAACATCAGACCCACCATGGCATACATGGCATTTCCCTGATATCTCAGCTGATTATTCACCACAAACTGTCCCATCATAAATGGCGCCCCGATAAGGATGATACGCATATACTTCTCAGTATCCTCCATAGTAGTAGAAGTTGCACCAAGCCATACAGCGATACTGTCCGCAAACAGATTACCCAAAACAGCAACTATCACTCCCAGTATCAGGGAAATGGCAAAGCCGGTGGCAGCCATTTCATTTGCCTCTTTATTCTTTTCGGCTCCAAGCATTCTTGACAGATAGTTTCCCGAGCCGTGTCCGCAAAAGAAACCGAAGGCCTGAATAATGGCCATAACAGAAAAGACAAGACCTACCGAAGCAGTAGCCTCGGTAGATACCTTGCCCACAAAATACGTATCTGCAGAATTGTATAGTGCCGTAACCATCATGCTTATTATCGTCGGTATGGACAACTTGACAATAAGACTCGGGATCGGCGTCTCGGTAAGCATTTCTCTACGAGACATCTGACAATCCTCCCAAACAAACTATATCATTCAGAATGATCAAATAACGAATATCAAAGAGCCGCTTTAAATGCAGCCAGAAGATCTGCATATTCCTCATATGCCGGAATATCAGGATAATCCTTCTTTATCTGCTCAGTTGAACGGAATAAGAAGCCGGCCTTGCTGGCCTGTATCATTGCAAGATCGTTAAAGCTGTCACCTGTTGCAATAGTATCAAAACCACATGAATGAAGTGCCTTTACGGTAGTAAGCTTCGATTTTTCACATCTCATCTTAAAACCTGTGATCTTTCCGTCATCTGCAACCTCAAGAGTGTTACAAAAAAGCGTAGGCATTCCCAGCTTTACCATAAGAGGCTTAGCAAACTGCTCAAATGTATCGCTTATGATAATAGTCTGAGTAGCGTCTCTCAGCTCATCCAGAAATTCCTTTGCTCCCGGAAGAGGATCTATTGTTGCTATAGTATCCTGAATCTCCTTCAGTCCAAGTCCATGTTCCTCAAGAATCCCCAGTCTCCATTTCATCAGCTTGTCATAATCAGGTTCATCTCTGGTAGTTTTCTTCAGCTCCGGTATACCACTGGCCTCTGAAAAGGCTATCCATATTTCAGGAACAAGTACTCCTTCAAGATCCAGACATGCAACATTCATTCCCATGTGATTTTCCTCCATAATTCAACAATTCTATATTCGCTCAGAATAAAAGCTAAAAACCAACAAGCATCCTTCATCATCAGGATGCTTGTTGAAAATATTACAACTATTTCATTCTATAACACTTCAAGTAATTCATCAAGACTTGATTTCATGTGATCATCAACAATGCCGAAGTCCATTTCCTTATAGCTCCATGCAGCACGGCCAATGCCATATTTATCAAATACAGAGCAGATCATTTTATACCATTTAAGTGTATCCTCAGGTGTTGCAAGATTGATAACACCATACTCTCCGCAGTAAAGAGCTACATTTCTTTCTTCTGCTACACGTACTGCTTCCTGAACCATCTTTTCAAAATAATCAGTACCCATAACAGCGTTCTTATCAAACGAAGAAAGATCTTCTGCAAATCTTGCGAGATACTTATCTGTATACTCCTGATATTCTCCATATGTAACGTCAAATGGCATTCTAAAGGATGTATCCATTCCGTCTACCCAGTATCCACCCTGATGTGTAAATACAAGGGGCTCATAACAATGGAAATTGTATACAATATTTTCATCGTATGGAAGCGCCAGATCCTTAAGTGCCTCGATACTGTTATTGTAATATCCTCCGAGAAGTATCTTTACATCCGGAGCTATAGCTCTTATACGCTTTATACACTTTGTGGAAATAGTATTCCATATATCACAGTATTCCTTATCAGTAACCTCATTAAGGATCTCAAAGCACATCCTGTCACTGTATTTTCCGTATCTTTCTGCAAGCTTTTCCCAAAGCTTATAGAATCTCTCCTGATAATCTTCATTATCAAAGAAGCCTGTTTCCGCTTCACCACTGTCAAAGCTGAAACCGAAGGTTTTATGAAGATCCAGAACCATATTCAGTCCGTACTTTCCTGCCCATCCAACTACCTTGTCTATATAGCAGAAGCCTTCTTCCTTATAAGTTCCGTCCTGCTCTTCTACCAGATCATAGTCTATGGGAAGTCTTATATGATCCAGACCCCATTTACCTATAGTTTCTATATCAGACTCAACAATAAAGTTATCATATCTTTCTTTTGTGTGATCACACTGGGAAAACCAGCCTCCCAGATTGATTCCATGCATATAGCCTGTCATTGTTTTCAAAACTGCTACCTCCCCATCAGTCTATTTTCTCAAGTCTTACGTTTCTGATATGGATAGTTGCAGTTGAGTCTGTCTTACCCATATTAAACTCTACTCGACCGTTATCATCGCTCTCGTCCTTCATTTCAAGCTCAAACTCGAATGTCTGCCAGTCTCCTGTAAGATCTACAGCTGTATCATCCAGATATCTGATCCAGTTTTCATTCGGTGCAGTGATAGCTGTCTTCATCGTTCTGTCTTCATCAGCATAGGCTTCAAATGTGAACTTATATTTAGCCCCCTGCTCCATCGGCATCTGAGGCTGAACAAGCTGGATCGAATATTCTTCGGAACCGGCTTCCTCTGTTGTAATTGTTATCTCATTATCCTTTATCTCTGCAGAGCCCTTTCCGCCGTTGAGCTGGAGGAACTTCCAATCGTTGTCATCATCCAGATCCTCTGCTTCGCTGAAGTCAGAGTTATGTACAAAGTTTCCGGTCTCATCTGCTTCTCTCATCTCGAGAACCTTCTCAGGCTTCTCAACGTTTTCATCATAGCTGTCTTTCTGGAAATATCTGACATAATCAACCTTCATGGCTGCCTTATCGTCAAATGTAGTCGTCTCGTCAGGATCTCCCGGCCAGTCTCCACCGACTGCAACATTAAGTATTACGTGGAATGGCTGATCAAATGGTGCAGGATAAGGCTTCTCCTTTGAACCTGACCACTTTGTAAACCAGTCATTTGTCTCGTAGAACTGTTCTCCGTCAACATACCATTTGATAAGTCCCGGCTCCCACTCGATAGCAAATACATGATATTCATTTGAAAAATCGCCATCCTTAAGAGTATAAGTTCCCTGGTTCTGCTTATGAGGCTCACCATAATGAAGTGTTCCATAGGTTGTTGATATATTATCACCGAGAACCTCTGCGATATCTATCTCACCACACTTAGGCCACTGACCATAATAATCCTCATCCTGAGGCATCATCCAGAATGCAGGAAGGAATCCCTTACCCTGAGGGAACTTGATTCTTGCTTCTATCCAGCCGTACTTTATATCATGCTTATTCTGTGTATTTACACGGCCTGAAACATAGGATACATTTCCATCCTCGTCCTCAGTTTTAACAGGCTGGATAACCAGCTCTCCATCCTTAACATATGCGTAGTCAGCGGACGGAACATACTTCTGAAGCTCGTTATTAACCCAACCAACCTTGTGTTCTTCCCGATTCCAGTCAGCTTCACTGAGCTCGGTTCCGTTAAACTCATCATGCCATACAAGATTATATCCTGCAGGAACCTCAACCTCATCCTCCGAAACATCTGTAGGAAGTGGGTCTGAACTTGTAGCTGCATCCGGTGTTGCAACAGCTGCCTCAGTCGCTTCCGTGGTCGACTTCTTATCCTCATCCTTTCCACATCCTGCAAAAGACGCGGTCATTGCCATAGCCATAAGAAGTCCCAAGAATCTCTTTGATCTGATTTTTCTCATAGTAACCTCCCATAAAATAACAAATGCATTTTTTCCTTCTTTAAATCCGCACTAATTCTATAAACTCATAATACTATCATTCGGCAAAACTATATATCATTTTAATTACTATTTATACAAGATTCTTTAACCTTTTGACACTATATGACATACATATTTCACCATCGAGGTTGCCACTATGCCATACTATTACATCAAATGATTCCCAGAGCCTCGCCTACACTTGAAACATATTCTATCTCCACCCCCGGCTCCTGTATATCCTTCGAAGCATTCGACTTCGGAACAATAACCTTTTTATATCCCAGCTTTGCCGCTTCTTTAATCCTCTGAGATATATTTCTGACACCTCTTATTTCCCCTGCCAGTCCTATCTCACCGATGATAACCGTCTTACTGTCAATAGGTCTGTCTCTGAATGAAGAAACTATGGCACATATAACTCCCAGATCTGTAGAGGGATCGTTTATCCTGAGACCACCCGCCACATTTACATAGCAGTCACAGCCCGTCATACTTATTCCTCCTCGTTTCTCGAGGACAGCCGTAAGAAGATTCACACGATTATAATCCAGCCCCACACTGGTTCTTCTAGGCATACTGAAATTTGAATCTGCACAAAGGGCCTGTATCTCCACAAGCATAGCTCTCGTTCCCTCGATGATACATACAACCGCCGAGCCCGAAGACTTTTCGGGACGACCGTTCAGGAAAAACTCGGATGGATTCTTTACCTCCTCAAGCCCGGAGTCAGTCATATTGAAAACGCCGATCTCATTTGTGGAGCCAAATCTGTTTTTATTTGCTCTGAGCAGTCTGAAACCTCCGCTCTCATCTCCTTCAAAATAGAGAACCGAATCCACCATATGTTCCAGTGTTCTCGGACCTGCCACTGTTCCTTCCTTTGTCACATGTCCCACAATAAAAACTGCCGCATCCTTCTGTTTTGCAAGTTGAAGAAGTCTGGCTGTCACTTCCCTGACCTGTGAGATAGTACCGGGAGCAGCCTCAACATTCGAAGCCTCTATAGTCTGAATCGAATCTATAATAACAACATCTGATTCGAGAGAATCTATCTGTGACTCGATATTATCCAGATCATTATCGCTGAGAAGCATCAGACACTCCTCTGCACGGCTCCCGTTATTAATTCCCAGTCTTACAGCTCTGGATTTTATCTGTGACATAGATTCCTCTCCGGAAACATAAAGAACCTTTACTTCATCCTCAACAAGGTTACGGCACATTTCCAGAAGCAGGGTAGACTTTCCTATACCCGGATCACCGCCAACCAGCACCAGGGAGCCCTTGACTATACCGCCTCCCAGAACTCTGTCCAGCTCTGAGATTCTCGTACCTATCCTCGTTTCCTCTGAAGAGGATACATTCTTTATGCTTGTTGCTCTGGGTCTGTCTGACACAGAAACCGTTTTATTTGCTCTTGTTTTTGTAACCTTCTCTTCCACAAATGAATTCCACGCCTTACACGCCGGGCACTGCCCCATCCATTTGCCGTATTCATTTCCACATTCTTTGCAATAGAATATCTGCTTTTCCTTTGCCATATCCCATTCCTTCTTTTTGCATATTTTACACTGATAAAAAAAAGCACTGAAGACTTAATCAGTCCTCAGCGCCTTTAACTTTGATATAAAATCAGTTCTTTTCAATCACTACATCAACCTTGTCATTTTCTTCAAGTTCAACGCTGATGCTGAGTTTTCCACCAAGGTTTGTTTTCATCTTTCCTACATAAACATCACTAACGTGAACCTTATACTCTGTTTCGGCTTCAAGTTCCAGAGTAACCTGTGCATCCTTGTCACCCTCTACTGTGAACATAACCTTTTTATCATTAGCTCTGAATTCATGCACCGCTGTGCCGGGAACTGATTCATAAACAAACATTCCGTTTTTCTCGAGCTTTGTTATCTCATTAAAGGTTTTGATCTTATAACTGTCGCCGTTATATTCAAATCCATCCTTCTTTGTTTTTTCTGCCAACTCATAATTACCAAAGCTGATGGATCCATCCTCTTCTTCCCTTATAAGCTCATCAATTACTGCCATAATATTTACCTCCTAAAGCATGACACGCCTATTTTGCAGTATCGATTCATACCCTCGATACCTATTTACATGATAACAAATATCTATTATTTTTTCTATATCATTTTCTACATTTTCTGCAACTATTCAGAAGCTTTTTTTACTTTAAATGTTACCTCTTCCTTAGCAACCGATATACTCACGGTATCGCCCTTCTGTATCTCTCCGGAAAGTATTTTTTCAGAAAGAGGATCCTCCACATACTGCTGGATGGCACGCCTCAGCGGACGAGCACCGAAGTCTTTATCATATCCCTTATCAAAGATAAACTTCTTAAGCTTCGTACCATATGAAAGCTTGATATCGGTATTCTTTTTAACTCTGTCCTTTAGCTCTCCCAGCATAAGTCCGGTAATATCAATTATCTGCTCTTCCGTCAGAGTCTTAAATACTATGATATCATCAAGTCTGTTAAGGAACTCCGGTTTGAACAGCTTTTTCACTTCCGACATAACCATATCCTTCATCTCAAGATATGATTTTTCTCTGCTGTCATCCGTAACAAATCCTATAGACTTCGGATCTATGATCTTATCAGCTCCGAGATTTGAAGTCATAATGATAATGGTATTTTTAAAATCAACTCTTCTGCCCTGAGCATCAGTTATTATTCCATCATCCAGAACCTGAAGCAGTATGTTAAATACATCCGGATGAGCCTTTTCTACCTCATCAAATAGAATGACACTGTAGGGATTTCTCCTTACCTTTTCAGACAGCTGTCCACCCTCATCGTATCCAACATATCCCGGAGGAGAGCCAACCATTCTAGATACACTGTGTTTTTCCATGTATTCGGACATATCAACTCTGATAAGACTCTTCTCATCTGAGAAAAGAGCCTCTGCCAGAGCCTTTGACAGCTCTGTTTTTCCCACACCTGTAGGTCCGAGGAACAGAAATGCACCTATAGGTCTGTCAGGGTTTCTGAGTCCCGATCTGCTTCTTCTTATCGCCCCGGCCACAACAGAAACAGCCTCATCCTGTCCTACCACTCTTTCATGAAGCTTATCTTCAAGCTTAAGCAGCTTTGACTGTTCAGATACACTGAGCCTGCTAACCGGTATTTTTGTCCATATAGATACAACCTCGGCTATATGTTCCGAAGTGATCACCTTTTCTTCTTCCTCAGGCTGTACCTTCTCACTGTTATCCATCTTTCGAAGATTTCTTCTCATAAGGGCAGCCTGCTTCAGATCGCCGTTATAAAGAGCTTCATCCATCATCCTTCTCATAAACCATTTGGATTCAGAACTGTATTCATAAGCAAAGCCCTTTGGAATATCTCCCAGCTTTATACGCGAAGCCGCTTCATCCATAAGATCGATAGCCTTATCCGGGAGATATCTGTCATTTATATATCTGACAGACATTTCTACTGCAGCATTTATGGCATCATCGCTGATGATAACTCCATGATACTCCTCATATGATGGCTTAAGTCCCTGCAGTATCCTGACGGACTCTTCCCTGGAAGGCTCCTCAACCATAACCGGCTGGAATCTTCTTTCAAGTGCAGCATCCTTTTCAATATATTTTCTGTATTCTTCAAGAGTAGTAGCTCCGATAACCTGAAGCTCTCCTCTGGAAAGGGCAGGTTTAAATATATTTGCAGCGTCATGAGTTCCCTCTGCTCCGCCTGCACCTATAAGTGTATGCAGCTCATCGATAAACAGTATGATATTACTGTTTTCCTTCAGTTCATCTATCGTATTCTTGAGTCTTTCCTCAAAATCACCTCTGTATCTGGTTCCTGCAAGCATGGCCGCAAGATCCAGTCCCATGATTTTTTTGCTTGCAAGGGCCGGCGGTACATTTTTCTTTTCTATCAGCTGTGCCAGTCCTTCAACTATTGCAGTTTTTCCGACTCCCGGCTCACCTACAAGACAGGCATTATTCTTGCTTCTTCTTCCGAGGATCTGCATTACACGGACTATCTCATCCTGACGTCCGATCACCGGATCAAGCTTCATTTCATGAGCTTCCTCAGTGAGATCCCTGCAATACTGCTCCAGCATGGATTTATTTTTTCCGGAGCCCTTATTCTCACCGGGAACTGATGACTTAAGATATTTATTTATCTCTTTTTTTGTCATTCCCGTTGCCACAAGCATTTCCACAATAAGCGCATTGGGATCTATCTTCTTTTTCCTGAATACAGCATAAATATCCTCATCAGCATCTCTGATAATACTGATGAGGATATGTTCCGTTCCTGTCTCTTCCATCTTAAGACGAGCAGCCTCTTCAGCTGCTCTGTCAAGAATGCTTTTTGCTCTTGCGGTAAGTAATCCGCGTTTATCCTTGTGCCCCGTAGCTCTCGCTTCCTTCTGAAGTATTCCACCCAGTGCATGCAGGTCCTCCGCACGCACGCCGTTCTTCAGAAGAACGCTGTAAGCCAGACCTCTGTGAATAGTATAAAGTGATATGAAAATATGTCTCACATCTATATAATCATTATCTATTCTGTCAGCAAGATTCTCTGCGCCTTTAAGCACAAGTCTTGCCGTTACCGACAAATTATTTTTCATCATCTATAGCCTTACCTATATCATGTCTCATATATTTATTATCAAAATCTATCAGCTCGGTAGCCTTATATGCATTAGCCCTGGCCTCCAGAAGTGTGCTTCCCAGTGCAGTAACTCCGAGAACACGTCCTCCGTTTGTTACTATCTTCTTTCCATCCGGACCATCAGCAAACTTTGTACCCGAATGGAATACATAGTATCCGTCCATATCATCGAACTTATCCAGCCCCTTTATCTCATAACCCTTTTCATAGGAAACGGGATATCCATCTGAAGCAAGCATTACACAAACTGCCGCATTATCCTCAAACTCAAGTGTGATCTTATCAAGTGTACCATCAGCACATGCTTCCATTACATCAACTATATCATTCTTCATTCTCGGAATAACAACCTGTGCCTCCGGATCACCGAATCTGGCATTGAACTCCAGAACCTTCGGTCCCTTCGGTGTAAGCATAAGACCACAGAAAAGAACTCCCTTAAACTCACGACCTTCCTTAGCCATAGCATCTATAGTTCTCTGATATACATTTTCCTCACAGAACTTCGCTATCTCATCTGTGTAAAACGGGCTTGGAGAAAATGTACCCATTCCGCCTGTATTCAGTCCTGTATCTCCGTCTCCGGCTCTTTTATGATCCTGAGCCGAAGTCATAGGTAAAACAGTTTTTCCGTCAGAATAACAGAGAACTGAAACCTCACGGCCTGTCATAAACTCTTCGATAACAACCTTATTTCCGGCATCACCGAACTTCTTATCTATCATTATCTCCTTTATTCCGGCCTTAGCCTCTTCAAGAGTCTGACATATAAGAACTCCCTTACCGAGAGCCAGTCCGTCAGCTTTAAGAACGTATGGAGCTTCCTGCGTTTCCAGGTACGCAAGTGCCGCATCAGCATCTTCAAATGTCTCATATGCCGCTGAAGGAATATCATACTTCTTCATAAGATCCTTTGAGAAAGCCTTTGATGCCTCAATAATTGCAGCATTCTTACGTGGCCCGAATGTCTTTATACCTGCATCAAGAAATGCATCTGCCACACCTGCAGCCAGAGGATCATCAGGTGCAACTATAACAAAGTCCACATCCTTTTCCTTTGCAAATGCCACAAGACTGTCAGCATCCATAACAGATATATCTACACACTCTGCCAAAGCAGCTATTCCTGCATTTCCGGGTGCTGCATACAGCTTCTCACATCTCGGGCTCTTTGCAACCGCCCATGCTATGGCGTGTTCACGGCCGCCACCACCGACTATCATTATCTTCATTCCAAAGTCTCCTTGTTCCTTCATTCTATATTAATTACTATAATCATCCGTTTTAGTATAGACTACTTTTCCATTCGCTATAAGATTTATAGCTTCAGGCAGTATCTTCCACTCAGCCTCTTCCATAATCCTTCTCTGCAGTGTTTCAGGTGTATCACCATCCTGAACATATACTGCCTTCTGAAGAATGATAGGGCCTGTATCTGTTCCTGCATCAACAAAATGTACCGTCGCTCCCGAAACCTTTACGCCCCTTTCAAGTGCGGCCTTATGAACCTTAAGTCCGTAATATCCGGTACCGCAGAATGAAGGAATAAGTGAAGGATGAATATTGATTATCTTACCCTCATATTTATTTATAACCACTTCCGGAATGACAACCAGGAAACCGGCAAGTACGATCAGATCCGGTTCATACTCGTCCAGCTTTTTTACAAATGCATTGTTAAATGCTGCGCGGTCTGCAAAATCCTTCGGAGACAGCACTTCATTTTTTATCCCTGCCTTCTCGGCTCTTTCCAGAGAATAAACTCCGTAATTATTGCTTATAACACCAACTATCTCAGTATTGGTTATATCTCCTCTATTAACACTGTCTATTATGGCCTGAAGGTTTGTTCCGCCTCCGGACACAAGAACAAGTAATCTCATTTCTTTCTCCCGTTCGTCCATATTATTATCTTGGGTTACACAAGAACAACTTCCTTATTTCCTTCGATTACCTCACCGATAACATAAGCCTTATCACCTGTACTCTCAAGAGCAGCTATAGTTGCATCAACATCAGCAGGATCGATGGCAAGTACCATTCCTATACCCATATTATAAGTGTTGTACATCATCTGCTCGGAAATATCTCCCTTCTGGGCAAGAAGCTTAAATATAGCAGGAACCTCATATGAATGCTTATTTATCTTCACAGATACACCATCCGGAAGCATACGCGGGATGTTTTCATAGAATCCGCCACCTGTTATGTGACTGCAGCCTTTGATGGTAACTCCTGCATTCTTAACTGCCTTAAGTCCCTTTACATATATTCTGGTAGGCTCAATAAGTGCCTCTCCAAGTGTTTTACCAAGCTCATCATAGTATGTATCAAGAGACTCCTCTGTCATCTCAAATACCTTTCTTACCAGAGAGAATCCATTACTGTGAACACCTGTTGAAGCTATTCCGATGAGGGTATCACCGGGCTTTATATTCTGACCTGTTATAAGATCCTTTTTATCAACTACACCTACAGCAAAGCCTGCAAGATCATAATCATTTTCCGGCATAAGTCCCGGATGCTCTGCTGTCTCACCGCCGACAAGGGCAGCCTCAGCCTGACGGCATCCCTCGGCAACACCACTTACGATAGTTGCTATCTTCTCGGGATAATTCTTTCCGCAAGCTATATAATCAAGGAAGAAAAGAGGTTCACCACCGGAGCATGCTATATCATTTACACACATTGCAACAGCATCAATTCCGATAGTATCATGCTTATCCATAACAAAGGCAAGCTTCACCTTCGTTCCGCATCCGTCAGTTCCGGATAAAAGAACAGGTTCATCCATTTCCTTTATCTTACTGAGATCAAATGCCCCGGCAAAACCGCCAAGACCACCGAGAACCTCAGGTCTCATTGTCTTCTTAACATGTTCCTTCATAAGTTCAACTGACTTATATCCTGCCTCAATATCTACTCCCGAATTTTTATAATCCATTATCTTTCCTCCCTGGACTTATAAGATTCTTCGTTTTACTCAGAATGACATTCATTCTTGTAAAACCACTACCAGACATCATACAACACAACATTATAAAGTAACAATGTTCATTCGTAAACACTAATTTATGTCATATGTCTATTCTGATGATAATAATCCATAATTATTTAATATAATGATAGTGGTTTAATAAATATAATAGTGTTATAATAAAAAAGATGTAAAGATGCGATAATTTATCGCATTTCTGTAATGTATTGTTAGTTGTGGGGGTAACGGAAATGATGGATAAAAACAGGCCTACCATAGGCTTTCTTACTTGTCATCTAGACAATGATTATGCCTTTGAAATATGCAAAGGTGTCGAATATGCCGCTGAAGAAGCAGACGTAAATCTGGTCATCATGCCCGGCATGTATCTGAATGCTTCATATAATGATCCCGTTAATGCAAAATATGATTATCAATACAATTCGATTTTTTACTATGCCAGCAAAAAATCTCTGGACGCTCTGATAGTTTCCATAGGATCCATCGGAAGCTTTCTTTCAGTTGATGATAAGAAAACATTTCTCGATCATTTCGACCTGCCCATCCTCACCATAGAGGCCGAGATACCGGGCTACCCTTATCTTTTTACCGAAAGCTCCTCAGGTATGAGAAGCGCCATCGAGCATCTGATAAAGGACCACGGGAAAACAAAAATAGGTTTTGTCAGCGGAAGACTCGCAAATGCAGATGCCCTTGAAAGATTTGATGTTTATAAAGAAGTCCTTAAAGAAAATGGTATTCCATACGATGAGAAAAGGGTTGCGTACGGAAACTTCTCCGAATTCACCGAGGAAATTGTTGACGAACTTCTGACTAACAATCCCGACCTTGAAGCCATCGTATTTGCAAATGATACTATGGCTATCGGCGGATATAAATCCATAAGAAAGAGAGGTCTCATTATCGGAAAAGATATTCTGGTTACTGGATTTGATAACTCTCCTTCTGCTCTGGAGCTTACACCACAGCTTACAACCGTAGATAACAATATTATGGATCTGGGCTACAATGCCGTATATCAGGCACTTGAGCTTATTAAGACAGGTGAAACCTCCATGTCGATACTTAACTCAAAGCTTGTAAAAAGGCTTTCCTGCGGATGCGACCCTGCAAATGATCCGGATATCCTTGCCCGGATAAACAATAATCTGGATTCACTGGATGGACAGAAGCTGCTTGAACTGTTCAAGAAGTACTATATGGAGCAATATGCAAATGTCTTCTATTCTCATCAGATGTTTGAGATCATCAATCCATATATCAGATATTTTACGGATGCAGTCTTCAGTGAGGATGTTGTTGATATTGATCATCTGCGTCTTTCCACCGAATCACTTATGGAGAACAGCATTATAAAATACTATTTTTCACACAGTAAGATTACTTATCTGATAAATGTACTTTCAACCTTCATACTGAGCATCGACATTCCGACTGAGGCACACTTCAGACTGGAAACCATGTTCAACACGGTGCTTTCATTCCTTTCATTCTATATATCCAAGGAATATATTCAGGAGGTTAAAAAGAATAAAGAAAATGTATGGCAGTCAATGCGTATGACCAGAGACACTCTCCTCAACGCAACAGATGACCAGACCTGCTACCGGCTGATTGCAGAAAACCTGTACTTCCACTGCGGTTTCCAGAGCGCATTTCTGTACATATATGACGAACTGCCTCTTATGCTGAGCGACGGCCTTTGGAGAGTTCCTAAATATATCCATCTTCAGGCCTACGCAAAGGACGGAAAAGCCAAGTATTTAAGTGAAGAAAAACAGATAATGCCGTCATACATGATATTCAATCATAAATACACGCCTAATGAAAGAAGACACACCATGGTTCTGACTCCTCTTCTTACAAATGAGGTACAGCATGGTCTGCTTCTGTGCGAGACAAACCTTTCCAACTTCAACAAGATATACGCAACATCACTTCAGCTGGGAACATCACTCAAATTCCTTGCTCTGATGAAACAGGAAACAGCTATTCAGGACCGTCTTGAACAGACTATGAACGAGATACGAGATAAGAACGATCAGCTGAATGCACTTTCCGTAACCGATGAGCTGACGGGACTGTATAACAGACGAGGCTTTTTCGATACCGTTCAGCAGGCAAAGATGAACAGCAGCTTCTCAGGTAAAGAAGGTCTTATCGGATATATCGATATGGATAACCTGAAACAGGTAAATGATATATTCGGACATAAGGATGGTGACTTCGCTCTTATCAGTATCGCAAATACGCTCAGAAAGAGCTTCCCGAAGGGAACCATTATCGCAAGAATCGGCGGAGATGAATATGCTATCTTTACTCCTGATATGACAGGTACTTCCATGAAAAATATACTGGACAGCCTGGATTATTATCAGGAAAGAGTAAATGAACAATCAAAAAAGCCGTACTATATAGAATTCAGTTACGGCTTCAATTCTCTGATAGTTAACGATCTCCTTGATATAGAAGCAGAGATGATCGTTGCTGACGAGGAACTTTATAAAAACAAAAAGAATAAGAGGAAGAATGTTGCCAAAGAAGCATAATTCTCTACAGAACCTCTTCGTAGGAAAGAACCTCATCAAATTTTTGATAAACCTCAGGATATTTTTTCTTAAGGTTCATAGGTTTAAAATCACTATCCAGGAATGCATGAGTTGTTTCGGCATGATGAAGCAGCTCATCCGTTCCGGATCTGAAAATATCATATTTCAATGAAAATCTGACCGGCGATAATCTGATTATCAAAGGTCTTATTTCTATAATGTCTCCATATGTAATGGATTTTATATAATAATCATGCAGCTCCATTACCGGAATGATGATTCCCATTCTTTCAAGCTCATCATAGGAAAGATCCAGCTGATCCATCATATGAAGTCTTGCCTCTTCCAGATATCTTGCATAGTTCGAATGATGTACTACATGCATCTGGTCTGTCTCATAATAATTAATAACTCTTATATATGGTTCCAGTTTATTCATCTTTCTTCACTACCTCATTGGATCTGTCCATTATTTCTATATCGAGCCCCTTATCCTTTGACTGGTCTATCTTTACCGCTGTTCTATCGGGACTGATAGGCGGTCTGGCATTCTCCTGCTTAAGCTCAGTCTCCTTATTCTCGCCAAGCTCAAGTCTCATCTGAAGCTTCTCTTCACGTTCTCTGGCCATAGCCTTTTCACGTTCTTTATAAAGCTCAAAAGAAAGAAGCTCACTAAGTTCAAGTATCTGTGCATATCTGTCGCTTGCCTTCAGACTGTTAAGATTACTCATCAGCTCTGCTCTGTTCTCAGATATATCCTCAATCTTCTGACGAAGTGTACTCCTCATTCTGGAATACTCCTGTTCTATCTTCTCATAGGAATCAGCAACAAGATGATCAACCTCCGTCAGCATTTCATCTGTATAAATAAGTGATGCTGCATAAATATCGGAAGCAGTTCTGAGAGAAGCCTTTTCTTCAGCATCCAGATCTGAGCTTCTGAATGAAGGCGGTTCATCATCTCTTCTTTTCGTAACACGTATCCTGCTGGAAGTACGCTCAGCCTGATAAAGTATCTCCTCTGCCTCAGCCTTTGCTTCCTTCAGTATCTTGGCACGCTTATCATTTATTTCTCTGTAGGTTTTCAGTTCATTCTTTACAACCTCGGAAACCTTATCTACCAGATCCAGCAGTTCCTTTCTGTCCAGAACCGCTTTCTCCTGATGCAGTGTTGCAGAAGGAGCGTCTTTTATCCTTGTTTTAAGACCTTCCAGAAGTATTTCAGCTCTTCCCATTTGTTCCATATATCATATCTCCTTATGCAAAATGTTTCTTTATCCCTTTAACTGTGTAACTGATCATATGCACCATAGACTTAGGGATACCAAGCCCGATGAATCTATATACCTTATATGTCATCATCGCAGATTTTATCTTATTTCCCGACTTACTTCCCGAGCTCACTCTGTAGCTTATAAGAGGTCTGTTGATACCTGCTGCATATCCCCCCTCTTTAAGCATTTCCAGCCAGAGTGCATAGTCCTCATGGAAATCACCATCTGTAAACATATATTTTTCAATATCTTCTTTTCTCACAAGAACGGAAGAACAATTTATCTGATTACTAAGAAGAAGTTTATCATAGTTTACTGTTTTTTCACAACCTATATATCGATCCAGACTGTTTCCTTCTTCATCGATCATTTCACGTCCGGTAAAGCATATTATCGGATACTCTCCGTTATAGGTATATCGCTCCATAACCTTTATCTGCTTATCAAGCTTATCTTCTCTCCACATATCATCTGCATCGAGAAACGCAATATACTGTCCACGGGAAAGCTCTATCCCTTTATTTCTCGCCATAGCAGCTCCCATGGCTTTATCAGTTACAAACAGTCTGATACGAGGATCTGTGTAAAGCTCTGACGAATAATTTCCGGCACCGTCTTCTGACGCAGCCTCACTTCCGTTATCAACAATTATAAGCTCTAAATCTTTTACTGTCTGAGATAAAACCGATCTTACCGCAGCATCAATTGTTTTTTTGTTATTATGACAAGGAATAATAACACTTACCATAAACTCTCTCCGATTATAAGTCAGTAAAGCCGACAATAGTATCAATTGTCGGCTTTCTGGATCATATATTATATCTTAAATTGATTAACCTCTCTTAAGGAAATCAGGAATCTTCAGGCTCTGTCCGCTGTTTGAACTTGGAATATCCGAAACAACGTCTGACTGAATGCTTTCCTCTATCTTTGGCTCATCAGAAACAGCTGATCCGAAGCTGAGAGGTATTGGAGTAACCTTCTTACTTGCACTTACGGTAGGATTCTTTATTGACTCACCAAATGTAGGTGCCTGAGGTGCCTTCTTTATGATAGGTGTAGATACTGAACCCTTATCAACATCCTCAAGACCTGTAGCAATGATAGTAATACTTACATCTTCACCTACTACATCATTATCAACTGTACCGAAGATAATATTTGCCTCTTCACCGGCAACTTCTGAAAGATATGTGATAGCATCATATGCTTCAACGATACCAACGTTACCTGAGAAGTTAACGATGATATCTGTAGCACCATCAACTGTTGTCTCAAGAAGTGGTGAATCCATAGCCTGCTTGATAGCATCAACGGCTTTGTTATCTCCACTACCCTGTCCGATACCGATATGAGCGATACCCTTATCACGCATAACTGTCTGGATATCAGCAAAGTCGAGGTTGATAAGACCCGGTTTATTGATAAGGTCTGTAACACCCTGTACACCCTGCTGAAGAACCTCATCGGCCTTCTTAAGAGCATCAGGAATACTTGTTCTCTTATCACATATCTGGAGAAGCTTATCATTAGGGATAACGATAAGTGTATCAACATTCTCACGAAGCTTTGCTATACCATTAAGTGCATTTGCCATACGAGGCTTACCCTCGAATGAGAAAGGCTTTGTAACAACTCCGACTGTAAGTATTCCGAGATTTCTTGCAATCTCTGCAACTATAGGAGCAGCTCCTGTACCGGTTCCGCCACCCATACCGCATGTAACGAATACCATGTCGGCATCTTTTATAATATCATTTATCTCTTCTCTGTTTTCTTCAACAGCGCTGGCACCGATCTCAGGCTTTGCTCCTGCACCAAGACCCTTTGTAAGCTTCTCACCTATCTGGATCTTTGTAGTAGCACGGCTGAGTGATAATGCCTGCTTATCTGTATTAATCGCAATCAGTTCAACGCCTTCAACATTCTCATCGATCATTCTGTTTACTGCGTTATTTCCTGCTCCACCAACTCCTATAACCAGGATACGTGCAGGATTCTTTTCATCATTTGACTTTATCTCAAGCAAGGTTCCTTCCTCCTTAATAAAATACGTTTTCCAAAGTCTGGTCACACTTAATGACTATATTACTTTATTTTTCAACAAATTGCAAGTACATTTACTTAACATAATACAAGTTTAATTTTCTTTAAAACTGGCAGTTGGATTGTCATTGCTATACTCCTTCATATACAAAACACCCGTTTTTCCATCCACCTCCTTTAAAATGTTGCCAAGGTTCATCAACTGTATCGCCAGATTGGATCCATCTCCTACTTCAACCTCAATACTGTTATGTCTCAGTACGATCTCTCCATCTGCTTTAAATTCAATACCCTGAATATCCAGCTCATATTTTTTCACCAGCTGTGTGATACTCAGAATCATCTCAAATTTCTTTTTATTATCTATAGGCAGCTTTTTTCCCAGGGTCCAGCTTGTTACTGTGAGTCCTTTTATATAAGGAACCCCTTCAAACCTGTCCTTTGATGTTTCCAGAACTATTCCGTCTTTATCGAAATAGATATAGCTTTCCATATATTCTATACAACCTGCTACCGACTTTTCATAAACCTCAACCTTAACAGAGTGTTTATCAACATAGTCTATGTCCAGCTTTGCGACAAAAGGTATATCATCCAGCTGTCCGATCTTATTTCTGGCCATAAGCAGCAGTGTATTATTCATCCACGCTTTTTCTTTAACAGCCTTTTTCACCTGTTCCTGTGATGAAAGGTTGCAACCTGTTATCTCTACCGATTTCAAGGTATAGGTGCTTGCATAAATGAACGCCCCTATAAGAATAACAAGTATTATTATGGGAATGATATGTATCTTCTTTCTCAAGATTCCTTCTCTCCTTCAAATCCCAACGGTTCTATCTGTCGTGAAACAGCGAGTACCAGGCCCATTTCCACAAGCAGGAAGAACAGCGACGTTCCACCGTAACTGATAAATGGCAGTGTAACACCCGTATTCGGAATAAGATTTGTAACAACACACATATTTATAAGCACCTGACATGCTATATGCGAAAGAACTCCTACGACTATAAGTGAACCATATCTATCCGGCGCACCTTCTGATATAAATCTGAATCTCCAGAGAAGCATTACGAATACGAGAATAATACCAACAGCACCTACTATTCCAAGCTCCTCACATATGATGGAAAAGATCATATCATTCTGAGCCTCAGGAATATTACCCATTTTCTGTATACTCTGTCCCAGTCCTCTTCCGAAGAGTCCACCGGAACCGATGGCATAAAGTCCCTGGAGTGTCTGGAATCCACTTGAGGATTCTTCCGGATTTCTCCATGCCTGAAGTCGGTCTCCTCTGTATCCCGCAAAGCTGATCATCAAAATGACAAATACAACTCCGACTATGGCAATGATCACAACATATCTCAGCTTCGGTGTAGCAACAAACCATATACAAACCGCAATCGCCGCACAGATAATAGCCGTACTGAGGTTCTCAATAGCGATAATGACAACTATTACTCCGACAGGAAAAAATGCATTTACCGTATTCTTTACATTTCTGAGAAGATGCGGTTTCTCGGAAACTATATAAGCCATATAGAGGATAACCACTATCTTTGCTATTTCCGAAGGCTGAAATGAGATAAATCCAAGATTCAGCCATCTTGAAGAACCGTTAACCGCTTTACCGGCAAGCATTGTAAATATCAGAAGTCCTGCTATAGCGAAAACAAGAATCAGACTGAATCTTTTTAATGCCTGATATCTTATCTTTGAAACCCAGAACATCGCAAAAAGTCCGGCACCTCCGAATATCATTTGTCTAATAAGATAATGTGTATTGTTATTGAAATATCTGTTCGACACGAAAGCACTGGAGCTGTAAACCATCACAAGTCCAAAGAAAACAAGGAAAATGATAAAGAAAAGCGATGGAAAGTCAAAGTATGTACCTTTTATCAAAAATGGTCTTCTTTTCTTTGCCGCCATTTATTTTTCCTCTAAACCATTTACATACACCTTAAACAGTGTACCTCTCTCCTCATAGCTTTTAAACATATCCCAGCTTGCACATGCAGGAGACAGAAGAACATTATCTCCGGGCTTAGCATGTGAATAGCAATACTGCACAGCAGCCTCAAGACTGTCAACTCTGACTATCTCATTAAATCCATGACTCTTGCAGCAGCTTGCTATCTTATCTGTGGTTGCACCCATCAGAACAAGAACTCTGACCTTTCCCGGGAAGCATGCAACCCACTCATCATAATCCGAATCTTTATCGTAACCGCCGCCGATAAGAAGCGTTGTGGACTTCATAGCCTTTATCGCCTTTATTGCAGCGTCGGGATTTGTACCTTTTGAATCGTTATAATACTTAACATCATTTACTTCTCTTACGAACTCTATCCTGTGTTCTACACCGGTGAAAGAATATACTGTCTCTCTGATGGTTTCAACAGGAATACCCATGTAAAATGTTATCGCTACGGCAGCAAGTACATTTTCCAGATTGTGTTCTCCGAGAATCTGTATTCCGTCTATGTCCAGGATGGTTGTATCATCTCCATCCCTGCGGACAACTATCTTTCCGTCTTTTACAAAAGCACCTTCGGATACTTCCTCCTTATGACTGAAGTAAACCTTCTTTGCTTTTCTTACTTTATCCTCTCTTTTCATTGTTTCAGGATCATCAAAGTTGAGGATCATATAATCATCAGCCGTCTGATTCTCTGTTACTCTGAACTTCGCATCTGCATAATTATCAAATGTATAATGCCTGTTCAGGTGATCAGGTGTAAGATTTAACATAGCTGAGATATGCGGTCTGAATTCATGGATCGTCTCCATCTGGAAGGAGCTCACCTCAAGAGCAACCAGAGTTTTCTCGGTTGTTGAGTCCGCAAATCTTGTAAAGGGAAGTCCGATATTTCCAACCACAAGTGCATGTTCTGTATGATTCTTAAATATCTCACCTACAAGCGTAGTTGTTGTGGTCTTTCCGTTTGTACCTGTTATTGCTGCGATAGTTCCTTTGTTGAAATAGTACGCAAGCTCTATCTCGCCCCAGATAGGGATTCCTTTTTCCTTAACCTTTAATACAAAATCAGCATCCACCGGGATTCCGGGACTGATAACAAAAAGGTCTATACCCTCGAGCATTTCATCTGTCAGTTCACCCAAAGCTATCTCAACCTTTGTTGTTCCTCCGAGTTTTGAGATGATACTCTCTTTATCTATGTCTGTATTTCCATCATACAGAACTACATCAACATCATTTCTTATGAGCAGACCAGTAGATGCAACTCCACTTCTACCTGCTCCTGCTACCATCACTTTCTTAAACTCCATCTCATTCCTCCCGGATATTATAGATTCCTCTCTACCTGTAAAAATACAACATTTCATAATTCTATATTAATGTCCACTACTGTCAGTCGGTGAAGCCGGCTGTGCATTTTCCTCCGGCGTTGAACCTGCAACACTGATTTCAGGTGCATTTCCTTCAAATACAGGAGTAGCTATCTCGTCCATGGAATCTGCATCTGATGGAGTAGCATCTCCTGTTCTGTAAACATTCATGTATGGAAGAAGCTCTTCTGCTATCTTATTGAAAAGCACCGTTCCTGCCGCCGAACTGGCCTGATCATCAGCACCGGGTTCATCAACGACACAATATATTACAACCTCCGGATCACTTACCGGAGCAAATCCGATAAATGACAGAATATATTTTCCATTTCCTCTGGGGAGCTTCTCGGCTGTACCGGTTTTTCCGCCGATCTCATAGCCCTCGACTATAGCCTTCTTTCCGGTACCTTCCTCAACAACCTCTTTAAGAATATATTTCATCTGTTCAGAGGTTTCTTCCGAAATGGTTCTGCGGACAAGTATCTTATCATAGTTCTCCACCAGGTTTCCATCAGCGTCAAGCACCTGCTTAACAACATGAGGCTGATAATAATATCCTCCGTTTACTACTGAACAAAAAGCTGTTCCCAGCTGCATCATAGTAACCGTAACACCCTGTCCGAAGGATGATGTTGCCAGCTCTACGGGATTCAGAGTATCCTGATGATAAACCATGGAATACAGATCATCCTCACTGGGTTCACCCGATACATCTATATTTGTCCTCTGTCCAAATCCGAACAGAACCTGATACTTATCAAATATTGCGGAGCCCTCAAGAGCAGCTATCTGCATCAGACAGTCATTACATGAATACTCAAGTGCCTTGGGCACTGTCAGCATTCCGTGTCCGTATACATTATGGCATTTGATATCCCAGTCAGCCACATGCTGCAGACCGTCACAGTAGAACTCCTCATCTCCTGTAATTACTCCATCCTCTATAGCACCGGATACAGTAAATGTTTTATATGTTGAACCCGGCTCAAAGGAATCACTTATTACAAAATTTCTCCAGACATCATTCAGATGTTCAACAGATTCCTCGTCAGTAAGGTTCTTTGTTATCCTCTTAAACTCATCATCGGATATGGGACCATCTGTTTCAAACTGATATCTCGTAGATTCCATTGAATAAGCATTATTCGGATTGTACTGATGTGAATTGTAAAGAGCAAGTATTTCACAGTTCTTCGGATTCATGACAAGAACCGATATATTCTTCGCTCCCATATCATCCATAAACTCTTCGCACTTTGTCTGAACTATTCTCTGTGCTTCACTGTCTATGGTAGTAACGAGACTGCACCCGTTATTTGCAGGCTCAAGATTTCTCTGAAGGTTATAATCCTGGCCCAGATATGAATACATCCTGCCGTTCTGACCATTCAGGTATGAGTTATAGCTTCCTTCGATACCACCTATACCTTCATTTCCGCTTACTACAAATCCCAGCAGATGACAGGCAAGTTCGTTGTTCGGATAGAGTCTCTGATACTCATCCTCCAGTCTTATTCCGACCACATCGGTAAGCTTTCCGGCTCTCAGATCAGACTGATAAGCCCTGACCTCATCAAAGGTCAGTTTCTTTCTGATAACCTTATACTGGGAATCCTTCTCCTGCATATATCCGGCCATTTCCTCATCGGAAACATTGAAGTATTTATTTAATGCCTTTGCCGTAGCTTCTTTCTTATAATCGAATTCCAGAATATTCTTCGGCTCGATGATCAGATTATAAACCTTCTGGCTTGTGGCAAGCACAGAACCGTTCCTGTCATAAATATCTCCTCTTTTGAAGGGAACGCTTATACTTTCGTAGCCCTTCTGGCTGAGAACCTTCTGTGAATATCTGTCACCTTTTGCAACATTTATGTATATAACAGTTCCGATAATAACCGCGAATCCAAGAGAAAACAGTATAAGCAAAAAGAGAAGATGCCGGCGCATCCTCTTTATAAGAACTTTTCTTTTTTTTCTGATTCTTCTTGCCATTTTTCGTATCCACCAAGCTACACTCTAAAAAATAAGAAATCCAAAGACCACTTTAATCAGCGGTCTCTGGCACATCTGAATACTGTTTTACGTAATCACCCTGTTCATTTTCATAATAACGTATTTGTCCATTCTCCGAATAGACCATACCGAGTTCTCCGGTTGCTATAGTGTATATATCCTCAAGAGAATACATACTGTCGAGCTTATTTTCAAAAGCATCATTATCTGCCTGAATATCCTGCAGTTCTTCCTGAAGAGATTCAATCCTCTTCTCCTTGCTTTCAACACTCGTCTGAACAGAAAGCATTATCACACAAGATACTACTACAGCAAGCACCATTAATGCAAGTACTATTGTATACTTCAGGTCAAATCCAGCTGATTGCTGTGCTTCCTTAGCAGCTTTTTTGTAAGTTTTTGATTTTTTGACCGGTGTCGGTCTTTCTACCTCGCGTCTCTCACGTTCACGCCTTGGTCTTTCTATCTGCGGAAATGTTTCTATCTTTCTGACTGCTCCGCCTTCTTCGTAATTAAAACCTCTTGTTGCCATTAAACTTCCCCTTGATTTTTCTTTTCAAATATTCTTAGCTTTGCACTGCTGCTTCTGGGATTTATTTTTAACTCCTCATCCCCCGCAACAATGGGCTTTCTTGTTATGCATTTACCCTGGGACTTTCTTCCGCATACACATACCGGAAATTCCGGTGGACATATACATGGTTTTTCAGCAGTCTTAAATGCTGTTTTTACTATCCTGTCTTCCAGAGAATGGAAGGTGATTATACAAAGCCTTCCTTCCGGGTTCAGCATATCTATCATTATTTCCAGACTATCCTGAAGCACCTGCAACTCCTTGTTCAGTTCTATCCTTATAGCCTGGTAAGTTTTCTTACAGGGATTTCCACCCTTTCGTCTTGCCGCTGCAGGTATCGAATCCTTGATGATCTCATTCAGCTCAAATGTAGTCTCGATCCTTTTTTCTTCTCTTCTTGCTACTATGTTATGAGCTATCCTTGCAGCAAACTTTTCTTCTCCGTATTCCTGAATAATCCTTCTCAGCTCTGCTTCCGAATAATCATTTAATATATCCTGTGCTGTATATTCAGTGGATGTATCCATCCTCATATCCAGAGGAGCATCCTCTCTGTATGAGAAGCCTCTGTCTTTATTGTCAAGCTGGTAGGATGAAACTCCCAAATCAAGGAGTATCCCATCAACCTTCTCTATTCCCAGTCCGTTTAACACGGACTTCATATTCACATAATTGTCGCGAACCACTGTTACATTTTTATAAGCTGCCAGTCTCTCGCCCGCCGCTTTTATTGCATCCGCATCCTGATCTATCCCGATCAGTCTTCCATTTTCGTTAAGCCTCTCAGCTATCTTCGATGAATGTCCTGCACCGCCAAGTGTTCCGTCAACGTATATCCCATCGGATTTGATATTAAGACCTTCGAGTACATCGCTGAGCATTATCGGCACATGACTAAACTCCATCAGTTCTTCTCCATTTATATAAGCTTTAGAATTATCAAATCTTCAGATTGTACTGTTCTATCAGATCACTTACAAATGCATCATCATCCATGTCGGCAAATACTTCTTCGTATTTCTTTCTATCCCAGACCATAGCCTTGGAACCATTTCCGACTACTACAACCTCTTTTGTTATGCCTGCGTGATCTCTGAGAGATGGTGGGATGATTATTCTTCCCTGTGAATCAAGATCACAGGTTGAAGCCTTTGCGGTGAAATACATAAATATCTTTCTTCCTTTAGGAGTACTTGTATCTATCTCCTCCTGAAGCTTCTCAACAAACTTGTCATAGTTCTCAGCCGAATAAAGTCTGAGACATCCATCCGGATCTATTCCTATTACAACAGTTGAACCAAGTGCGTCTCTGAATTTTGCAGGAACACTGAGTCTGCCCTTAGCATCTACATTATGAAAAAACTCGCCAAACATACTAAGCGCCACTTCTTGTATTCCTCCTTTCTTCCCAGACTGTTGATAACTCTGTTGATATTGTTGATATCTCCCACTTTATGGGTAAATTATGGTATTTCTCCCCATTTTTTCCCACTACGCCTTCTATCTTACCCCACCAGCAAATAAAATGCAAGGCATTTTTTTCTAAAAAACCCAGACTTTTAGCCAAAAAATAAAGATCCGTGCTTTTTGAAGATGTTTTCAAAAACACAGATCTTTGATATTTATACCATATATTCTATTCAGTTTTTTTGATAGTACAAAATATAGTATTTTATACTCAGTCCTCTATTTTTTCACCACTTTGACCCACGCGGTGGAGAACCGGTTCATTTCCCTTCTTTATTGATAAATAGTTTCTTATTATAATAGCCGCAGCCACTGCCGCAGTAACAAGTCCGACCAACTGACTCACCTTCAGAGGCCCTATCATCAGCGAATCCGTTCTGGATGCTTCAACAAGAAATCTTCCTATTCCATATCCGAAAACATATATCATCGCCAGCTCACCGTCAAATCTTTTATGCTTTCTATAGAAGAAAATGAAAAGCAGCAGGAAAAGGTTCCACATTCCTTCATATAAGAAGGACGGATGAACTGTAATGCAGGAGACTCCATTTACCATCTCCGTATTACTGAGCATCTGATCAGTCACTATTCCTTCATCCTTCATATAAGTCATGAAGCTTTCCGAATAATAGTCGACCGGTATGGCCATTCTGAATACAGACTTTGTAAAGCTGCCAAATGCTTCTCTGTTGAAAAAGTTTCCCCATCTTCCGAGTATCTGCCCAACAAGAACGCCCATAGCTATGTTATCTGCAAAAAGCGGCACATGAAGCTTCTTTTTCTTTGCAAATATAACGCCCGCAGTAACGCCTGCTATAAGACCTCCGTACACTGCAAGGCCACCATTACGGATATTGATCATATCCCAAAGCGTTCCCCAGAATCCTCTGCCCTTTCCGGTAAATCTATCAAGATTGAAAAGAATATAGTATATTCTGGCTCCGAGGATGGCAGGTATTACCAGCACAAGGAAGAAGTCCAGATAAAGCTCCGGATCATGTCCCGTTTTCTTTGCCTCACTGCTGGCTATGACCAGGGCAAGTATAAAACCGGCTGTTATAACAACTGCATATAGCGGTATGGACAGACCGAATATATTCAGTTTTTCCGGGACATTACTAAAGTTAATGCCCAGTCCGGGGAAATAGATTCCATCCATTTATAATAACTCCTAAACGTTAAATTTAAAGAGAACCACATCTCCGTCTTTCATCACGTACTCTTTACCCTCCTGACGGACAAGGCCTTTTTCCTTTGCAGCTGTCATGCTGCCCTCACGGATCAGATCATCATAAGCGATAACTTCAGCCTTGATAAATCCTCTCTCAAAATCAGAATGAATCTTTCCGGCAGCCTGAGGAGCTTTTGTTCCTTCTTTTATGGTCCAGGCTCTCGACTCCTGCTCTCCTGCAGTAAGATAACTTATCAGACCGAGAAGTGTGTAGCTGGCCTTTATCAGTTTATCAAGACCTGACTCCTTAAGTCCCAGATCTTCAAGGAACATTGCTCTTTCCTCATCATCAAGCTCTGATATTTCTGCTTCCATCTGAGCACATACGGTAAACACCTGTGCATCAGTTTCAGCTGCATATTCACGGACTCTCTTTACATAGTCATTAGAAGCACCGTCATCAGCCATATCGTCCTCGCCCACATTTGCTGCATATATAACCTTCTTCTCTGTGAGCAGGCAGTACTCATGCATCCATGCCTTTTCATCATCATCGGCTTCATTTATCTCAAATGTTCTTACCGGCTTGTCTGCCTCAAGATGAGCCTTAATCCTGTTCTGGAATTCAAGTTCCTTCGCAGCCATTTTATCATTTCTGGCCAGCTTATTTGTCTTGGATATTCTTCTCTCAAGAACTTCAAGATCTGAGAAGATAAGCTCAATATTTATAGTCTCTATATCTCTTATGGGATCAACCGAACCATCAACATGAACCACATCAGAATCATCGAAGCATCTTACAACATGAACTATGGCATCACACTCACGGATGTTAGCAAGGAACTGGTTTCCGAGTCCCTCTCCCTTTGACGCACCTTTTACGAGTCCGGCGATATCAACAAACTCTATGGTTGCAGGAGTTGTCTTTGCTGAATCATACATCTTAGTAAGTACATCCAATCTCTCATCCGGCACTGCAACTATTCCGACATTGGGATCTATAGTTGCAAAAGGATAGTTTGCTGCAAGTGCCCCTGCTTTTGTAAGTGAATTAAAAAGTGTAGACTTTCCAACATTCGGAAGTCCCACGATTCCTAGTTTCATTTTGCTATATCTCCTTCCTACGCATTCCATGTCCGCACCTACAAACACGGCACCGGAATACTTACATACACTTTATCGATACACCTTTTCAGGCGTCTCAACCAAAACTATTTCATCAAAGCTATGAAAAACTATGGGCTGATACAACTTTTCTACAAGTTGCATCAGCCCATCAATGTTATCATAAATGAAGTATCTTTTCAATCAGTGACTTTAAACTGAGAATAATGCCACTACATATTCACCATTCTTGTAATTTGAATGAGCCTTTCCTATACTGAATCCCATTTTCTTCATCTCTCTAAGTAAGGTATGCATATGAATTACCAACGCCCATAACAAGTGATGGACGTGGTTTCTGTTAGTCGTGACACTTACGGGTTTCCCACTACGAGAGCTGTCCGTACCAAAACAAG
>CACZLA010000025.1 GCA_902781895.1 uncultured Lachnospiraceae bacterium
CCTTTTACACCTATGACATAATAACAAAGTTATCACAGAACTATCTTCCCATCAAATTCTCTGCCATATACAAGGGAAATATCCTGTGCAAGCCTCAGCATATCGCTGTAATTATATATATCAGCTATCTTAAAATCCATATCTCCGCTCTGCCTGATTCCAAAAAAATCTCCGGGACCTCTGAGTCTCAGATCCTCCGATGCTATATAAAAGCCGTCATTGGAATCTTCAAGAACCTTCAGACGTTCCATAGAATCCTTTGATTTCTTTACATTAATAAAAATACAGTAGCTCTGGGCCTGACCTCTTCCCACACGTCCTCTCAACTGATGGAGCTGAGCCAGACCGAAACGTTCTGCATTTTCTATCATCATTATAGTGGCGTTCGGATTATTGATACCCACCTCTATAACCGTCGTCGAAACAAGTACATCTATCTCTTTATTAACAAAGCTGTGAAGTATATCCTTCTTCTCAGCTTCCTTCATCTTTCCATGGAGATAAGCTACTTTTATTGAAGGCCCGAGTTCCCTTTGAAGATCATCACTGTAGTTAATAACATTTTCCGCCTCTGTTATCTCATTTTCCTCAACCATAGGACATATAACATAGGCCTGATGACCTTCAGCTATCTGCTGTTGAATAAATTTATAAGCCGAAGGCCTGTAGGAAGTATCAACTACACAGTTTTTTATCCTCTTTCGTTCAGCAGGCATATCCTTGATAACGGAAATGTCCATATCGGCATAAAGGATTATAGCCAGTGTTCTTGGTATAGGAGTCGCACTCATTATAAGTATATGAGGTATCCTTCCTTTTTCAGACAGCTTTTCTCTCTGTTTTACACCAAACCTGTGCTGTTCATCAGTAACCACAAGACCAAGGTCCTTAAACTCCGTACTGTCCTGTATTATGGCATGTGTACCGATAACTATATCACAGGCACCACTCTTCAGATCACTGTAGACCTGTCTTTTTTCCTTTGCAGTCATGGATCCCGTAAGAAGGCTGACCTTAAGCTTATAGGGCCTAAGCATCCTGCAGACATCCTCAAAGTGCTGCATAGCCAGAACCTCAGTAGGGACCATAAGGGCACCCTGATGACCGGAAACACTATTCATAAGAAGAGCCATAACGGCAACCACGGTTTTTCCGGAACCCACATCTCCCTGGATAAGCCTGTTCATAACATGTTCAGACTTCATATCCGACTCTATATCGGCTATGGCCGCTTTCTGTCCCTCAGTCAGTTCAAAGGGAAGCCCGGCAATAAAACCGTCTTTTTTACTTATGGATTCATCTGTAATGACATGATAATTCGACTCGGTAACCGTTGACTCCCTGAGACTCCTTATCCTTATCAGAAACTCCAGAAACTCATCAAAGGCTATACGCTTTAAAGCTTCTCTAAGAGTTGCTTCATCCTTCGGAAAATGGATCTGCAACAGAGCATCGCATCTTGGCATAAGTCCTCTCTCATTTATCTCCTTTTCGGGAAGATACTCCGGAATTGAAAGCACAACATCTTTAACCGCCTCTATAGCTCTGGTTATGGAATTATTCGTTACTCCTGATTTGAGAGGATATATGGGCTGCATGGTGCTGAGTGCCTTCTGATATTTTATCTGGGTAAAATACTCAGGCATTTCCATAACACGCATATTCCCCTTTATCTTGATAATCCCGTAAAAGATATAGGAATCACCCTTTTTGAATAGATTTCTCAGAAAGGGCATATTGAACCATACCATTCTTATACTTCCGGTATCGTCCGCTGCCGTAAGACTTGTAATGTTATACCTTCGTCCCTTATGAGACTCAACATAGGTTACAACTCTGCAAAAAACAGCAACCCTGTCCCCCTCAGTTACCGAACTGACCGGGACAGGCTCGCTATATGTCTTATAACTTCTGGGATAATAAAACACTAGATCCTTTATATTATAGATACCCAGCTTATTAAAATTCTGAGCTGTTTTATCCCCTATTCCCTTTACTGTTTTTATATCATCTTCTAATCTCATACCTACTCAACGGAAAGTATATAATAGTAAATAGGCTGACCACCTGCTCTTACATCTATCTCCAGATCTTCGTACTTCTCTGCAAGAGTATCACCAAGCTTTGCTGCTTCTTCCTCAGATACGTCTTCACCATAGAACACGCTTACCATACCGGAATCCTCATCTACCATTTTTTCAACCAGGGAAGCAGCAACATCATTTATCTCCTCGTCGACAGCTTCCATACCCTTATCGGTAATACCGATAATATTATTCTTATGGATCTTCATTCCGTCAACAGAAGTATCTCTTATGGCAAATGTAACCTCACCGGTTTTCACATCAGCCATAGCGTCCGTCATCTCATGGAAGTTCGTCTCAGGATCCGCATCCTCATTAAACATCAGCATGGCACTGATTCCCTGAGGTATAGACTTTGATTCTATAACATATACGTTCTTATCCTTACATATTGATCTTGCCTGATTTGCAGCAAGGATAATATTTTTATTGTTAGGAAGGATAAATACATTCTCAGCATTCATACCTTCTGCGGCGGAAAGAATGTCATCAGTACTCGGGTTCATGGTCTGACCACCATGGATCACATAGTCTACCCCTGTATCCTTAAATATCTCAACAAGCCCGTCACCTGAAGCAACTGCAATAAAACCATATTTCTTAGGTGGTTCATTTGCAGCCGGCCCTTTTGAATTCTTCCTTTCAAGCTGCATCTGCCTGAAAGCCTCATCCTGCTCCTTTGAACGTTGTTTTTCATTTTCCATAAGAACACGTTCATTATGCTCTTCACGCATATTATCAACCTTACATCTGGTCAGCTGGCCAAACTCAAGACCTTTTTCAAAAGCTCTTCCGGGATGATTTGTATGAACATGAATCTTTACAAGCTCTTCATCGGCAACGCAAACCAGTGAATCACCGATAGAAAGCATATATTCCTTTATCCCCTCAACCTCACTGTCAGTGAGTTCCCTGTCAAGAAGAACGATAAACTCGGTACAATATCCAAACTTGATATCCGCAGTTGAAATATCATCCTTTCCACTGCCTGACGGACGAGACGTGGGAATCTCTTCCAGAAGCCCCGCACCTCTTGCCGGCTGAGAAGAAACACCACCTACCAGACCAACAGCCTGACCTTTAAGTCCGAGAAGCAGTCCCTTCATAACCTCAATAAGTCCCTGTCCACCGGAATCAACCACTCCGGCCTCCTTAAGAACAGGAAGCATATCAGGTGTACTTGCCAGAACCTCCTCACCATACTCAATTATGCCTTCGATATACTCAACAATATCATCCTCGGTACTGAGAAGCTCACTGGCCTTTTCAGCCATACCTCTGGCAACAGTAAGTATGGTACCTTCCTTCGGTTTCATAACTGCCTTATAAGCAGTCTCAGATGCCCTTGCAAATGCATTTGCAAGAACCTCAAGATTAATCGCCTTCTTCTTCTGTATCTCTTTACAGAAGCCTCTGAATATCTGAGAAAGAATAACACCCGAGTTACCTCTGGCACCTCTGAGTGAACCTCCGGATATAGCCTTTGCAAGGTTTTCTATAGTAACATCCTTCACCAGTTCCACTTCAGCAGCAGCTGTCATAATCGTGAGAGTCATATTTGTTCCAGTATCACCATCCGGAACCGGGAATACATTTAATTCATTTATATATTCTTTATTATTATTAAGATTATTTGCGCCGGAAATAAAAGCTATTTTTAAAAGCTCGGCATTAATACTTGTAAGCGACATTTCTAAAGGTTCCTCCTATCAATCTATTACGCGCACGCCTTCAACAAAAACGTTGATTTTCTGAACGTTCATCGATGTATAGTCTTCCACCTGATACTTAACGGTACTCACAAGATTCTTAACAACTGTCTTAATATTAACACCATAAGAAACAATAATACCTGAGAAGCTTAACTATTCCGTCCTTTACGCTTAAGCTCGCCATACCGACTATTCCGAAACAGTCGAGAGCTGCGTGACCTGCAAACTTGGCAACAACATCGGAATCAATAACAATATTTCCATGTTCGTTTTCCATCTGACCTGTCATGAGATACCTCCTGTTAATATTTATCAATATATGTTTTTATAAGCATAAAACAATTATAAATCCTTTCGCTTCACCGCTTTTGCAATCAATATCTATCATACCAAAAACAACCGATAAAAACAAGAAAAGAGAGACTTATTTAAGTCTCTCCAAATCTTCTGAATAATCAATATAGCAGGTCAGATAAAACTATGCACGCTCTACCTTACCTGATCTAAGACACTTTGTACATACATAGATAGTCTTAGGAGAACCATCTACCTTAGCCTTAACTCTCTTGATATTCGATTTCATTATTCTATTGGATCTTCTATGTGAGTGACTCACATTGTTTCCAAAATGAACTGACTTGTCACAGTAAAAGCACTTAGCCATCCTTGGCACCTCCTTTAACTACTATACTCGAACCCTTCATTAGTTCGCAACATTTGACATACTATCATAAATGAAAATGTATTGCAAGCATTTTTTATCATTTTATGATTTATCAGGTCTCTTCTTATAAGCAGACGGTGTCGGGTCAACCGGTTTATCCGGATTTTCCTTTTCAAACTCTACATATAGCTCATAATCACTGAAGTTTTTTCTTTGCCACAACAACATATCTTCCTTCTTTAGCATGATATGCACAAGTGGAAAGGGTAACAAGCTTATCACCATACACCGCTTTAGTATCTATGGTATAAGGTGTAAGTGATTTTGCTTTTTCAACATATTCATAGAATTCACTCTCGCTTGATGCGTTATAAAACTCATAATATTTAAACTCTTTAGAGTCACCCTCGTTGATCTTAGTCCTGAATGCAGCGATAACCTCATAGGTTCCATTATCCTGAATAGTATCAAATTCAAATGTACTGTGTTCTTTATAATAATCCTCATCCTCATATTTCAGAAGATCATGGAACATAGTACCCGCCTTCATATTATGCCCGTAGATTATGACATTATCCGAAGGGGCCAGCGGATCAGAATGTGAAGCCACAAAAAGCGTACCTGAGGAACTCTTCTCTTTATTAAAATCCTTTTTAAGATAAAACTCTTCATCCGATGGTGTATACATTACCGGATAGTCAATATTTGTACCCGGTACAGTCAGCCATCCTATAAAATCTTTGTTGGCTGTATAGAGATCAACAAATTTCTCCTGAACCTCAACACCGTCTACTTCTACATATCTTATTGCCTTGTACAGATCATCAGATGAAGGGTCGCCCTCTCCATCCGGAGCTTTTGATTCCTTCCTGATCATCCCCTTCAGAGTATCAAACTCTGTCTCAGCCTTATGAATATTGTAATAATAGTATCCCAGATAGCCAGCAGAACCGAGGAAAACGGCAATAAAGAAGAAAAGAAGTATATTCATGATAGTATTCTTCCTCTTCTTCTTTGCATCTACTGGTTTTTTCTTTTTTGGAGCCTTTTTCTTCTGTATCTCCTCATTTATCACTGAATCTATCTGAACAGATTCCTTTTCGGATAGTGCATCCTGTTCCTTCTGTTTCCTGATAAGTTCGGATCTGGACATACGAACGGGTGTATTCGCAGGTTTACCGGGTGAGGTAAGCCCTATACTCTTCGTTTTTTCAGGAGACTCAGCCGGCTTCTCCGGGGCAGTTGGTTTTATCGGTTCGTTTGGTTTCACAGGTTCAACTGTTTTCACAGGTTCAGCCGGTTTTTCTGATTCAAAAGCTTTCACCGGCTCAGATGGTTTCACCGGCTCAGCTTCAGCTTTTGAAACCTCAACTTCAGCAGAATCCTGAACAGATGGTTTACCATCGCTGATATCAGATGTATATCGTTTTAAGATTTCTTCTATTTCATCAGGATTAAAATTAATATCCATCCGATCCTCTCCTAGTAGTATTTTTTACTTCCCCAAAGATTCGCTTTCTTGAGTGCAAGATATTCACTGTATGCATCCTCAAGTATCTGTTTTTCATTCGGGAATTTAAGCAGATGATATGCCTCATGAAACTTATAATAACCGGAATCACAGAAATATTCCTCTCTCTGAGGCTTACTGTAAAAGCTGTTAGCCATCATAAGAAACCAATGAACATTCTTACTTACAACATCATTATATGTGCTGAAGGTATAACTGCTCTTACCTATATATTTTACTATCGTAGCATCGGCTCCGGACTCTTCCTTGACTTCTCTGAGAGCAGTATCTGCATGCTCTTCGCCCGCTTCAACAGTACCTTTTGGAAGTACCCATCCTTCATACCTGTTGCGATAATTCTTATAAAGAACTAAAACCTTTCCTCTAAAAATCACCACACCGCCACAACTAATTGCTTCAACCATTTGCAATCCCTCCTTTACTGGTGTGAAAGATCACCGGCAATTAACGGATGCCGGCGAATTATTCATTTTAGCAGTTTATTCAATTTGATATGACCATTTTAATGATCATTATAATACTGATCCATCAGACGTGATGCAACATATGTACCCGAAAGCTGGTTTGATGTATAGTCTTCAACTACTACACTTACAACTATATCAGGTTTATCAGAAGTTGAAAATCCCACAAACCAGGAATTACAGTTTCCGTTATTATCATACTCTGCCGTACCTGTTTTCCCTGCAACAGTATAAGGCTTTCCGGCCATATACGAAGAAGCGGTACCGGATGTACATACCGCCTCCAGCATCGGAATTATTTCTTTTGTAACCTGGGGCTCGATGACCTGTCCATAAGACTTTGGCTTATATGTTTTAACAACACCGCCGTCCGCATTTTCAAGCCTTGATACCAGCATCGGCTCCATCATATAACCACCATTTGCTATAGCCTGCATAATAAGTGCATTATGAAGGGGAGTCGTAAGTGTATTACCCTGACCTATAACAGTCTGTGGTATTTCTGAAATATCACTCTTACCGTTAAGCGTAAAAACAGGTTTGGATGTATTACCTTTAAATGGAATATCTTTATTATATAATAAATCTTCAGAAAAATCAGCCAAAGAATCCATATCCAGATAATTTGTTCCTATATCAGCAAAACTGGTATTACAGGAATGTGCCAGAGAACTTGTGAGATCCACCTGACCATGAGCAGTACTGTTACTGCATCTGATAGAAACACTGTTAAATATATCAGTTCCGTTACACAAATGAGTATAATTCTCATAATCCGGATGCTCTCTGATATATTCCATGGCAGTTATAACCTTAAATGTCGATCCGGGAGCATAAAGTCCCTGGGTTGCTCTGTTAAGGAGAACTGTACTCTGACTTCCTTCCTCAGAATGAACAGACTCCCAGACATTATCAATATCATTCGGGTCAAATGTAGGACTCGAATACATGCAAAGCACCTTGGAGGTAGATGCGTCAAGCACAACAACCGCGCCTCTGACATTTCCGAGAGTCTCTGCAGCAGTATTCTGGAGATTATAATCTAAAGTCATGATAACATTATCTCCGGGGTTCTTAACATCAGCCAGATCGTTATAAACCATCTGACCTATATTAATATGAGACCTCATGAGATCAAAATTGTATGCAAGTTCTATTCCGGAACGTCCATAGGAATTATAACCCACTGTATGTGCAAACATTCCTCCATATGGATAAACTCTCTTCTCATTTCCGGCATCATCAACCTCTGTGGTTGCCACTACTGTTCCGTCATCGGTGATTATATCGCCCCTCTTCACAAATTTGGCGAAGCTGTCCTGTCTTTTGTTGGAAGCATTTGCAACCACATCCTCCGACCTGACTTCCATAAAATATATGATATAACCGAACATGCAAAGAAATACTATGACCATCATATAGGTCATCAGTACTATAGGTCTGTTTTTTATCTTATTCTTTTTTGCTTTGTCCTTTTCTCTATCTAACAGGGCCTGCATTTCCGGCGGCATAGGCCGCTTCGGCTCGTTGATAGATCCTGTCTTTTTCTTTTTCAAGATCAGTTGCCTCTTTACTAACTATAATATAAGTGTTCTGAATGATTGAGAACATTATCAGTGTACTGAATACACTGCTTATTCCGTAGCTTATCAAAGGAAGCGTAACTCCCGTTGACGGAATAAATTTCGTAGCGCCTCCGATATTCAGCATTACCTGGAATATGTAACTTGTCGCTATACCGAAGGTTACGTATTTGTAAAACGGCTGTTTACATTTCATAGCGATATTCTGCATAGCTATAAAACTGCTGAGATATATAAGTATCAGAGCAAGGCCGAATATAACTCCAAGCTCCTCGCATATTGCAGAGAAAACAAAATCACTTTCTGCCACTGGGATCAGATATGGCATACCATTTCCAAGTCCGGTTCCGGCAAAGCCTCCGGTTCCGATGGCAAACAGAGATTCGCAGACCTGATAGCCCTGCGTCTGCTGGTATTTGAACGGATCCTTCCACGCATTAACCCTGACCATAACATGTGAGAAAAGGGAATCCTTGAATAAAACATAACCCAGGATACATGCGGCAATAAGAAAGCCAAATCCCAGGAACATGAATATAGGCCTGGAGGTTGCAAGATAAACCATCATGAAATACACGATATAGAACAGAACAACTGCTCCGAAGTCCTTCTCAACAACAAGTATCAGCATAAATGCAGCAGCTATGCAGGCATTTACTATCAGATCCTTCATGGTGGAAACCTTTACGAGAGAACATGCCGTAAAGAATATAAACAGTATCTTGACGAACTCCATAGGCTGAAGCGACAGTCCACCTATGGATATCCAGTTTCGGGAACCATTTACAACCCGTCCCAGTCCCGGTATAAATACGGAAGCCAGCAGAATGATTCCCACTATCCCGTAAAGATTACCCCAGTTCTTCAGGTTCTTCATCTTTGTCATTATCTTCGGGATAAACAGCGAGATGAAAAGACCTATGGTTGCAAGGATAAACTGTCTTACAGCCAGCTTCGGGCTGAGCCTGAGAAGTATCGTATATCCGATAAGCATCAGGAAGGCTACATTGTTGGTAAGCAGCTTTGAGGAATGCTGATACATCAGTCTGAAGCTCACTATATACATGATGGCAATAAATATTTCAATCAGATAATATATAATGACCTTCGGGTCTTTCATATTTATGATCAACATTACATGACACAGAAAATGTATCATGAATATATAAAATATCTGTCTGTTAAGATTACGATTTCTCTTCTCTCTGTCCTTCGCAATAAAATAGGTATAACAGATAATGGTATAGAGAGCTATAAATATCAGCACCAGATATTTAGATATAATGCAAATAAGATTCAGCATCTTTATATACCTTTCTCAAAATGTCCTTTCGTATATTTCCGTGTTTTTATATAGGCAGGGTCATCACTGAGAACATCCCTGACCTCATCAGGACTTTCTATGGTAAATGCATAAAGCCGCCTTTTTATCTCTGATTTATAATTATGCAGACTCAGCGGCACATCACCAAGGATTACATTATAGCATAAATCCCCCGAACTTTTTACATAAAATGAATGGTTCATCTCATCCTTCAAAATACCGGCTGTATCTCTTAGAGCAGCTGTAACCATAAGGGGAATACGACCATAATAAGGCATGACAGTCTCAGCCGTCTTTTCCGTTGAACTGTACCCAATCCCCTCTATATCCTTATATGTAAGCTCAAAAGGTGTCTCAAATATCAGCCTGCAGTCAATATCCGAAAAAAGCTCTTCTATAAACCTTACAGCCATATCATTGTAAGCATATATGGAATTCGCAAGTATTACAGACTTTCCCACGAGATTTTCATTCATAAGAATAAGTCTTGACACGTCGTCAATACATCTGACATATATACCGTCAAATCCATCCATAAGCTTTTCAAATCCCGGAGATGAGATATCATACTCTCCCCTGCAGATAAATGGAAGCGCCAGTATCAGCTTTATCCCGCCCCCATCCTTCAGTTGCCGGACTCTGCTGACCATATTTTCCACATCATCTCCGAAAGACATATCAATATATAAATAATCTATCTTAGTACCGGAGGATAAAACAGCCTCCAGCTGTTCTTTACTTGAAACGGATATATGAACCGACTGATTATCCGGGATATTTACCGAACCACTGGTCTTTTGCCTGTTCAGTGAGTTAACTGCTCCATTTGATGCAAAGTAAAAAGGATCATATTCCCGAGGCTCCCCTCTATAAGAGGAAGCACAAGATACCTCTTTTATCTTTTGAATACCATTTCTCCTTAATTCCTTAAGGGTTCTGATAGGAACAAAGCTTTCATTATCATTATCAATGATCAGCTCCTTAAGAACAAAATCGGTCCCCCCCATTTGTGACAGCTTATCCTTTATCGTAGCATCATCCGTAGGCTTTAAGTCGGCTTTATCCGGGGCAGACGCCTCCACTGTTACACCTTCGGAACAGATATTCGTCCCCGAAAGCTTAAGGCTCATTGGCTCTCCGTTTTTAATATGCACCTCACCCATTAAAGGTATTTTTTCCGGAGAATTAATAAGCTCATCCAGTTCTGTCTGAAGAGTTTTATTTCTCGTTCTGTATATGGCAGTGCCCTTCTTTAGTCTTCCGGTCTCGGGACACTTAAGTGCAGCATTTTCCCCTGAACTTATATCCTTACCTACCGTAAGAGAAACAGATTTCTTATCATCAACAAGAAGCTCATCACCTGAATTAATATCATAAAGAGCCTTAAAATGAACCTTTCCGTCCTTTACAGCATCTATAACACCAACCTTAACCCCTCTACGACCGGGCATGGTGTCATCTATAAGTGCACTGTCCCACACCTTATCGTTTCTAGAACGTTTAAGATAACCGGTAGTAAAACCACCTCTGTTAAATGTATCCAGCAGTCTGAACTCATATTTTTCAGCAAGCTCCTTAGTAAAATCTCCTGAAAGATATGCATTCGTCAGTTCCTTATATGCATCAACAGTAACTGCCACATAGTATTCATTTTTCATCCTGCCTTCTATCTTAAAGGAATCTATACCTGCTTCAACAAGCTCGGGGATATAACGTAATGTGCACATATCCCTCATGGAAAGCTTATAGCTTCCGTTATATATCCTTCTGCAGGGCTGGGCACACCTGCCCCTGTTTCCGCTTCGTCCTCCCGCCATAGAGCTCATAAGGCATCTTCCGCTGTAACAGAGACACATAGCACCATGAACAAATGCCTCCACCTCAATATCTGCCTCTTTTCTAATGGCAGCCAGTTCCTCTATGGTCATTTCCCTGGCAGCAACAACTCTCGTGGCACCAAGACGTTTAAACAGCTTCGCCCCGGAAACACCGGTTATATTCATCTGAGTACTTGTATGAATATCCAAATCCGGGAAACACTCCCGAAGCATCTTAAAAATACCGAAATCCTGTACTATAGCTGCATCCAGACCATTCCTATACAGGGGAATCAGCATGTCATATACGTATTTCAGTTCTTCATTTTTGACAAGTGTATTTACTGTCAGATATATCTTTGTACTATGAAGATGGGCAAAGTCGATAGCCTCCAACAGCTCACTGTCACTGAAGTTTGCCGCATATGCCCTTGCTCCAAAAGAATTCCCCGCTAAGTAACATGCATCTGCTCCGGCTGCAACCGCAGCCCTAAGCGCATCCATATTACCGCACGGGGCAAGTATTTCAGGTCTTTTTTTCATTATTATTTTTCCTTCTCAGCCTCCAGCTGAACCAGCCTCTTCTGAAGTATATTTACCTGTTCCTTATACTCTTCAACCAGCTTCAGCGCAGCTTCATGCTTTATCTGAGACTCGATAACCTCATGCCTGAGTTCATAAAGCTGCTGTTCCTTATCGCTGTTATCATTTGCACTTTCATCAGCCTTGGATTTAGCCTTGAAATAGTCATCAGCAATATTCAGAGCCAGCAGAACGCCCTGATATTCAACATTCATCCTTCTGTACTCTTCAGAAGTCTTGCACTCAGCTATCTTTCCGTTTATATAAGTAGCTATATTCTGTAAATATTCTTCACCCTCAAAACCACTGAGAGTATAAACCTTATTATTGATAACAACCGGAATATCTGTTTTTACCTGTCCCATTTCTTTTCACCTCACTATTCCCCGAGCATATATTCCAAATCAAAATGCTTATATGCTTTCTCGGTTACAACTCTTCCTCTCGGAGTTCTGTTGATAAGACCGTTCTTTATAAGATATGGCTCATAAACATCCTCTATAGTACCCGAATCCTCACCTATTGCAGCAGCAAGAACTTCAAGACCGACAGGACCTCCTCCGTAATTATTGATAATAGTCAGAAGGATATCTCTGTCCGTATCATCAAGTCCGTAGCTGTCAACATCAAGTTTATCAAGTGCGCTCCTTGCAACATTATAATCAATTTTGCCTTCATGTTCAACCTCGGCAAAATCTCTCACTCTTTTAAGAAGCCGGTTCGCAAGTCTCGGTGTTCCTCGTGAACGCTTTGCAACCTCAAGAGCGCCCTCGTCATCTATAGTAACACCCAGAACACCTGAGGATCTGATGATTATCTGCATCAGCTCACCCACATTGTAAAACTCAAGTCTGTTAACCACTCCAAATCTGTCTCTAAGAGGTGCGGAAAGCATTCCGGCTCTGGTTGTAGCTCCGATAAGAGTGAACTTCGGAAGGTCTAGTCTTATGGACTTTGACTGTTCTCCCTTCCCTATAACTATATCTATAGCATAGTCCTCCATAGCAGGATAAAGAACTTCCTCAACCTGTTTGCTGAGTCTGTGAATTTCATCTATAAACAGAACGTCATTCTCAGAAAGCTGACTTAAAATGGCAGCGAGCTCACCCGGCTTTTCTATAGCAGGGCCAGCCGTAATCTTAATATTTACACCCATTTCCTCTGCCACTATACCCGCCAGCGTGGTCTTTCCAAGTCCCGGAGGTCCGTAAAGAAGAACATGATCCAGAGGTTCTTTCCTTCTTTTTGCGGCCTCAATAAAAACCTGAAGGTTCTGTTTAACCTTGTTTTGTCCTATATATTCAGCTAGACTGGTAGGTCTGAGATTTTTTTCTATTATCTCATCTTCTATTGTATTTTCCGTAGTAATAATACTTTTTTTCATAGATACCTTATTTCAAAATAGATTCATTGCATTGCTGTATCTGATACTTATTATATAACTATAAGTATTTCAACGCTTCCTTTATCAGCTGCTGTGCTGTCTTTCCGTCAACATCCTTTATCTTTCTTATAGCCTTCAGAGCATCTGTGTTGGAATATCCAAGTGCACAAAGTGCCTGAGCAGCGTCGCTTACAACACCGGCATCATCTGACTCGGAACTGTAATCTGCCTCCTGATCAAAGATAGACCCCTCAAGACTAACAGAGTCCTTAAGCTCGATAACAACCTTTTGAGCAGTCTTGGCACCGATACCATTTGCCTTTGATATAGCTTTTGAATCATTTGCGATTATCGCAGCAAGCAGATTATCGGGTCCCAGTTCATTAAGGATGGAAAGAGCTCCTTTCGGTCCCACACCGCTGACAGAAATCAGCTTTATAAAAAGCTCCTTTTCCCTGTTTGACAGAAACCCATAAAGCTTCATAGAATCTTCTTTTACATCCAGATATGTAAATATCTTTATATCAGAGTGAAGTGCGGGAAGCTTTCTTATTACATAGTCATATGTGAGTATCTCATATCCGATACCTCCGGATTCAACAATAATACTCTTTGAAGTAACCTCATCAAGCGTCCCTTTTATATATGCTATCATTTTATTCTCCAAAAAACAAAGAGTGCTACAAATAATTTGCAGCACTCTCCCATTTGTAATACATTAATCGATTTACAGGAACTCGAAATCGTCTGCTCCCTCTTCTTCACCATCGCCAATCATTACCTTGTTTGGCTTTCTGTTATCCTCTATCTCTCCAACGAATACGTCATCTCCGTCACCAAATACTGTCTCTTCACTTGACTGCTGGAAGAACTTGGATGTGGCAGAATCCTTTGAATCATCCTTAGAAGCCATCTTTATCTTAGAGTCTTCCTTCTTTGTGTCATCACCACCGATAACCATATCATCGAAAGGATTCTCAGCTGCCTTTGTTTCTGTGAATGGATTGGTATCAGCCTTAGCTTCTTCCTTCTTAGCAGGCTCTTCCTTTTTCTCCTCTTCCTTCTTTGGCTCTTCGCCGTTTACCTGTTTCTCAAGCTCATAAATTCTGAGACGATTCTCTTCGATAGTCTTATTAAGTCGGTCCTTCTCATCACGAAGATTCTTGTTTTCGGTAAACAACTCATCATATGCTCTGTAAACTGTATCAACATACTGATCAACATCTGACTTCTTGTAACCGAAAAGTCCTGTTCCAAAGCTATGAGATTTAATATCAATTGGTTGCATCATAGTAAAGTCACCCTCCAAACGAATAAATATACGCCAGCTCCCACGCCGACACACAGTCTAGTTAAATTATAACATAATTTTTTCTTGTTTCAACTATAAAATAAAAATAATTATGTCAATTCACTTCACAATTTTAATACCTACCGCTTATCTTTATCAATTCTTTCAAGGAATATTACCGAAGCAAGGGCAAATATCAAACTGAAAAATCCTAAAACTATCCATCTGCTCTGAACATTTTTATATGTGGAATCAAAATCCGGTTTTTGATTTGACTCAGCCATCTTTTTATTTAAAATCTTATCCTGGCCTGTGGCTTCCATTTCCTTTATATATTTCTTTATTTCCGGATCAGCGTTTTCTCCATCGGCAACCTTCTTGATCATCTTCCATCCGGTTACACTGGGCAGATCATTATATCTTGCCTCTGCACATATTGAGGCCATACCGTGACTTGATATCATAAAGCCCTTAATACTATCAACTCCCTTCGGAAGTGCAAAAATACCTCCGGAGAATATCAGCTGGATCATAAGTATAAGAGGCATAATCGTCATCGCTGCCGTAGTAGAATGTACTATACTTGAAATAAGAAGCGATAACATGTCTGCTGCATATGTTATCAGAAACAGTGTAATAAAGAAATCAAAAAGAAATTTATTCGTAATGATTCCGGACTCCGGCATTTTAAGATTTCTGGTCAAAAGAACAACCATAATAGTTATGGTCTGCAAAATACAAAGAACCATCTGATATATCATATGAGCTATAATATATGAAGATATGTGCATTCCGGATCTATGTTCTCTCTTTATAATATTCCTCTCTCTGCAGACAACCTGTATGGAATTAAAGAATCCATTCCATAAGCATACACAGGTAAGAGCCAGTCCTCCCTTCAGAGTACCTTCCATATTCACATAGAAATTCTTTTTAATTACCAGTACAACTAAAAGGGAAATAACTGCCGCCATGGGAATAACCTTCCAGTCATTCTGATATATAAACATTCGAAAATTTTTCCCAAGATAGATGGGAATCTGTCTTATTCTTCCGCGATACCTGAGACTTCTGCTTGCAACAGCTATGCCTTCAGATGCAGATATGTTTTCTAACGCTTCCTGATTTGTATTCATCTCAGCCATTGCACACCTCCGCATATTTTTCTATAAATTCATCGGCACGACCATCGCCACCCTCTTCTTTACGATTTATCCTAAGAACTATTCGTTCCATAAGCTCACAGTCAAAGAAGGATTTTGCCTCTTCAACAGGTCCGAAATATGTAAGACGTCCGGTAAGCTTTGAATCCTTCGCAAGTACGATAACATCATCAAACAGATCGATAACTCTGTCAGGAGAATGTGTAATAACCATAACTATCTTGCCCTGATCGGCTATACTTCTGAGTCCCTCCATAAGTTCTCTCGCCATAACGCCGTCAAGTCCCGAGTCCGGTTCATCAAGAATGAACAGATCCGGATTGGAAATATATTCCATAGCGATGGAAAGACGTTTTCTCTGACCTCCCGAAAGCTTATCACAGAGACGATCCTTAACAGGTTCAAGACCAAAGAACTGAAGAACACTCCATATCCTCTTATTCCTCTCATCCTTGGAAACCGATACGGGAATCCTCAGCTTTGCAGCATCATAAAGTGTTCTTTCTACCGTATCATTGCCTCGAACAAGATCCATCTGAGGAACAAAGCCGACTTTGTACTTCATCTTCTTATACTCTTTATAAAGATCCGAACCATTTAGTATGATTTCGGCATTTGCCATTTCATAACCATTTACAGCATTAACAAATGTTGTTTTACCTGCACCGGAGCCTCCCAGGAGAAGAACCATATGTCCCGGCTGTATATTCATATGAATATCCCGGAGAAGAGTTCTCTTTTTAAAGAAATCTGTTATGGTCCTGTCTTCGATATTTACAGTAAGGCCACTGTCCATAGCCTTAGCTTTGATTCCGGAAAGTGCAGCACCCTTATTATTAGTCTCATCAACATATATTACCCTTGGTTGTTTTTTCGATAATCCCAGGTAAAGAGCAATAGGTGTAGATCCTATAAAAACAGCAAACAGAACCCATTTTCTATTCAGTCCGAACAAAGTAATGAGTCCTGAAATAATACGAACCGAATATACAAAATGAGCAATAACAACAACCAACTCAAAAAGGATAAACATTACTAAAAGAAATGGCATATTATCACTATTATACAGTTCTATATCAATAAACATGTTGATAACCGTACAGATGTATGTCATGATCGAAACAACCAAATATACTCTTCCATCCGTTTCTCTATCTGCACATTTTGCCAACTGATATTCTCTGAATCCTGGAATGATCGACCACCATCCCTTTTTCTGGCATTTTATAAAGATTTTCCAGGTTCCTAAAATATATAATGCTATTATAATTATCTCAATTATCAGATAAGACTCTATTAAGCTTTCTAACATAACAACCCCCAAAATAATAATTACTTGATACGATAGTTGAGTACAGAATTGATAACATTTCCGGCATATTGTCTGACAAACTCTCTATTACCGAGAAATGTATCATTTAACATGATATAGGTTTCCTTACTTTTAGGCTCCGCCTTATATTCGGCAAGTATATCCGGCGTTTTATTGAACGAAGGAACAAAGTACCCCTCATAACTCTCACAGCCCTCAGCCTTTGTTTTTTCCGGATAATAATTCATAACACCGGTATAAATGGGAATCCTGAGCTGAGCCAGGCTGTCCGATGCAGAAAGCCGAACCCCTTCCATACTTGTAAATATTTTATTCTTAAGTCCGCTTCTCAGTTCAAGCTCCAGCATGAGCATCAAAGTATCATTATCCAGTTCGGTATCTATATTTCCCACATCAAACTGACCTTCGGCCATCATCTGCGTGGCTAGTATATTTGAAAGGAATATCATTCCTTCCATATCATCTCTGTTATGACGAAGAACAAGCTTTCTGCTCTTTTCATCTCTTCCGGCAAGATAACCTAGATAAACATCTATCAGCTGACCTCCGTTATACATATCCAGACGATTGATACCTAGATATTTTTCGATGGTCTTCTGCTTTATATTCGGAAGTCCCAGTGCAAACTTGTAAGGACTGATCATCTTCATAAGATCAAAGGACTCTATCTTTCTGAAGTTATCAGTAAGTGAAATACCGAACTTCTGTCTGATATAGCCCATCCTTTTCTGAATATAAGGGATATCAAATCTATCTCCGTTAAACTCCACCAAAACGTCGTAACCATCTATCATAGACTGAAATGTTCTTATGAGCTCCGGCTCGGACTGCCCGTCATCATTAAACAGCTGGATGATCTTCCACTCTCCATCTTCAATGATATTAACCCCTATCAGATATGTAAATGATTTAAAAGGCGACAGGCCTGTGGTTTCAATATCGAACATGCATACTTTTTTGTTTCCGAAATAAGTAGAAACAGCATCATATTCAGATACCTTCCGAGCAGGCACCGTCTCAACTATCTTTTCCATTTGAACCTCATTACAATCAAAAAATAACAATATAATTATAGCATCATAAGGTTCCATATGCAATTTTCTTGACTTGTTTTACCATCATAAAGTTGACATGTATAATCCAAAAAGTATCATATGCTTTATCCGGCCCAGTATCCATGCGTATCAAAGTAATACCAGCTTCCGTTGATTTTCTGCCACTGTCCGCAGGCATACCAACCGCTCGTATCACCAAACCACCAGCCTCCGGAACTGAGTCTCCAGGTACCTATTCCTTCATATGTCCAGGCACCGTTTGAATCAAGCCAGTAACCATCACGCCATTCATCAGCACACATATAACCGCTGGAATCAAAGAAGTACCATTTTCCGTCTATCTTCTGCCACTGATCATATGGATACCAGCCATTGGTATCTTCATACCACCAGCCTGTGGAATTACATTTCCAGGAGCCAACTCCGTCATAGGTACATTTTCCGTCAGCATCCAGCCAGTAACCACCTCTCCATTCATTTTTCGCATACTGTCCGGACTCATCTATATAGAACCAGAATCCGTCTTTCTTGATCCATGTATTACGGGAACCGCTCGGAACCATTCCATCACCGCTGTCAGAATCTCCGTATTTTCCCGTTTCCGGATTAACTCCCACTGTAAATGTTTTACTCGCAGTAAGATCACCTTCATTTACAGTTGCCCTGATATCGGTATTTCCCTCTGCTACTGCAGTGATCATTCCGGATGTATTTACTGTTGCAACATTCTTTTTCGAACTATCCCAGGATAAGCAGTCCGGATCCGGGAGACAGTAAGTATATTCCCAGCCGGGATTTATAAAACCAAATGTTGCCTTTATTTTTGAACCCTCATGTACGTAATTGTTATCAAAGCCCAATTCACCCTTATACTTGTAGGTTTTATTATCACCGAATGAGAACACTACCCCCTCACCCGAAGCAGAAGCTTCGCCGAATTCGTCCATTGCAAGATATATCTTAACTGTCTTTTTTACATTTTGAGGTTTTGTTATATTGTCTCCGGTTTCAAGTCCGAAATCCTGAACCCAGTAATACTGATCATTATAGTAAAAGCATCCTATTCCGATATTTGTATAATTCGGGTCCAGAATATTTTCTTTATGACCTGTAGAATTCATCCACTGATCCATTACAGCTGCAGCAGTTGAACTGCCTACTGCTATATTTTCACCATAGGCCTTTCTGTAATGCGCATTGAAATACGAACCATCAGGTCTGGTATGTGAGAAAAGGGCTGTAAGCTCCGCTGCACGTTCCATAGATAGGTTAAGAAGATCACTATCCATAACCAGAGCCGGAACACCTGCCGCTGCTCTCTTCTGATTTACAAGTGCCAGCACCTGATATGCAAGATCGTATTTGTTTTCTCCGGTAACATTTACTGCACTTTGTATCCTGAAGCCATTGAAACCATATGGTTTTATCTTCGGATTGAGACAAGTTACCTTCGCATTATCATTAAATGCATATTCCGAAACAAATTCAACTGTAGCAGGAAGTGTGAAATCATTACATCCCAGTCCCTGATTACAAACGATGGACTGACGGAATATTCTCTTTACATTATTAATACTAAGATTTTTAAGAGCATAACAATTCAGGAAACACTGAAATGGAATTTCCTCAACAGATGATGAAGTGAATGATTCCAGATTTGAACAGCATCCGAAACAGCCGACTCCTATCGTCTTTATATTACTCGGCAACATAACCGTTTTAAGTGAAGTACAATATGCAAATGTATGTGCATCAAGCTCAGTAAGTGCACTTCCGAAATTAACAGTTTCAAGAGCAGAACAATCTCTGAACATCTGATAGCTTGTTTTTGTAAATCCATTTCCGAAGGTTACACTTTTAAGATTCGGACATTTATAAAATGTAAAATACTCAACCTCTGTAACCGAGTCGGGAATTACAACACTTGTAATATTAGCCTCCTGGAATGCAGAAGATTCAAGAGTCTTTACTCCATTTAAATTAACAGTTTCAACCGGGGTATTTCTAAAAGCACACTGGGCTATAGATGTCACGCCACTGCAGTTATAAGTTGTGCCCGCCTTATTCTGAGGATATCTGATAAGCTTCGTTCCGTCCTTTGAAAACAGAATTCCATCAACTGATTTATATGAAGGATTATCAGAAGCAACGTTAAAAGCCAACAACTCAGGATTATCAAAAAAAGCAAGTGTACTTATCTCTGTCAGGCTTTTAGGAACATTAAACTCTTTTAATGAAGTATTGGAAAATGCATAATCACCAACTGTTGTAACATTTCCCATGGTAACTTTCCCTAAACTGGAACAATAGCAAAGCATAGCCTGAGGTATAACAGTAACACCACTGGGAATATCAAGTTTTTCAAGACTCTTCATCTCATAAAAAGCTGCATCTCCAATAGTTTTAAGATTCGAAGAAAGATCAATGAAGGAGCAGTTTTCAAGTCCGACAAAGGCATATGATCCTATACCGGTTATCTCATCACTCATCACAACATCGGTTACCTCTAAACGAATATCCTTCCAGGGAGTATCAGCATAATAATTATAATATTCGTCCTTTGTATATTCATAATCCGGAATATCCCCTGATCCTTCAAATGCAAGGATTCCATCCTTGAAGTTTGCCGTTATCGTATCAGTAACTTTATATGAATATTCATTGGACGGTGAGTCGGATATCAGAGGCTTTTCTTCTTCTATAAATAACTCTGATGCGTCACCATCTGTGGCGTAATCTGAATCATCAGATGAACTTTCGTTTAACTCTACAGACGACATCCCTAATAATTCCAGATTGAATTCTCCGCAGGGTAAGCCCTCTTCATCATTCAATTCATAATAATCCGGTTCCTGATCACTATCATAGGAAATGTTTGATTCTCCTACAGATTTTGCAGTACAACAGTCGGATGTATCGGTCTTTTTCGCAGTACCCGCACCTGATGCATCAACCCCGGTGGCACTAATGCCACATAGTAAAAGTGTACTAAGGGACATTGCTATAGTCCTTCTGAATTTCATCATAATACCCCCTCGTTTTATCCCCTCTTCTTCTTTGGTTTTCTGAACATAAATTTTCTCACTACATTTATTCCGACTTTATATGGGATTGGTCTCAAAGCCTTATCTGCCTCTTTCAGCATTACCCTGATAGGTATGCTCTGAGGACAGTGCCTTTCACATTTTCCGCATCCAACGCATTGAGTGGCAAATGCAGGTTCCTTTGTAAGTCCGACTGTCTGCGCATACTGAAAACGTCCGTCCTTTTTCGACTCCGTATACATTGTATTATAAGCTCTGAATGTTCCGGGTATATCCACTCCTTTAGGACAAGGCATACAGTATCTGCATCCTGTACAACCCACCTTTTCATTCTCAGATATTGCCTTCTTTACTCTTTCTATCAGGGCAAAGTCTTTAGCTGTAAAATCTCCTACTTTTGCGCTCGAAGCAATCTTTACGTTTTCTTTAACCATTTGTACGGAGTTCATACCTGAAAGAACCACCGTAACCTCGGGCTGATTCCAAAGCCATCTGAATGCCCACTCGGGAGCTGTCCAGCCTCTGTCACTTGAGGCCATTATCCTTTTAGCTTTCTCCGGAAGCATATTTACCAGCTTTCCCCCGCGAAGAGGCTCCATAATAATAACGGGGATTCCACGCTCAGCAGCAGCTTTTAGGCCTTCCACTCCTGCCTGCGTTACTTCATCCAGATAGTTATATTGTATCTGACAGAAATCCCAGTCATAGTCATCAAGAATCTTTTTGAAATTATCTGAGTTACCGTGATATGAGAAACCAATATTTTTTATCTGGCCTGAGGCCTTCTTCTCTTTGATCCATTTCTCTATTCCTATTGCCTTCAGCTTATCCCACATTGCTTTGTCAGTAAGATGATGCATCAGATAATAATCTATATAGTCTGTACGAAGGCGGCCCAACTCCTCGTTGAAGTACTTATCAATGGCCTTTCGACTTGTGATCATGTACTGCGGCAGCTTCGTTGCTATCTTGATCTTATCCCTTATCTTATTTTTCGCTACTATAGCACCAAGGGCAGCCTCACTTCCGGGATAGATATAAGCCGTATCAAAATAATTTACACCGGCTTTATAAGCAGTCATTATTTCCCTCTGGGCCTTGTTCAGGTCTATGGATGATCCTTTCTTTGTAAAACGCATACATCCATATCCGAGTATCGACAGGTCGGTTCCGTTTTTATCTTTTCTAAATTCCATGTAATACCTCGCTCATTTATTTAGATAAGTTAATGTTTTTTCTTTTTGCTATCCTTTATATTTTTCTTATTTTTGTTTATTGGTTTTTTCTTTACCGAAAATCCAAAACCGCCTATATTTCTTCCGAGTGTATAGTACTGTCCGTGGGAATAAGCTATTAGATCAGCCTTATCGAGATGAAGCCTGCCTTTATCGTCCATCAGATCATTTTCAACCGTGACTCCTACAACCTCGGCAATAAACATGTCATGAGATCCCAGTTCAAGAATATCCTTTACCCTGCAATAAATATTAACAGGACTCTCAGATATAGCAGGTGTATCCATAAATTCGGATACGAACTCGGTAAGATGCATTTCTTTATACTTATCACAATCTCTGCCCGAACGAACTCCACACCAGTCGCATGCTCTGGCAAGCTTCGAAGTAACAAGATTTATGACAAATTCTCCCGACTCAGTGATAATGTCATGGGAATATCTGCTCTTTCGTACAGATATTGAAACCATAGCGGGATCCGAACATACGGTGCCGGCCCATGCAAGGGTTATTATATTCGGTTTTTCATCTTTCCTGCTACAGCTTACCATCACGGCCGGAACCGGATAAAGCATGTTGCCGGGCTTCCACGATTCTTTCATACTTTATTACTATTTCATACCTTATTATTCATCAGATAAAGCTTCTAAATCATTCTACTGAGGGATCATTATTCCCCCGAAATATTCAGGCACACCCTCACTATCATTTAATATAAATCCTCTTGGTTTAAGGATAATATAAGTACCATCCGCCTTTCTTGCACGATAGGATATGGAATAAAGGACCGGAGTTCCATGCAGAACAGAGTCAACCGCCTCAACATATCTGTCAACATCATCAGGATGTATGCATTCCTTCCAGATATCCTCGACATCATACATATAAACAGACGGAAGGTTAAAATCATTCACAACCGAAAGAGACCATCTGGAGAAATTGTATTTTAAATCAGTCAAAAATACATAGCCTTCTCCTGCCACGGTATATAAAGCCCCAAACATGCTGTCAATCTGCCTGGCTCTATCATCGGGAATAATTTGATTACTCTCCTTACGCTTTTTTATTTTTCCTTTAAGATTTACTAATTTGATTTCCTTTTTATTCGCGTACATACGTCCATCTGCACGTGAATATACCTCATTAAAACATCTGTCAACCCCGGAATTATAATGAGCCATACCACATGCTACAGTAGGTCCGGATCTCATACGTTCATTATTTTCCGATTCCTTTTTAAGCTGTTCGAATAACTGTTCCCGATCAGCATAATCTTCACCCGCCACTATGACTACAAATTCATCTCCGCCAACCCTGTATACCGAACTGTTTGGATATAAATCACAAATCATACGACAAGCATTTTGAATTGCTTCATCACCAAAGCTGTGACCTCTTGTATCATTTATCAGCTTAAGATCATTAATATCGCACATGACTACGGCAAATACAGGATCCTCATCATCAGAATTGATCATTTCATCAATTTCTTTAATATGCTCCGAATAAGCATTTTTATTCATGATTCCGGTAAGCTCATCAAGTCTGGCAAGACGCTCAGCTGACTTTAATATCTGTTCCTGTTTTTCCCTATCCTTAAATTCATACTCGATATTTCTGATACAGCCAAGAATATGCTTCTTGTCATCACAAAGTACACTCATATGACAGATATGAATGATCTTTCCGTTCAGAATAAATCTACATATTATCAAGCTGGAATTATTTTCATGTAATTTTTTCAGTAGTGCTTCCTTATCTATAAGCTTTAATACATAATCAAGATCATCAGGATGAACTACTCTTTTCGCCTGTTCAGAAAGAAAAGCAAAGAAATCCACTCCCTGCTCCGGAAGAAACAAATCCTTCAGCATCTCTGAATGAAAGAATTCAATGAAATTATCAGATTCGATATCGACGTAATACATACTGTCAAATTGCTTTGCAAGTGTAGATGCAACCTGGCTGAATGCCATTTGATCTATATTCATAGACTTAACCCCCTTTTATATCATTATATATAATATAACCCAATAATAATATACCACAAAATGACATAACATTAAAGGAAAGCATCTATTCTTCATAAAATAAAAAAAAAGACAGCAAAGCTGTCTTTTCGTTGGAGTAGGTGGGAATTGAACCCACGTCCGAAAGCTCTTCCATTACAGTATCTCCCATCACAGTAAATGTTTTGACATTCCCTACGTCACACGCCCATTTACAGGCTTATGATTTCAGTAGCTTGTAATTCTTCCCATGCCTACAAGCTTTGGCAAGGAAGTGCTCCGCCTCTTTGATGCCAGTACCTCACGCAGCGGATGACGCGAGACTGACAGCCGCCCTTAGGCAGCGAATGCTAACTTATTCTTATCAGCGTTTATTTTTATGAATGTTTTTACGAGGTCACTCACCTCGGATGGCTGCCATAATTTCTAAACCCCCGTCGAAACCAGTACTACCCCGATATTACTCGACTACCTGATCTCCGGCATCATCGGCATCAGTACCTGATGCAGTATTCATCTGATTGAGAAGATCCTGAGCATCCGTCGGACTGGCATTTTTATAACCATATTTTTCATTCCAATGGTTTTCAAACCAGGCATCATATTCAGAAGCAACTATTGTCTTATTTGCTTCAGCCTTTTCTTTCTGTACCTTGTAAATATATTTTCCAAGAGGAATTCCTATCAGAGCTCCTACTCCGAGAGAACAGATAAATACAGCTATCGCCTTCTTCACCTTCTGCATTCTCATGACTTTCGCTCTGTTCTTTTTCTCTTTCTTATGTCTGTCAACCTTTTCCTGACTCATTTATCATGTACCTCTGATCTAAATTTCAGGCAAATGTATCATTACCCGAATAACTATAATATATCTAAACCGTGCTAAAATCAAGCTTTTTTAGACTTATTATCCATAGACTCCGGCCTCTATCTGAGTTTAACCTTAAAGTCTCTCTCAGCCTCACGCTTCTGATCATGCTTTGCGAGAGCCTCTCTCTTGTCATAGAGCTTCTTACCTCTTGCCAGTCCTATCTCAACCTTTACGAGACTGCCACTGAAATAAACCTTCAGCGGAACTATAGTATAGCCCTTTTCCTTGGTTTTACCGATCAGCTTGTTTATTTCAGATCTGTGAAGCAGCAGTTTTCTTTTTCTGAGTGGATCCTTGTTGAATATATTTCCCTTTTCATAAGGATTTATATGCATCTTATTTACATACACCTGACCATTATCAACTGATATGTATGCTTCCTTTATACTGCAGTTCCCGGCTCTGAGGGACTTAACCTCAGTACCGGCCAGCTCGATACCTGCCTCATATGTTTCATCTATAAAATAATCATGATAGACTTTTTTATTGTTTGCAATAAGTCTTGTGCCCTTTTCCTTGGCCATTATATCTCTCCTTTATCCGAAGCTACACAAACTCAAAATCGATCACCCTGTCTATCTTATCACATCTGACAACCTTTATCCTGCAGGGATCACCCAGTTTTATAACCTTCCCCGTCGACCTGCCGACCATTTCAAATCTGTCTTCATAATAAGTATAATAATCATCTGTCAGATCAGCAACTCTTACTGCTCCTTCAACGGTATTGGGAAGCTCAACAAATATATTCTGATTTGTAAAACCGGAAATAATACCGTCAAAAGCTTCACCTATATGTTCGGACATATACTCTATCTGCTTCAGCTTCACAACATCTCTTTCGGCATCAACAGCTCTTCTTTCCTTAGCCGAATTATCCTCGGCAACTCTGTGAAGCAGACTACTGTAATGCTTTATCCGGTTCTGAGTCATCTCACCATGAATGGTCTCCTTGATAATCCTGTGTATCTGGAGATCCGGATATCTTCTTATGGGAGATGTAAAATGGCAGTAGTATTTACAAGCCAGTCCGAAATGTCCTATACACTCCGTAGCATATCTGGCCTGTTGCATAGAACGAAGAGTCATCTTTGTTAGAAGTGCCTCGTATGGCTCATCCTTTATGCTGTTTAGCAGCTTCTGATACTCCTTTGGATGTATCTTATCCCTGCTTACCTTGAAATACTTTCCGAAGCTTTTCATGGCGTCTCTGAGTATATCAACCTTTTCCTGTGTAGGGGTTTCATGAACTCTGTATTCAAATGGAATATCAGCCCAGAAATACTCCTCAGCCACTGTTTCATTTGCTATCAGCATGAAGTCCTCAATGATCTTTGTGGCGCAGTTTCTGTCATAAGGATGAATATCTACAGGGACACCATCCTCATTAACGATAATTTTTGTTTCAGCCACATCAAAATCTATGGAACCTCTTTTTTCTCTGGCCTCTCTGATGATCAAAGACAGTTCAAGCATCCTTCTGAACATCGGAATCAATGGCTTATACCTCTCCATAAGGCTTTCATAGCTTCTGGAAGGATTCTCCTCGGCTATCTCAGGATGAATCTCTTCACCCTCGAGAATAGTGGCCACATCGGTATAGTTCATCCTTTCATTTACATTTATCAGTCCCTCGACTATCTCATGATTGATAACCTTACCGCTTCCATCTATATCCATCACACATGAAAGAGTGAGCCTGTCAACATCGTGGTTCAGTGAACATATACCATTGGAAAGCTTATGAGGAAGCATTGGAATAACACTGTCCACAAGATAATTGCTTGTTCCTCTATTTAAAGCCTCCTTATCCAGCGGTGAACCCTCTCTCACATAATGTGAAACATCAGCTATATGAACTCCCAGATGATATATGCCATCACTATAATCAAGGGATATGGCATCATCCAGATCCTTTGCATCCTCACCATCTATGGTAATGGTATCCAGGTCACGGAAATCTCTTCTATCCGTCTTCTCCTCTTCAGAAACCTCGTCCGGAATACTATCAAGCTGATGCTCTACGTCATCAGGAAATTCAACCGGGATTCCATAGGTTTTTATAACCTGAAGTATATCAGTTCCGGGATCATCTATATGGCCTATAACTTCTATAACCTTTCCCTCGGGATTTCTTTTTTCAGTACCGAAATCAGTAAGTTCTATAATAACAAGACTGCCTGTGACCGCATTTCCCGTAGCAAATCCGGGAATATAAATATCATCAGCAATCTTCTTATTATTGGGAATTACAAAGCCATAACCCTCACACTGATTAAATACACCAATCAGCTGAGAAGTATTTCTCGAAAGAATCCTTATTATCCTTGCTTCCTTCCTGGGGCCTCTGGCATGCTTCAAAGTACTTATAAGCACCTTATCCCCATGAAAAGCATTCAGAGTTTCCTTACCGGGTATAAAGAAATCCTCATCAAACCCCTCAACGGTTACAAAACCGAAGCCTCTGCTTGTGCCGGAGTATATCCCCACCAGCATATCCTTCGGAGGAAGCATATACCGGTTATTCTTCGTCTTTATAAGCTTCACGTCATCACATAAACGGTTAATGTAATCAAGAAAATCATCCTTCACATCTTCCATATCATAAAGAGAACAAAGTTCCTTAAATTTCAGCGGACGATAATCACTTGCTGACATACGTTCTTTAAATGACTCATATATTTCAAGCTCACTATCCGTATACTCTATTTTATTGTTGTTATTGTAATTATTCTCGTTCATTCTGTTTTCCATTTCCTAATTAATATACGGACATGCAATTATTATAAAGATAAAAACAGGCACTTACAAATAGTAAGTACCTGTCAAAAGTGCATATCAAATACCAAACTACTTATTCAGCCATTTTGAACTAAGCAGTGCAGCAACTATGATGAACAATGCTCCAAAAAAAGCGGTAGCTTTCTGCATCTTAGCTTCCTTTGAATGCTTCTTGTTCTTTCCCCAATAGGTATCTACAGAACCTGTAAACGAACCAGTAAAGCCTTGTTCCTTACCTTCCTGACAGAGTACCAATATGGCAAGTACTATTGCTATTATTAAAAATGCTACTGTAAGCGCGGTTTTCATTGCATTTCCTCCTAAAAATCATACCTTGTGATAATATCACAATAAAAAACATAATGCAATACCTTTTTTTATTTAAATATTTAATCAGCACGGGGTCACTTCAGATATATATATTTAACTAAGAACATTACCACCAGCAGATACATTATCGGCTTTATCTCTTTTCTCTTTCCGCAAAGCAGCTTGATAACAACATAGGATATAATACCAACCGATATTCCTTCTGATATACTGTAGAAAAGCGGCATAGCTACTATACAGAGGAATGCCGGTATGGCATCTGTATAATGCTCCTCATCCAGCACAAGGTCTTTTATATTGCAGAACATCATAAATCCAACAAGTATAAGTGCCGGCGATGTAGCAAATGATGGTATCGCCGTAAAGAACGGAGCAAAAAGTGTAGACAACAGAAACAATATTGCTGTTGTCATAGCTGTAAGTCCGGTTCTTCCTCCGGCTCCTACTCCCGTTGATGATTCTATATAGGTTGAAACTGTTGATGTACCCATAAATGCACCTACAGTTGTACCGATAGCATCCGCTAAAAGTGCCGGTTTTATTCCGGGAAGCTTTCCTTCCTCATCAAGAATTCCGGCCTTCTGGCTTACTCCGATGAGGGTTCCGATGGTATCGAAAAGATCCACAAACAGAAAAGAAAAAACAACTACCGCAAAATTGACTATACCAACAGATTTCATATCCACATCAAAGCATGCGCCATATGTTTCTTTTATTTTGAAGAAATCAGTAAATGCAAAATCAGGTATCAGGCTGTAAAATCCCGTATCAGGATCCGGAACATAAACACCGATAAGTTCAAGTGCTATTCCTATCAACCAGGTTCCGATAATACCGATAAGTATGGAACCGGGAACCTTTCTAAGATAAAGAACTGTCATGAAAAACAGTCCGAATACAGCAAGCAGGGATGTTATACCGGCTGTATGAAAATCCGCTCCGAAGTCCCGGATAGCTACAAGTGTTGAATCATTATGAACAACAAGATTCGCATTCTTAAGTCCTATAAAGCAAATATAAATACCTATTCCCACAACAACTGCTCTTTTCAGAGATAAAGGAATAGAATTAAATATAGCCTCTCTTACATTTGTGAGGGAAAGTAAGATAAAGATAAGTCCTTCCACAAATACAGCCATAAGGCCAACCTGCCATGGATACCCCATAGAACCGCATACCGTATACGCAAAAAATGCATTTAGTCCCATTCCCGCTGAAAGCGCAAACGGAAGATTTGCAAAGAAGGCCATACACATAGTTGCAACAAATGAAGAAAAACATGTTGCAAGCAGAACCGCTGTGGGATCCATTCCCGCAGAAGATAAAATAGATGGATTAACAGCAAGTATATAGGCCATGGTCATAAAAGTGGTTAAGCCTGCCAATACCTCTGTTCTTACATTTGTTCCGTGTTCCTTTAATTTAAATATCTTTTCCATTGATTCTTCTCTTTATAATAATGATGTGGATGTCAAATATATTTTAAATCTATAAATCTTTATTAAAATCAACTATTCCGGGTCATATTCAGCGATATACGGAAGATTTCTGTAATACTCACCAAAGTCAAGTCCATATCCTATTATATAATAATCAGGAATAGTAAAAAGGGAATAATCAGCTGAAAGATCTACTACTCTTCGTTCAGGTTTATCAAGAAGCGTAAGTATCTTCAGTGACAGCGGATTTCTCGCTTTCAGCATATCTGCAATAGTAAGCAGAGTTCTTCCCGTATCAATAATATCTTCTACTACCACAACATGATAATTACTGATATCCTGAGCCAGATCATAAACTATCTGAACATCTCCTGATGAACACGTGCTGTCAAAATAGCTTTTTGCAGCCATAAATCCCACCTCACAGGGAATCTTGATCTCTCTGGTCAGATCAGACAAAAAAACAAACGCTCCCTTTAGAATACTTACAAGAAGAAGCGGTTTCCCTTCATATTCATTGCTGAGCTTACTGCCATACTCAGCAATCTTTTTATGTATCTCATCCTCGGATATTATGACTCTTTTGATCTTTCTATCAAATAAACTCTTATCTGTCAGCTGCACGGTCTTACCCTCCTTCATAACTATCAGTTTAAGCATCATCACCCTATCTAGTCAAGGATATATTGATAAATATTAATAATGTCAACCGGCAAAGTTAATAATAATATTGTCAACCGGCAATGTTGACATTATGGAGTTTTCAAATTATTATAAATCAATATAGCATCAAAAGTCACTTTTGACACATTCATCATAAACAAGGAGCTTGAGATTAATGAAAAAGATGACCACCAGGGATCATGTTCTGTCTGTCCTTGAACATAATAAAGGAAAATATGTTACAGGCACTGCTCTCGCCGATGAACTGAAAGTATCACGAAATGCTATCTGGAAGGCTATTAACAGTCTTAAGGAAGACGGATACAGCATTGAATCTGTTAATAACAAAGGCTACTGTCTGGATACATCAAATGACAGAGTATCTGTTGTCGCCATAAAAGAAGCTCTGACAGATATATGTGATAAAAACGATGTGGAACGTATAATCGACAGTATCATTGTTTTCGATAGTCTGGAGTCAACCAATCTTACTGCTAAGCTTGAACTGATAACAGGGTCAATGAATAAAAAGATAATCATAGCAAGAAAACAGACAGCAGGGGTCGGTCATGGCAGTAAAGTATTTGACTCACCTGAAGGTGGCATATATATGAGTATTATCATCGATGATCTCCAGGCAGGAAAGACGCTTTCCTCTTCGTTTATCGGAAACACCGTAAAAAACATCATCGAAAAAATGTCCCGACAGACAGCCGTTCTTGACAAAAAATATAACAGAATATCCATAGGAAACAAAAAAGTCTGTGGCATTCTTACGGAATACTTCGCAGACCTTGAAACAAATACAATTAACGGATATATCATCGGAATCGGAATAAGAAATATCGATATACCGAAAAATGAATTAATAGCAAGAATTGTCAATCAATTGAAATAGTTTATGAAAATGTCAACCATATATAACCGTTATAGAATGTCAACCACGCAAAATTGTTTGGTTGACATTTTCTTTTTTTCGTGATAAATAATTATAGGGTTAAAATTCACTTGAAAGGACTTTACAATGAACAGCATATTTCTGATTGCACTTATTCTTTATCTTCTCATCTTTATCACGATCAGTATCATCGACACAAAATCCGTAAAGAACTTTACAGACTACGCAGTGGCAGGCCGTAACCGCGGCCTAATCACCGTAACCATGACTCTTCTGGCTACTGTGATTGGAGCTTCCACTACTATCGGATTGACAGATACTGTTTACAGTATAGGCTTCCCCGGAATCTGGTGGCTTGCTTTTGGAGCTATAGGTCTTATATTCCAGTCAATTTTCATTTCAAAAAAAGTCAGAGCAACAGGTGCCGATACCCTGGGTGACCTGGCAAGGATCACTATAGGTCCATCAGCTGAAATGATCATATCCCTGATAATAGTCATATCGTGGATAGGCGTTATCGCCGGCCAGCTTGTAGCCATGAACTCTCTCGTTGCATTTGCAACAGGCAGAAACGATAAGTGGCTTTTTGTCATCATATCTTCTGTAGTTATCTTTTATACCCTTCTCGGCGGTCAGTCATCTGTAGTAAAAACGGATAAGCTGCAGCTGATAATCATTGTTGCCGGAGTTCTTATCGGCTGTATCTATCTTTACTTAGTAAAAGGAGGCGATACAGCAAGTGTAGCAGATAATATAGAGCTTCTGAATGAAAACTACAGACCAATGAATCTACTGAATCAATTCTTCGTTATCGGCGGAGTCTACTTTCTCGGTCCTGATATAATCTCAAGAAATTTTATATCTAAAAATGAATCAACCGCCAAAAAATCTGCATTTATAGCAGGGCTTTGCCTCTTTATATTCTCTATCATGATAACTCTTATCGGAATGTGGGCAAGGTACAATATATCTCCCGAAGAGCTGGGAGAATCAAAGACACTTATGTATGTTATAAACATCATGCCGAAGCTGGTAAGTATACCTCTTATCTTCGGACTACTGTCGGCTATCCTTTCATCAACTGACACATGTCTGATAAATGCATCCTCCATCTTTGCCAAGGATATAATAAAAAAGGACAGCATTGCTGCTGTCCGTATTACCGTTGCAGTGATCGGAACACTCGCTCTCACTCTTGCAGTTCTGGGAAGAGGCGACATCATGACACTTCTCACCGGAGCATACTCAGTATATACACCCGGAATCATCTTCCCTCTTCTGATTGCCATACTGTGCTATAAGAAATATAGCATACGTAAAGGACTTTGGCTTTCAGCTGTTATCCTAGGCGGTATGTTCGGAGTTGTCGGAACATATTTCGGAGAATGGCTGAGTGAACTGAAGCTTCCAGCCATGGTAACGGAAAACCTGTCACTTATCGGAATGGGGATATCCCTTATTATTTCCTTTGTATCTATAAAGTTTAGCGAGAAAGATTCTTCGTTTCGCTCAGAATGACAAATCCGAAATAACATATTCTGCTTGAAACATTCAGAATGACATACCAAGGGCTGACTTTCTGCACTGTGTAACGTCCCGCTCCAGATCACCTGCTGTCATCAGACGGGTATTCTCTCCTCTTATGATCAGCTGTATCATCCCATCTGAGGTTGCAACCGTTATATCCAGATTCTTCGCGTTCTTCAGCGTGAATCTGGCAATATACTGGTCTGCTGTCTCAGCTTCTTTAGTGTAAACCACATGTACTCCCATATAGTCCATCTTTTCAGTAAAATGGCCTCTAACGTTATACGCATCGAATACAACTATTATCTCCGTATCCTTCAGCACTCTATACTCGGACATTATATCCAGAAGCTTAAATCTCGCCGATTCCAGATCTATGGACTGTTTATCGCCTGAGGTAACATTTCCTGTTTCCTCATCAGTAAGAAGTCCCTTCAGACTCTTCCATGCATGTATTATGTTATAACCATCAACAAGGAGATACTTCTCCTTATCAGCTTTATTTTTTGTTTTTACTCCTGATGCCTTATCTCCGGTGGTTTGTGAGCTACCACTTGAACCGGAGCTTTTTCTCATATCTGCCACAACACGGTTTCTTGTCAGATAAACTCTTTTCGTTTTCTTATCACTTCCGGCATTTGCGTGAGTTGTGCTTCTCAGAATATCATCTATCTCATCCGTTCCGATAGCTTCAAATCTTTCTTCAAAGGAACCACCGGACTCATTCTTTTTCTTCTCTGCTGCAGCCTTTACAAGTTCAGCCTCAGCAAGAAGCCTCTCCTCGTCACTCAATTCATCAGTTTCAAAGAAGTCTGCCTCTCTTTTGGGAAGATGCATCAGCTCTTCGCTTTCAAACCATGGAACATAGTAGCCGGCACCATGTTCTATAAACACACTACCCGACAGGTTATTCTTATCATTATCAGGATCATAACCCGATGCAGCTATCATCTCATCTGCAGTATCCTCAGGACACTCTCTGTATCCGGAAAGTCTCATATCTACACTTCCTCTTCCGGAGGTATACTGAGTAAGCTTTGTCTGATAATCCGACACCAGCCGTGCAGGTGCATCACCCACAAGTGTAGCCATCTGTATTCCATTTATCTCTCTCTGATTTTCAGTAGTCAGATTTCCGCCCATCTGGGTTATATCATTCATCGCCCTTCCAACCATTTCAGCCGGGAGCTGGATCACAAGGCTCATTACAGGTTCAAGCAGAACATTTTCAGCCTTCATAAGTCCCTGACGAACAGCCCTTCTTACTGACTCCCTGAAATCCTGACTGTCAGTATGCTTCAGATGTGATTTCCCGTTTATAAGGGTAAATCTGATATCCGCAAGTGCAGAACCGGTAAGCACTCCCACAGGAAGGTCATTTGACAAGGTGGAAAGTATGGTTTTCTGCCAGTTGATACTCAGTTCATTTACGCTGAGCGCACTTGCAATCTCTATACCTGTTCCCCGGGGAATAGGCTCCATAAGTATCTGAACCTCAGCATAGTGTCTCAGGGGTTCAAAATGTCCGTAACCTATAACCGGGGAAGATATGGTTTCTTTCATTATGATACCTGCAGGGGCAAAACTAACCTTGACTCCGCATCTGTCCAGTATCATAGACTTTAATATTTCAAGCTGAAACTCTCCCATAACTGATATGGTTATCTGTTCCTTCTCGGAAATTTCCATATATAGTAATGGATTCTCAGCTACCAGTTCTCTGAATTTCGGGATGAATACTCTCGGTGCAGTATCTATGGGAAGGATAATATCATATCTGAGAACAGGCTGGCACATAGCTCTTCTGTCGTCTATCTCAACGCCAATACCCATTCCGGTATAAGCTGAGTCAAGTCCCACAAGTGCCACAACATCTCCGGCCTCAGCCTTCTGTATACTTTCAAACTTACCACCACTGTAAAGCCTTATCTGGCTTATCTTTTCTTCATCATCCTCCGTAACCTTTACACTTTCACGAACAACTATCTCTCCGCCTGTTATCTTTGTAAATGCTATCTTATGCCCATCCTCGTAGCTGAGTCTGTATACCTTTGCAGCAAAGCTGTCTCTATAAGATATTTCCGGAATAAGTTCTGTAAAAATGCGGACAAATGTATCCACACCGCTGTTTTTAAGTGCAGAGCCAAATAGTACCGGCCTTAGCTTTCTTCCATATACGAGTGCTTTTATATCATCTACGGAAATCTCACCCGTTTCCAGGAATCTCTCTATGGTATCCTCAGAAAGGGAAGCTATCTCTTCTTTTGTCCCATCATCAAACATTTCTGATATAGTTATTTCAGATATAGCTCCATCCGAACCGGAAGCAGCAGAAAAATCCACAAATCCTTCCCCCAGTTCATTCAGTTCCCCCATCAGTTCATCTAACTGTCTTTCGCACATATCCATTTTATTGACAAACACAAAGAAGGGAACCTTATATGCCTCAAGCATTGAGTAAAGCCTTCTCGTAGATGCGGTAACTCCATCCGGGCCGCTTACCAGAAGAACCGCCACATCCAGAATGGAAAGAGCTCTCTCTGTCTCGCCGATAAAATCAGTATGTCCCGGTGTGTCTATGATGGTAATCCTTACATCGTCCCCCGAAGAATTAAGTTCACTGTCGGAAGACATATCAATAACAGCCTGCTTGGAAAGAATCGTTACACCACGTTTCTTCTCCAGTTCCTCAGTGTCGAGAAATGCATTTCCGTCATCCACACGACCTGCAGACCTTATCATTCCCGTATTAAATAATATACTTTCAGTCAGGGTTGTCTTTCCTGCATCAACGTGAGCAAGAATACCCATGGTTATCTTTTTCAAACAAACACCTCATCTGTTATCTCGAGTTTCTTCTCCTAAAAGAGAAAGCTATAATTTATTGACATAATTTAAAGACGGCTCTGCATACACAGAACCGTCTGAATAACATTTGATTTAACTTTACTCTCTGATATCTCCTGTACAGCAAGGACATTTTATAGCCTTAATATCAATCTCTGAACAGCAAAGAGGACACTTCTTTGTAAGAGGCTCTGTCTCTTCTTCTTTCTTCTTACGTGCATTCAGAAGCTTGTTCATAGCTTTCAACATCAGGAACAAAACAAATGCCAAAATGATGAAGTTAATAATAGCCATGATGAATGCGCCGATACCGAGCTCTGCCTTCCAGATAGTGATGGTCCAGCCTTCAAGTCCGCCGGTTGCGAAACATCCGATGATAGGATTGATGATATAATCAGTAAGTGCGCTTATGATAGAAGCAAATGCACCACCGATGATAACACCGATAGCCATATCCATGACATTTCCCTTTAGAGCGAATTCTTTAAATTCAGCAATAAATTTCTTCAATTTTCAATAATAAAACCAATATTTAGTATATCAATTTAGTAGGTGAAATGCAATGTTTTATTACAGTCTACACACTATAAGTAAAAATCTTATCAACTGGAATTATTCATACCTATATGTTACAATGCATCCTGTCAGAAATGTATTTAAACAGTTCTGACAGGTTTTTCTTTAATCATCTATCTCAGACTCAGCTTTGAGAATCTCTCCGGTATCAACGGCAATATCATAATCATATTCCATGTTACCAACTTTGAAATTCACTTCATAAAATTCTTTGTTGTAATCATCATCAAAATCCTTCTTTACGCTTTTTTCTCCAACATCATTTGCTGCAACGTTCGCATGTTTGAGTGCTATCTCAAATGCCTTGTTTTCATCCATAGCACCAGTTGTTTCTGTATTGGCAGTACTATTGGCTCCGTTCTTGATTGCTTCCATCTCAGCTCGGTCCTCAGCGTCCATAGTTTCTTTGGACACGGAAGTGATTGAACCGTTAGCTGCATCGATATCATAGTCGTATTTCATATCATTGTAGTAAAAATCAATCTCATATTCCTGTTTTCCATCGTCATAACTCTGTTCTGATTTCTTAAGTACGATATCTGCTTCTGTCACACCTGCATTATCAAAAGCAATCTTTTTAGCATCTTCAAGTGAAATAGTATTAGCAGCTGTACCTGCATTGGTCTGAGCTGTTGAAACCGAACCATTTTCAGTTGCCGGTGTATTATTTGTGTTTGAAGCTTCTACCGAAGATGTAGTAGCTGCCGATGATGTATTTTTATTCTCTGAGCATCCGGTAAGTGCAAAAGATAATAGAAACATTACTGCTACGCTGCTTATTAATCTTGTTTTTTTCATATATAACTCCTCCTGAATTCAATAGTATATATTCTTTATTCATGCAC
>CACZLA010000026.1 GCA_902781895.1 uncultured Lachnospiraceae bacterium
GTGTTGTCTATATTGAAAATGTCAAGGATTTCTTTTTGGGCTTGTTTCTTTGCTTCGTCAACTTTCAAATTTTGTTCAGTTACTAAATAATTGACTCGTTCGTATTCAAGATGGGTGAGTAGATTGACGTTTATAGTATTTCTATCGCTGACATCGGAAATGGCCAATAAAGTCAGTTCAGAATTAGAATTTTTCCCGGTAATTTCATTGCGGTAATATCCGCTTGCTTCAAGAATAACGTACTGACTTGCAAGTTTGCTGCCTTTTATCTTGAATTCACCCTTGCCGGAGTTGTCAACTGTAACAGTATTCCTGTCAGGCACAGGTGATAAAGAATCTTCTGATTTGATTTTGATCTTAAAGGATGCATTATCCATATCCGTTGAGTTGATGCACTCAAATGGAATCACTGCGTCAACAGGTGTATATGAATACTCTGCATGAACTGTGAGATCGTAGAAACATACAACAAAAAGAGCGCACATAAGAAGACCTGCCATAAACAGGGTTCTTACCCACGTTGCTGTGCTATATGTATGTTTTTTATTATATCTTTCTACCATATCACAACCAGCTTTTATCCATGTTAATATCCGGCATTTATTCATGCTGATAGCCGGAATTTATCCATGTTGATGACCAGCTCATGCCATGCCATGTCACAACATTCAAAATCATGCTATATCATTCATATATATAGCAGAACACAAGCAGTCTGTTACTTGATACAGGTTCAGTACAAGTAGAAAGAGCAAGTATATGGTCTGATTTTTCTATAGACGGATTGATGTACCCGGAACGTTCTCTGATTATCTTTTGTATTTCTTTAACGCTCATCGGTTCAAGTACATTTTCCTCAAATACATTTACCTTAATGCACGCGAAGACACCCAGCTCGTAGGTCGCATCAGCATTACGACCAACTATCAGCTGTCCATGGTCATGATGCTCCAGATAACTCTTGTTCAGAAATTCATCCAAAGCTCCGAACATGCTTCCATACTCCATATGATGGCCATACAGGATGCTGTAATCATCTGTAAAGTCAGGTTTATTTCTGCTGTCGAGGAAGATACTCCCCGACAGCGAATATTCACCATATGGATTTATATTAAGGTACTTTGTATTATCGTCACCCTGCATGACAGGGTAATCTATATTTGTGTCATCAATCGTGACCCAGGCAACCATATCTTCTGTGATTGGTGCATCATCCGGAACACCACTCTCCGGAGTAGGTTTATACTTCAGGTAGCTGTCGTCCAGTGCATTGTGATAGACGTACCAGGTATCATACAGCCCGTAGCAGACTATCAACAATGCTACAACAAAAACAAGAAGCATAAACTTCTCATAGAGAATATTCATTTTTATCCAGAATCGCTTCATCATAGATAGTTACTTTTAATCACTTAGAATCTCTTATAATTGCCTTTAATCACTTTTGATTGTTTATACTTACTCTTCTTCGTACTTTCTTCTTGAACGAACACCAAAGAATACAATACCTGCAACAACTATAACAGCTACTACTAAAAGACCTGCAGCTGAAAGGATAATTCCTGTAGGGATGACACCTTCCTTTGTATTTGTAAATGCAAGTGCTGTGTTATCAGTTATTCCCGTAGTAGCAGAAGATATTGTAGTCGCATCAATCGCCGCTTCTGCGTCAGTTCCAATAGTCCTTACTATAGAAGTTGTGTAGCCTTCATTTGTCATTGTTGTGCCATTTTCACTTACAGTATACTTCGTTCCTGAAGTAAGTCCCTTTATAGTTATAGACTGACCACCCTGAATCCAGAATATAGCACTTGCAGCACCATCAGCATCAGTAGTAATCGTAGCTGCATTTGTATGAGTTGAAGTATTTACTCCATTGGTCGTTGTGGTAGCTTCAGCATTTTCCAGATTCACAGCATATGTTGTTGAAGGAAGTGCATCTTCAAGCTGTACAGTAAACTCGAAATACTCATCCTTTGATGCCTGATTACCACTTACAGCTTTGCTGATTTCCAAATTGAAAGATGCATATGTATTGGTATAGCCATCTATTTTTGTAGCACCATCTACACCGGCATTTGTCTTTAAAGGTGCAGCAGTAACAGTACCGCTATACATAACATAACCCTGTATTGCTAGACCAGTTCCATCATCCTCTACATACACGTCCATAGTTCTTACCGGTTCAGCATCATTAGTAATACCGCTTACTGTAGATTCAGCCTCAGAAATAACATATCTATAAACTCCAGGCTCCTTGTATGTAACTCCGGAAAAATCAACATTCACATTACTCTTTGCGTACTTTTGATTTGTTCCAAGTGTTACTGAATCACCATCCTGCTGTGTAGTATAAGTTGTTGAGTTTGCTGCAAATGGTGCAGTTCCAATTGTCGGTGTACCAGTCACCTTATTTGCATCATTTCCTGCATATACGGCTAATGTACCAGCACTTCCTTCAGCAGCTGCCCCCGCTCCAATAGTATATGTAAATGTAACCGCTGGAACATTTGCATTATTATCCATCACAAGATATTTCTTAAATGTAGGCGACCCACCCGCAACCGGCGTATACGTCGTAGCCGCACATACAGGCACCGCCATCATCATTGTCATCACTGCGACAAGTAACAAAGTTGATAGTTTTCTTTTTCCCTTCATATCCTTACCTCCATATGAATAAAGTTTTATTTTTGTGGCAGTATATCTGCCGATTTATATAAAGCCTGATAGTTATCAGACACCTCTTTTTCTAAGCAGGAGAACAACCTTTCCTTTTGTATCCTTCATGGGGATGCCACCATAGGTCCGGCTGTCTGTAGCATCCGGTCTGTAGTCATTCAGAACAAACAGCGAGTCATTTGGCACCGTGTAAGGAAAACTGATCTTTGCTCCTTCGCCGGTTGTAGGATATACAGTATCTTCATAAAGACCGTATCCATTTACCGTTAGTCCCTCATCTCCGATGTCAACCACCTCTCCGGCTTCTGCGACGATACGTCCAAAATGGATAGTTCCATCCACTTCGTAAGCTATCTCATCGCCCTTATGCAGCTGGGCCAGTTTAAATGTGAGACACAGATCTCCATCCTTCACCATAGGATAGCCGGTGTTACTGTGATTTACATATACTCCAACAACAAAATAAAGAAGAAGCACCACAACAAGAGCAGTTACGCCAACCTTTATAAAAAATGAGATTGCATACTGTTTAGCTGTTTTCTTCTTCTTTGAATCTTTCTTTTTTCCGTTTCCCACACCTTTTGAAACACTCTTTTCAGTGCTTTTGTGAGTATTATTTACTGCGCTTTTCTGAGCACTAATCACTGTGCTTTTCTGAGCACTATTTTCTGTGTTTCTCTCAATTTCCGCAGACTTTGCTTTAACTAACTTACTTCTGTCTACGATTACTTTCTCTTTCTCCTCACTCATAGTTGAAAACCTTCAAAGACTTCACCCTAACAGCCTTCTATATTTTTTCCCTTTCTACTACTTCGGAATTAAACGAGTTTTCATCGCCTAGTATAATGCTATGTCATTTTACCATGTTTTGACAAAAAAAGCAAAAAATTCACATTTTTTTCACATTATGTATATTCTGATATTAGTTGCACGAAACGAAGAAAAACCCGGGCTGAATCGCCCGGGTAAATATATATGTAAAAAGAGGGTTTTTACTATATTATTTAGTTATTTATTCTCATTTATATATGTACCGATTCTGTCCTGAATAACGCTACATACATCATCTATTGACTTATCGCCTGAGAAGTAACCTGATACCTCTTCTTTAACTATTTCTGTTACCTTACTATCCTCGTCAGTACAACCACTTATTGAGTCTATCAGTTTTCTGAATTCATCTACATCAGCCTGTGAAACCGGCTTATACTCATAAACAAAATCTGATGACTCTATAACTTCATTTCGTGGCTCGACATTGTTTCCATATTCATCAGTATAGCTTTCAGTTGCCATACAGTATTTCTCATATGCGGCGTATACATCTTTCCTTACAGGAACACCTGCTACTTGCATATAATTTTTACCCTGATACTCACTTAAAAGCAGATATTTGATAAAGCTCCAGACAGTTTGATATCTTGAAGTTGAGGCCTTCGTTTTTGCAGTAGGCCTTGATCTTCCCTATCTTTCTCTCACTCTTTATGAGGTCATTGAATTCGCTGCCGTTCCATACCAGGCCGTAGTGCTTGAGAGTCTTCTTCTGTTTTCTTGTTATTTCCGTCCTACTGGATACTTTTATGGGGTACATTGATTTAATCTCCGTTCGGGCCTCAGTGCGTAAGGTAACAAACCTATCACTTTGAGAAGGTGTTGTCTATAAAAATATAATTACAAAAACATAGTCATATAAATCGGTATATATAATACTCCATCATCAAATGCCAGATCCTTCGTATAGATGATATAACGGTCATTCATTTTTACTTTATACTTATCTTTTACAAGTTGTTTTATCGACCGAGATTGCGATTTGTTTTCCTAAATATATGCACCTAATTGCGATTTGTTTTCTCTTTGTCGCGCCGCAAATTACATTTTTTAGTTCTCTAAACGCTATAACTTATTAGCCACGCCCATGAATATCGGCAGGTGGGTTTTGTTATGGATGACTGCATAGATGAATGGCTGATCGAGATATACTTCTTTGTGTTCATTGAAATCAGCTGCACAGCCAATGGCTATCTCCATTGTAACAGCGGAAGCTTTGGTTCCGTGACGATCAACCTCTATAAGTGCTTTATGGCATATCTGATCTATCTTCATAGGGATGCCTTTAGCCATCGGCGAGAAATCTGCATTATCTTCAAACGCCTGATTTACGCCAACTTCCTTTAACAAGCCGGACAGTTCTTTGGTATATTCTGATTTAAACTTAGGTATGTAGGCTTCTACATTTGCCAACTCTGCATTGTCATAGAGCTCGGTCACATCCAGATCATTAATGATTTTTCTTATTAATGTTTTGCTATTGATTTTTGGGCGGAGTCCCATAAATGAGAATTCATCCTTCTTATAAGGTTTGATGAAGCCGTTAAACAGTTCATTCTCTATGTAATAATCCTCGGAGCTGTGCATCATTTGAACCTTTGAACTTGTCTTATCTATGTTTTTAAACTTCTCCTCGTAGATATCGTCCTCTTCATATTTCTCCATCCAAGCTGCATCGAACGTCACTGCATTTATTAGTGCTGCTATCATCTGACTCATGGAATCATCCGCGATTTTAGGGATCATTCCCTTGGTTTTCTTGCTCACCCATTTGTTTACATCATTTACTATATCGACCGAATCGAAGAACTCTGCTGAGTATTTAGCTTTAAGCATCTTTTTATATTTATTGTTTATGGAGTCTTTTATCGTATTCTTCACGATTACAGCATTGGCTGAAGTAAACTGATATGCATCCTTCAGATGACGATTCATAACCCCGAGAGTATCAAAGGAATCCGGATCTGAGGTGTCAAGATAGTTTGTCAGCTCTCTTCTTGTATCAGCAGCGGTTGAGTCTGCAAGCATATTTATAGCTGCAAATACTGAATATGGCGAGAATACGACATTCTCATCATCATGCTCATCAAGCATCCTGCTGAGCATATTTCTTGCGATCTCGTTATATCTCATCGAATCAACATTCATCTCCGGGAAGAATTCCTCCCTTACATCCTTAGGGAAGTAATCTACCGGCTCGCTATAAAGAATCTTCCTCTCTGTCATGATAATCACCACCTCCTATACGGTCCCGGTCCGCCGTCATCAATGATAAGTCCGAGCAGGATAAGCGGGAACCAGATTATATTCTTAACAAGTGAATAAAGTACTTTAATTGGGAATACGAGCATCCATATAAATAACCTAACCATTAATGTGATCATACAATCAACTCCCTTCCTTGATTTAGCTGATTTGTGTTGTTCTTGTTGGTTTTAGTATCTCATAGGGTTTGGTCCTTTAATATGACAGACCTTGGAGCATGGCACCTTTTTGCCAAAAAGGTACCGTGTACCAAAATGCGTTTTGGTACACGGTACCTTTCTTCTCCTTTAACGTTCCAGCTAAAGTATTTGAATCCTCCCAAGTGAACTTGACTATATTAATATAGGCTTTGTATCCACTGTATAACCTCTTCTCTCCTGCAAATCACTATATATATAAGTATAGCTAGAATAATGAGCTCAATAAGCCATTTTATAATCCAACGGCCGGTATGCCTTCCGATTCTGCCGCGGAATATCCAAAGTCCGGTTTTATCATCCTTTTTCATATTACATCTGGCGCAGGCGGGGACCAGATTATTTGGACTGTTTATGTTCTGAATACCCTGTTTTTTAAGCTTCTTCTGATATTTAACACTTCTCGAAACCTTGCCTATAGGATACAGGTGATCGACAGTCACTTTGCTTTTACTGAGAAGCTTGCCGCAGTAAGCACATATATAATATCTGCCTAGTATCTGTGGCTTATGATGGGTAAAGAACTTATTTCTGTAGTTTGCACTTCTGTTTCCCATAGAGTTTGATATCTTGAATCTGAGGCCTTCTTTTTTACAGTAGGTCTTGATTTTCTCTATCCTTCTCTCACTCTTTATAAGTCCGTTGAACTCGCTGCCATCCCATATGAGACCATAGTGCTTCAGGGTTTTCTTCTGTTTTCTGGTTATTTCCGTCCTGCAGGATACATTTATAGGATACATGCTCTCACTCTCTTATTCTCTATTTAAGCCCTTTTAACAGCTCCAGCAGGTCTTCCTTGCTCTTAATGATCATCGCATCCAATGACTCTGCACCCTTCACATACGGCTCAAGCTTCTCTGCGGTTTTACCTATGCCGCTTCCGCCGGACGTCGCAAAAGCATAAACCTTCTTTCCCGTCCAGTCGTAGTCCTTGCAGAACGTGTTTATAACATTCGGAGCTGCGTAGTACCATATAGGAAAACCGACAAAAACAGTGTCATACGTTTCGAAATTCTCGACCTTGCTCTCTACCGGAACGTCCTTTTTGCCAAACTTTTCCTTATTACAGCGGGCAATAGGGTTAGCCCACTTCAGATCCGACTCAGTATATGGCTGAGTTGGTTTTATCTCGAAAACATCAGCATCGATTTTTTTAGCCAGCGCCGATGCAACCTTCGCTGTTCTTCCACTTGCTGAAAAATAAGCAACTAAAGCTTTCATATGTACACCTCCGTCATGGTACCTGGCATCTTTTTGCGTTTTGGTACACGGTACCGTGTACCTAGATTATATCACATCGGTTTTGTGAACTGAATATAAAAAGCTTTACGCGGGCAAATACAGTGGAAAAAACCGGGTTGTTATTTAACAACCCGGTTCTTCTTTTACTTCTATCTTATTAACTTCTAGATGAAGCTTACATCTCTGCTATAGCAGCCTGTGCTGCAGCAAGTCTAGCTACAGGTACACGGAATGGTGAACATGATACATAGTCAAGTCCGATCTTATGGCAGAACTCAACTGATGAAGGATCTCCACCGTGTTCTCCACAGATACCGCAGTGAAGTGCAGGATTAACCGGCTTACCAAGCTTGATAGCCATCTCCATAAGCTTACCAACACCAGTCTGATCAAGCTTAGCAAATGGATCAGCCTCAAAGATCTTTGTATCATAGTAAGCATCAAGGAACTTACCTGCATCATCTCTTGAGAAACCGAATGTCATCTGTGTAAGGTCGTTTGTACCGAAGCAGAAGAAGTCAGCTTCTGTAGCGATCTCATCAGCTGTAAGTGCAGCTCTAGGAATCTCGATCATTGTACCTACTTCATACTTAAGATCAACGCCTGCAGCAGCGATCTCAGCGTCAGCTGTCTCAACAACAACCTTCTTTACGAACTTAAGCTCTTTAAGCTCACATGTAAGAGGAATCATGATTTCAGGCTTAACATCCCAGTCAGCATGCTCTTTCTGAACCTCGATAGCAGCTCTGATAACAGCCTTTGTCTGCATCTTAGCAATCTCAGGATATGTAACTGCAAGACGGCATCCTCTGTGACCCATCATAGGGTTGAACTCCTTGAGAGACTCAACAATAGCCTTAACCTCATCAAGTGTCTTACCTGTTGCATCAGCAAGCTTCTGCTGCTCTGCTTCCTCATGAGGAACGAACTCATGAAGTGGTGGATCCAGGAATCTGATAGTAACAGGACATCCCTCAAGAGCCTCATAGAGAGCCTTGAAGTCGCTCTGCTGATATGGAAGGATCTTATCAAGAGCCTTCTCTCTTGCTTCTACAGTATCTGCACAGATCATCTCACGGAATGCAGCAATTCTGTCTTCCTCAAAGAACATATGCTCTGTACGGCAAAGTCCGATACCCTCTGCTCCAAGCTCACGAGCCTTCTTAGCATCTGCAGGTGTATCAGCATTTGTTCTAACCTTAAGCTTTCTGAACTCATCAGCCCAAGCCATGATACGTCCGAACTCACCAGCGATCTGAGCATCAACTGTAGGGATGATTCCCTCATAGATGTTACCTGTTGTACCATCGATAGAGATCTCTGATCCCTCTGTGAACTCCTTACCAGCAAGTGTGAACTTCTTGTTCTCCTCGTCCATGTTGATGTCGCCACAACCGGATACACAGCAAGTACCCATACCACGAGCAACAACGGCAGCGTGTGATGTCATACCACCACGAACTGTAAGGATACCCTGAGCACTCTTCATACCTGTGATATCTTCTGGAGATGTCTCAAGTCTTACAAGTACAACCTTCTCACCACGAGCAGCCCACTCAACAGCATCATCAGCTGTGAATACAACCTTACCGCAAGCAGCACCAGGAGAAGCTCCAAGTCCCTTTCCGATAGGTGTTGCAGCCTTAAGTGCAGCAGCATCAAACTGTGGGTGAAGAAGTGTATCAAGGTTACGAGGATCGATCATAGCAACTGCTTCCTGAGGTGTCTTATGTCCCTCATCAACAAGGTCACAAGCGATCTTCAGAGCAGCTGGAGCTGTTCTCTTACCATTTCTACACTGAAGCATGTAAAGCTTCTTATTCTCAACTGTGAACTCCATATCCTGCATATCATGGTAGTGATTCTCAAGAGTCTTACAAACCTTAAGGAACTCAGCATATGCCTCAGGGAATTCCTGCTCCATCTGAGCGATAGGCATAGGTGTACGAACACCGGCAACAACGTCCTCGCCCTGTGCGTTGATGAGGAACTCACCCATAAGCTTGTTCTCACCTGTTGCAGGATCTCTTGTAAATGCAACACCGGTACCTGACTCATTGTTAAGGTTACCAAATACCATAGGCATTACGTTTACAGCTGTACCCCATGAATAAGGGATATCATTGTCACGACGATATACGTTAGCACGAGGGTTATCCCATGAACGGAAAACTGCCTCGATAGCAAGCTTCAGCTGCTCTACAGGATCTGAAGGGAAGTCCTGTCCAAGCTGATTCTTGTACTCAGCCTTGAACTGCTCAGCAAGAGTCTTAAGATCCTGAGCTGTAAGATCAACGTCGAACTTAACACCCTTCTCTTCCTTCATCTTGTCGATAAGCTGCTCAAAATACTTCTTACCAACTTCCATAACTACGTCTGAGAACATCTGAATGAATCTTCTATATGAATCATATACGAATCTTTCGAATGCCGGATCAGGATTTCCCTTGATCATAGCTTCTACTACTTCATCATTAAGACCGAGGTTGAGGATTGTATCCATCATACCTGGCATAGATGCACGAGCACCTGAACGAACAGAAACAAGGAGAGGATTATTAAGATCACCAAACTTCTTACCGTTTACCTCTTCCATCCAAGCTACGCCTTCCATAGCCTGAGACATGATCTCATCATTGATCTTGCGGCCATCCTCATAGTACTGTGTACAAGCCTCTGTTGTGATTGTGAATCCCTGTGGTACTGGAAGACCTATCTCTGTCATCTCAGCAAGGTTTGCACCTTTACCACCAAGCAAGTTACGCATAGACATATTACCTTCTTTGAAGGTGTATACCCATTTGTTAGCCATGTGTCTAATACCTCCTAATGTATTAAAAAATTTATTTCGGATCATAAGATTCATTCCAAAAATATAAAATCAATCCTACAGCCCGTAACTATCGGGATTATAACATAAAAAAAGTGATAATTGAATAGTCAATTACCACTTTTTTTAAAATCTTTTTGTTATTTTTATAATCTTTCTGGAAGATACTAAATTACGGTCTCTGATAATATGCATCAAAATAATCATTACACTACAGATAATATCCACTGCATCAGCATCATAAATATCTATACAATACTTTTCATGCTTGCTGATAACCTTCTGACTGACTATGGCAACCGCCCTTTTATCACTATCTAAAATCTCGAAATTCAGTCGTTGTTTAGATCCACGAATCTGCCAGCTTAGTTCTTTTGTATTTGTAAGTTCCGTTATATTCGTCACTTCTCTAACAATATGCATGACTTCTTTTTCCAGAAGTATCTCCATACCATTTTCCATCGTAAGAATATGTCTCTCTCTTAGAGAATATTTTTTACGATTAAAATGTGCTATAGGTTTCCCGGTTCCGTCAGTGATTTCAGTCTTATCAAGAACTGATACAGGTTTAGATACGGATCTGTAAACAGTATTATTATCATCATCCGTAATCGTTATCTCCTGCCCAACAGAAAGAACATTTCTTGTAGCATACAGAGAACGAACCGGAGCACCGTATCTGTTGACAACATTTATATTAGGGGCTTCGCCGGCACCATGATAGTGTTCGATTTTTGACTCTGTACCCATTTACCTTACCATCCATTTTATAAAAAGATGACAGAAAAGGCATAACCTTTTTGTCATCTTTTTAAACTCAAATTAAAAATCAAGCTTAGCTTCAAAGTAGGCTTTAAGATCTTCGATCTTAACACGCTCCTGCTCCATAGAATCACGGTCACGTACTGTAACAGCTCCATCCTCTTCTGAATCAAAATCATAAGTGATACAGAAAGGAGTTCCTATCTCATCCTGACGGCGATATCTCTTACCGATAGCTCCTCTGTCATCATACTCGCAGTTCCAGTACTTACTGAGCTGGGCATATACTTTTTCCGCACCCTCACCCAGCTTCTTGGAAAGCGGGAATACACCGATCTTTACAGGTGCAATTGCAGGATGGAAATGAAGTACAGTACGAACATCATTCTTCTCAGCATCCAGAACTTCCTCATCATATGCTTCACAAAGGAAAGCAAGTGTTACACGGTCAGCACCAAGTGAAGGCTCAACAACATATGGGATATACTTCTCATTGATCTCATCATCGAAGTACTCCATAGGCTCACCTGATGTATTCTGATGCTGTGTAAGGTCGTAATCTGTACGTGATGCGATACCCCAGAGCTCGCCCCAGTCTGTGAACGGGAATGCATACTCGATATCTGTTGTATGATCTGAATAGAAGGAAAGCTCTTCCTGATCATGATCACGAAGTCTTAAGTTCTCTTCCTTGATTCCAAGTGAAAGGAGCCATTCGAAGCAGAACTTTCTCCAGTACTCAAACCACTCAGTCTGAGTTCCGGGCTTACAGAAGAACTCCAGCTCCATCTGTTCGAACTCTCTGGTTCTGAAAGTGAAGTTACCCGGTGTAATCTCATTTCTGAAAGACTTACCAACCTGTCCTATACCAAACGGAACCTTCTTACGTGAGGTTCTCTGAACATTCTTAAAGTTAACGAATATACCCTGTGCTGTCTCAGGTCTGAGATAAACAGTATTCTTGGCATCCTCTGTAACACCCTGGAAGGTCTTAAACATAAGATTGAACTGTCTGATACCTGTGAAGTTATGCTTGCCACATGAAGGACAAGGTACATTATTATCCTCGATAAACTTCTCCATTTCTTCATTTGACCATCCATCAACTGAAGATGTAAGCTCTATACCGTTTTCGGCTGCAAAGTTCTCTATAACCTGATCAGCTCTGAATCTCTCATGACATTCCTTACAATCCATAAGTGGATCGGAAAAGCTTCCCAGGTGTCCTGATGCAACCCAGGTCTGAGGATTCATAAGAATGGCTGTGTCAACTCCTACATTATAAGGACACTCCTGGATAAATTTCTTCCACCATGCCTTCTTAACATTATTCTTGAGCTCAACACCAAGATTTCCATAGTCCCATGTATTTGCGAGACCTCCGTAGATCTCAGAACCGGGATATACAAATCCTCTTGTTTTGGCAAGTGAAATGATTTTTTCCATAGTCTTCTGTGTCTTATCCATAATTCTCTCCTTCAATTAAAAGTCATATTTAAATACTATGATAGCCGTTCCGTTTCCGGTGGAATACACAGTATTACTGTTCTTAAGAATAGCATTAGAATTGTAATATACTACGTGACCGCTGTTTATAACATAATTAGAATCCTCATTTGTTATAAGCATCATATAACTCGGATCGGAAATATCCGAAGCAGCAACGATATCATTTGTTACGGCATCCGTAAATGTAGCAACCGCATCTGTTGCAGAGGCATCTTCATCACCTTCGCCTCCGAGAGTTCCATTTTCCAGATCTTCAATATCATAACCGGCTTCAGCAAGCTCTTCGAGATTTACATCCGCTTTATCTATGGCATCAGTCTTGGTAGCTGTTTTAACTGCATCAAATAACTCTTCAACTCTGTCAGCTTTATATACCGAAAGTTCAGTATTTAACATATTAAATTCAAGATAAGACTCAAAATCATTATACTGAATGGCAGCCTTTACAAACTTGTTATCCTCAGAGTACTCAAGCAGACTTGCTTTTGTTGTACCTTTTTTAGTATTGAAATCCTCCAGCTCTTTATTGATATAATCCTGAAGTGTGGATATATCCACATCTGTACCATTATAATCCTCACAGGATATCTCAACTACTGAACCGTTAGGGCTGAGTTTTACGGTATTCTCCGTTACGTCTCCCATAACAGAAACATTATTTGTTGCCTCTTCTTCAGTTTTCTCTTTTTTACCACAGCCTACGGGGTATATGGCCATGAGGGAAATGAGAGTAAAGATTAGGGGTTTTTTAAGTTTTTTTATCATAATCTTTTTTCCTTATTTCATGTGAATAGTAACATCAATTTAGACATCATACACCAATGGGTCAAGAATATCAAGGGATTTGAAATGTCTGTCTACATGTACATTTAAATATTTTGTCATTATATCGTCCAGCTCAGCACATGTATTGATAGCAATATCAAAACTGTAGAGTGCTCCGATGCTTCGACTCAGTATATATCTGATGGCATAGATTGCGTCGTCTGTAATATACAAGGGATTTTTCGCTTTATTCACAACAGCATCTGCCACAAGTCCTCCATCTTCCACACTGATATGATGAAGATTTGATTCGACCCCTGAGATAACACACCTGGTCATTTCAAGTCCCAGACCTTCTATATCCAGAAGCTTACATTCAAATATAGATTTTATAAGGCCCAGGGACTGTCTGTCAGCCAGAATTGCTTTAAAGGTCACATACAAAAGATTAAGTTCATCCTTTGCCCCCACTGCCTCCTGTGTAAAATATCCGGCAAGCTCACAGACATATGAAGCATATGCCATTTTTTCCAGATCATAGGACAACTCAGTAAACATTTCCTTAACATCGGCACTGACAAGGCTGTATGCACTTCGGCTTGGTCTGAGAATAAAGCTGCCCATCACAAACTTCTGACTTACAGCTGTAAGGGGTGAATTTTTACGTCTTGCGCCATTGGCAAATACTGTTATCCGCCCCAGCTCTGCAGTCAATAAAACAAGTCTCTTATCATATTCTTTTATAAGCGAAGTATCAAGAACTATCCCCTGAACCGTAATATTCTCGTACATGAATCATCCTTCGTGAAATGTTATTTTTTATATCCATACTCGCTCATATATGAAGTTTTATTTCTCCAATCAGGTCTTACCTTTACCCAGAGCTTCAGATTCACCTTCATTTCAAGCATATCTTCTATGCTTCTTCTGGCCTCGGTGCCTATCCTTTTCAGCATGGCACCCTTCTTTCCGATGATAATACCCTTGTGACTTTCCTTTTCACAAATGATGGTTGCATCTATATCCACCAGAGAGCCATCAGGTCTTGTTTTCATTTTATCTATTATGACAGCTATACCATGAGGTATCTCCTGATCAAGATTACGAAGACATTTTTCCCTGATAAACTCCGCAGCTATATCCCGTTCAGTCTCATCGGTTATGCTTTCCTCATCAAAATACATGGGACCTTCGGGAAGATGATAAAACAATATATCCAGCAGCTTATCGAGGCCTGTACCATTTGTGGCCGAGACACTTACGATATCACTGAACACCTGTCCGGTCATATCTCCGAACTGCTTCTTATATGCGTCCTTAACTTCATCCAGGTAATTATCGTCTTTATCACTATGCTCATCCTCGCCCCTGTCATTTGAAGGCTCAGCCTTAGAAGGAGCATCCTTTATGGTATCAACCTTATTTATGACAAGGATTACGGGACAATCCACTGACTTCATAGTCTTTCCGATAAGCTCTATGATATATCTCTCACCGGCACCGATAAATGTTGTGGGCTCAACTATCCACATTATGGCGTCACAGGTCTTAAGTGTGTCTGTTGCCGCCTCCAGCATAAACTCACCCAGCTTTGTTTCAGCCCTGTTTATTCCGGGAGTATCAAGGAAAACTATCTGTCCCCTGTCCTCAGTATACACAGTCTGTATCCGTTTTCTGGTAGTCTGTGCACGTTTACTTACTGCTGCTATCTTCATACCGATAAGATGATTCATAAGCGTGGACTTTCCCACATTTGGTCTTCCGAGTATGGCTACAAAACCAGATTTAAAGGAACTAGTAGATGTTTTCGATTGTTTTGAATATATCTCTTGATTCATTTAATTTCTCTTCTCCACCAACTGTACATATAGCATCACTTTCCGAAAGAATTCTGACATACGGAGCAAGGGCTCTTATATCCTCCGGAGTTGTGGAAAGTATCTGATCTCTGTTCTTCTGTCTGTCTTCATCAGTAACTCCGGTCATATACACACTAAATGAGAATGAACCGAGCATTGACGGAGAAAGTGGCATATCCACACCGGAAATGGTTCCAATGATATATTTCGTCATATCTCTCTCTGTGCAGTCAAACTCCTCAACATATTTAACCGCATTTCTGTAGACATCATAGGTTTTCTTCAGATTCGGATCTCTGTATGAGGTAAAGTAACAAATGCCAAATCGATTGAAGTCACACATAGCTCCATATGCACCACCGAGAACTCTTACATTTGTCCAGAGATAATCATAAGACATGATAATCTTCAGAACATTCAGACATCCTGTATATTCAAGTCCTGTCTTTCCAAAGTCACCGGCCAAAGCAACATATTGAACCTTGGAACCGGTCTTGAAGCCCTCATTCTTTATTTCCATAGGAGGCTCCATACACTTATCTGTAACAGCTTCATCACTGAGACTGCTGACAAGTTCCTTCAAAGGTTCTGCTATCTGATCATCGCCCTTATCAGAAGTATAGGAAAGTATAAGTCCGCTCTTTCTGAACATCTTCTTATACAGTCTGGAAAGATCCGCAGCGAGTTCCTCATACACCTCATCAAAATGGGTATCAAGATAGTTAATATATCTGTAGAAATCTACGCCGTCTACACTGTCCATAATCCTGCCCACAGGGTCGATATAGGAACCGGCTCTCATCCTTGCAGTCAGGTGACCTCCCTCAACCAGAGATACCTTTCCGGAGGACTTAATCTCCGAAATAACCTCCTTGATACGTTTCCTGTCGGTTATATGTGAAGTAGTCAGTATTTCCTTTACAAGCTTAACACCGTCTTCTATATGTCCGTCAAATGTTTTCATCAGACATTTTGCATATATATAGAACTTATTATACAGAAGATTCATACAGCCCAGACTGAACACAACCCCGCCGGTTTTCAGATCGATCTGTTTTGTAAGCTCTCCATAAGTATGCTCATCCGTATCAACATATTTCAGAAGCTCCATAATAAGCTCCAGCTTACCAAGCTCTTCAAATTCAAAATCATTCAGACAGAAATTAAAATCAAGATAAGCAATACCATTTGTAAAGATATCATGAGCAACAACCTTGGTATCGGCTATAACCGCCTCACGATTCACTGTCTTTTTAACATATGGATCTATATCATCAATACTGAGCAGTGGAATGGACTCAAGCTCTTCCTGAGTAGAAGGCTCCGACTGATAAGCCTTAAGATGCTCAGTCTCTTCAACTATTCTTTCTATTTCCTCATCGGAAAGACTTTCTTTATAAGCCTTCAGCTTCTCGGCAAGCTCAGCATCCTTTTTATCATTAAGACCAACAACCGGCTCAACTGCGATAAAGGATTTATGATTATTATCAAGAAGATAAGTTTTTATCAGTTCTTCAAAATATCCATTGTTGATTCCGGCTCTCAGATGATCAAATGCACTCTGCATTTCAAATGTATTCTGAGCCAGACTGTCATCATACAGCCATCCCTCAAAATCATTCAATCCATAGGTAAGTCCCTTAGGGAATCTTCCGAATGCAGCCTCCTTATGTTTAAACTCAAATCTGTTAAGTGCAGCTTCAATAGCTTCCTTATCAAGGCCTCCGTCTATATATGAACGAAGCTCCTGTTCTATCATATCCCTGAACTTATCCAGGTCCTCTGTTTTAGCATCTCTTGCAGCGATAGTAAACAGAGGCTGAAGCATAGTATTATCATACTGTGACTCAACATCCGAACATATTCCGGAATCTACGATCTTCTTTTTCAGTGGAGCCCCGGGAGCATCAACAAGTATATACTGAAGAATATTCATGGCAAGAGCAGTATTCTTATCAGTACTTCTTCCGGTCACCACGTTATAGCTGAGGATACTGCTCTTCTCCAGGTCATCACCCTCAGCCGCAGAATAAGGAGCAACAAAGCTGACAGGCTCACTAAAACCATCCTGAAGCTTTATCTCAGAAGGTACATATAGATAGTCATAGTCCTTCAGATACTCAGAATCAAGATATGTCAGCTGCTCAACTATATCAACATCACCGTAAAGAAATATATAACTGTTTGAAGGATGGTAATAGTTCTTATGATAGTCGAGATATTCTTCTCTGGTGAGTTCCGGGATTATATCAGGATCACCTCCTGAATCAACTCCGTAAACACTGTCCGGGAACATCTTGGTATTAACCAGATTTGCCAGTACAGAGTCAGGCGAGGAATAAACACCACGCATTTCATTATAAACAACACCATTTATGGTAAGGTCACTGTCCTTATCAGCCATCTCATAATGCCAGCCCTCCTGCTTGAATATCTCTTCTCTATCATAGATATTCGGATTGAAGACTGCATCAAGATAAACATCCATAAGATTTCTCAGATCTTTATCATTACAGCTGGCAACAGGATAAACTGTCTTATCACTGAAAGTCATGGCATTCAAAAATGTATTCAGCGAGCCCTTTGCAAGCTCAATGAAAGGATCCTTTGCAGGATACTTCTTCGAGCCGCAAAGTACAGTATGCTCAACAATATGCTGAATACCCTTTGAATTTGTAGGTGGTGTCCTGAAGCCTATGGCAAACACCTTGTTGTCGTCATTATTTACAACTACCGACAGCCGGGCTTTGGACTTCTTATGACTAAGCACAAAACCAACTCCGTTCATCTCCGGAAGGTCATTTACCTTTACAAGGTCATAAGAGCCCAGGCCTTCGATTGCAGTCTTTATCTCTTCTACTGTTCTGTTATTTCTGTCTTTAAAATTCTTCAACACACAGCTCCTTATTTATACATTTTAGTTCTGTTCTTTCACTCTTCTCCTTGTCTTTGTTGAGATTGCAAGAAGTAATACTGCCATTATACCAATAAGAATATAAGGTGTATAGTATAAAAAAACTCCTGTTGGTGATGGTGATTCGAGAGTGTTGGTAACTGCAATCTCGGCATTTCCGGTAATATTAGTTTTTGAAGCTCCTGTTACAATATCTTCATAAGTTGTTGAATTTTTGGTTAATTCTTTTTCATTTGCAAGAGTTGCGCCTGTATTTATACCGGAAGAAATTGCAGTTGCTTTATAAACATCTCCAGTAGGGTTCTCAGTTACACATTTTTCACGTGCACCAAGAACCGCCCACTCTGTTCATCGGGTATTTTCCCGCATAATTATTTTATAATATCATCTGCAGACCCCGTCTGCATCAATCCACCAGCCATCAATATATCTACTGGTTACCATGTATCCATCTGTACCGAAATAATACCAGCAGCTGTTTATCTTAAGCCAGCTTCCTGATGGCCACCAGCCTGAAATATCCTCAACCCACCAGCCTGATGAGTTATTCTTCCATGATAAAAGATATCTGTCATCCCAGGAACCATCAGAGTTAAACCAATATCCATTATAGTATTCATTAGCTGCCATATAGCCGTCTGGTCTGAAATAGTACCAGACTCCGTCTATCTTCTGCCACTGATCCTTCGGATACCAACCATCTGTATCTTCAACCCACCATCCGGTTGAGTTGCACTTCCACATAAGTGTTCCGCTATAGATCTGCCTTCCGTCAGCATCATACCATTTACCATTAATCCACTCATTGGAATACTTTGGTTTGTCGGCATTCTTGTTTCCGGAATCCTTATTAGCGTTATTATTTGAACTATTATTGTTCGAATTATTATTTGAGTTATTATTATTTGAAGTGTTGTTATTCTCTTTATTGTTCTGATTGTTCTGATTGTTCTGATTGTTCTGATTGTTCTGATTGTTATCCTTGTTTTTATCCTTATTGTTGTCTTCTTTATTATCATCAGTGAGCATTGGAATCTCTTCCTGTGCTACAAGAACAGCCTTACAAACCGAACAATGCTTTCCTTCTGTAAGTCCTGTTGAAGTAGTTGTTGGTTCAACTCGTTCATCTGTTACTTCAACATGACCGGTCGCCTGTATAACATCACCTTCTATTTTGTTATGGCACATAGAGCATTCCCTGTCAGCATGTTTTCCATTTTCGGTACATGTAGCAGCTTTAGCAGACCCTGTTACCTCCTGATAATCATGATTTATCATATCGATTGGTTCTGTCTTGGTGCCACTGCATTTTGAACAGGTAAATGTTTTGATACCTTTTTCTTTACATGTAGGAGCTTTTGTTTCAACTCCTTCTCCCCATTCATGTTCACATTCACTGAGCATCGGAATTTCTTCCTGTGCAACTAATACTGCGTTACAAACCGAGCAGTGTTTTCCTTCAGTAAGTCCTGTAGATGTTGTTGTAGGCTCAACCCTTACATCTATCACCTCTGTATGGCCATTGGCAGGAATAGTTGTCTGAGCTACAAGAACTGAATTACATGCCGAACAATGACTTCCTTCTGTAAGTCCGGTTTCAGTACATGTAGGAGCCTTTGCATCATCCTTAACAGGAGTATGGCCTTTAGCTTTAATATCCTCAGTTTTTGTTTCTCCGCACTTAGAGCATGTAAATGTTTTCACGCCCTTCTGGGTACAAGTAGGAGCCTTTGTCTCTACTCCATCTCCCCAATCATGGTCACAATCATCCAACAGATCATTATAATCAAATCTCAGATCTATTTCGGCAATATCGTCAGTTGTCATTAAAGACTTAGGTACATCTGCATCATCCTTATATGCCAGATAAAGTGCCGCAGCTGCACCAACAAGGCCGGCGTTATAATCAAGAGCAACCTCGTTACACTGATAATCACTCTGTGAATCAGTATAGGTTCCATTTGAATCCTTAGGTCCACCTACAAGAGCACCAAGGAGCGTATGCTTGTCAGAGGAAATCTGGCCGGAATCTCCGGAAGCAGATGCAGCTCTATGGTGCGGATACTGAGATGAATTCTCATTATATCCGACAACATAACATTGATTCTGATCATTATTTCCAAGCAGATAATCCATCTGCCCCTTTGACCAACTCTTGTAGCTGCTGTTTCCACTCGCTTTATCATACATAAGGCCAAGCATCATAGTGTCACAGTCATATCTTGCACTTCCCCACTGAAGAAGACAGTTATAGCCTGTTTCGGTTGTTTTCATATTACCAGCACAGTTATTAAGAGCACCGGAATCTCCCGTTCCGTAATAATCCGCAAGTGCACTTACTCCATCCCATGAGAACCAGCTCCATATATTGTAACCACCGAGACCACCATTTTTCACACTATTAAATTCATCTTTATATGTATGATCATTTGTAGCCTTGTAAAGAAGCGCAGCTGCAAGTGCATAATCATCGCCCCAGGACTGAGAATCATACAAATACGCATTTGTCGAATTATCCCAAAGACCATCTGTAGCAACGGCCTTATCATGACTTTTTGCATATTCAAAAAGCTTTTCTGCATATTCAAGTGCTGTTGTATCACCGAAGTTGATATATTGGAGAGTAAGCGCCGAAACAGCCTCGCTAACCTCATCCGTTGCAGGATTGTTATCTTTTGAATAATAAACCGGTCTGCTTCCGGTTTGATTTTCGGGAGCTCCCCAATAATCATGATCAGATCCGTCACCGACCTGATAAATAAAGCACTTAACAGAACCATCAGCATTTAACACGGTACATTTCTCAAAATATTCACAGAAATGGTCAGTTATTATTTTTAAATGATCAGCTGAATCTGTGTCTGCAAAGGCCTGTGGGAATTCCAGATATGATATTCCTAAAATAGTTGCTGAATATCCCTGTGTAATACCAAACTTTCCATGATCTCCGGCGTCATGATATCCACCACTGACATCAATCGTCTCACCATCGATTACAACTGAATCAGAAGTATGACAATCATCTCTCCAGGAAAATGCAGACCTCTCACCTACGTCTGAACCACACATATTAGCATCGTAAAAATACAGTGATTCCTGTAGAAGCTTAGCATAATTGTATTCACCAACATCTGCAGCTTCAGTGTTTATCTTTGAAACACACATCATTGATACTGCCATAACCCCCGTCAAAGCAATACTTATACCTTTTTTTACCGACTTCAGCAAAATGCACCTCCAAAGTATTATTATTTGAGCTTAAGCGTTTCAACTATAGGCTTCAGCTGTAAATCCATCAGCAGACTCAACTGTTGCACCTACAATATCAAGCTCTCCTGTTAAAGCCTCTCTTTTTCATAAAAACCATACTCATTTTCATTTAGTAATAAAGAATAAATTCGGAATTAATTCCGATAATTTATATTCTTTATAATCCTCCGGACTTTTCGCTACGAATATCCGGATATCTCCGGACTCAGGGAGGAACTCGGAAAGCACTTGTCTGCAGGCACCGCAGGGATATGCATAATCACTTATCTCCTCTATAGGTCCACCTACTATAGCCATGGCATCTACATGTCTCTGGCCTTCGCTTACCGCTTTAAAAATCGCAGTCCTCTCAGCACAGTTGGTAAGTCCATAGGATGCATTTTCAACATTACATCCGGTATATATATTTCCGGAGGGAACAATAAGCGCTGCTCCTACTAGATATTTCGAGTACGGAGCATATGCCATATCTCTGGCTTTTATTGCTTCTTCAATCAAAAGCTTGATTACTTTTTCATTTAATGACATATTATCACCCATCTTATTCCATATAACCGTTTGCATTGAACCAGTAGCAGCTTCCATCTATCCACAGCCACTGCGAACATGGATACCAGCCCGTGGAGTCCTGATACCACCATCCAATTTCGTTATAGCCCCAGCGGCCGCCCGAGTATGCTTCAACCCATGCACCGTCTGAACCAAGCCAGCAGCCGTCACGGTATTCACTATAATCCATATATCCATCAGAACAGAAATAGTACCATTTTCCGTCTATCTTCTGCCAGCTTGATACAGGATACCATCCGTTGGTATCCTCAACCCACCAGCCATAAGCATCCTGCTTCCACTGAAGAGTAGCCTTGTAGGTCTGTTTACCGTTTTCATCGTACCATTTTCCGTCAGCCCATTCATTACTGCGGCTCTGAGATGCTCCGTTTTTATCAGAGCCATTCCCCTGCTCTGAGTCCTCTGATTTTATTTTAAATGTCCTGCTTACAGTACCCTCGAAGCAGCCTATACCATTTATAAATATAACAGCCTCTCCGATATTTTTGTTATCTTCGTAGGAAATAACAAAATCCACATCTTCCTTTAATCTGTATCCACCTACAGTTACCTTAACACTCTGAGTGACCTCTCTTCCGATATATACCTTATCCTCTACACCTGAGATTGTAAGGTCATTCCCCAGTTTTTTAAGATTCACCTTTTCAATGCTTACAGGCACATAAAGTATTAAAAGATTTTTGGACTGGTTATAATTTACCAGATAATCCTTAGAAGAACTATTATTAAAAAGAAATGACAATGACGATATAAAGGTTCCCGCTTTGTATAAAGCATTCGGATTTAAATCTTCCAGACAGGCAGGCCATGTATATCCGGATTCCATGGAAAGTGCCACCCGAATCAGATATTCTTTTGAAGTATCCACATAATTCTCATCATTTTCGCCTATAACATATACTGCTTTTCCTTCCTGTCTGCTGACAAGACCGGTATACTCCTGAACGATAGTACATCCTTTTGTATCATTTACTATATTACTTTTAATCTGCTTTGTTATTTCACCCTGAGTAAATATGGGATTCAGACATACGTTACCAAGCGATGCATTCACTGATACTATATCCACAACCTCATCATGGTTGATATATACACCAAAAGCATACTTCTTTGTATTATCGTAATTTGAAGTAGCAACTATGGTTAATGAATCTGCTGTTTCTTCCTTATGCACATAAAGTAAACCGCTGTCAGATATGGTTGAACCCTTCTCTGCACCGATAAGGGTCCATTTCACTGACATATCAGGAGCATATCCCCTTACAGTTGCCGTGTATTTCTTTTGATTACCGGGGATTATCTTCTTAAAATCCTCATCTACTGTAACACTGACTATCTTTTTCTCGGTTGAAACTCCGGGAGCCTTAAAATAGATCCAGAGCTTAGTAGCTTTCTTATTTGTATAAAGATATGTTAATTGAGGAATAGATGCTCCATTTATTCTTACTTTAAAATCATCTGACAGAACATCAGATATTTTCGTGGCTTTCTTAGTATTTTTAACCTTATCAGGTAATTCAAAATCATCACTTATAATTATTGCTGCCGCAAAATAGTATTCTCTCTCAGAAGTTATCTGATCACTTCCATCTCCAATACCCACAAACTGACCATTGTCATCCAGATACATAAGAGTTGAATTCGCCTTATCCAGCTGAACACCATTCTGTTCATTAATATTCAGATTACTGAGATATGCGAGTCTGACCTCTTCCTCTGTCCAGGCAGGATGCATTTCAACACTACCGAGATCATAATTCACTGAAACACCGGACACTGTACCTCCACCGGCATAAGAATCCTTTGCAGAATACGGATAATTTCCCAAAAAAAATACAAATATCAAAGTAGCTATAATACTTCTTTTTAATAGCGTTCCTTTCATCAGATACCCCCTACTTTAATTGCAAAATAACCAATTAGAAATTATAACATTAAGACTATTAAAAAACAACAAAACTAAATGCTTTATGAATTGAATCTTGTGTAAAAATTTGATATATTTTCCTTTGTTAAGTAAATGTACTTTGGAGGTACAAAAATGGAATCAAATATCAATAACTCAGATATGAATCAGTCTGAAAATAAAGGTATTTTTTATGAGGCTTTAAGCGAAGAAAACCGCGAAAGATTTATTAGGCATCGAGACACCAGAGATAATCACTACGACGGTATATTTGAGGAAATGGCTTCATATATAAGGAGTGATGAATGCACCAAAGATCTGTATAAACTTATAGACGGAAACTACGAAATGCTGACACCGCCTTATCATTTCAGAATCCCCAAAAACTTCAGCGGAAGAAAAAGGGATATCTATACCTGGTATGGTAACACCAGATATCTGGTTAAACTGATTGCTTATTGTCTGAGAAAATATGATTATAAATATCCTGATGGACTATACTCATTCAGAACAAAACTCACTGCACGTGACTTTCTTTTGAAGCTCAGAAACTTCGAAGGAATAGAAAACTATTATATAGTAAAAGCCGATGTATCAAATTATGTCGGTTCTATCGTCCCGGAACAGATCATCCCCATGCTTGAAGAATTATGGAGTGATGATCCGGCCTTTCTTAATCTTTTAAAACACATATTACTTCAAAAGAAGGTTATAGAAAGAGATGGAAGTATTGTAGATGCTGAACCAGGTGGTCTGGGCGGAATTCCGCTTGCAAATCACTTTATGAATATATATCTCACTGAGCTGGACAGACACTTCTATCCTATAGCTCCGCTTTACTGTCGATATTCTGACGATATCATTATATTTGCCAGAACTAAAGAAGAAGCCGAGGAATATATAGAGTATTATTATTCAGTTCTTGAGAAAAGAAAGCTGCATACAAACAATGAAAAGACATATCTTATCCAGCCGGGCGAATCAGTTGATATACTCGGATGCCGGATGAAAGACGGAAATATGGATATATCCGATCATGCAAAAAACAAGCTTAAACGAAAGATACGTATTCATGCCAACAGACTGATAAAAAGAAAAAAACGCCAGGGCATTTCTGATGAAGAAGCCGGTAAGATGATGATAGACTATTGTCATAATATTTTCTTTGGAATAAACAAAAAGAGTGAGCTGACATGGTCAAGATGGATTTTCCCTGTTATTACGGAAACAACATCACTTAAGGAATTGGATAATTATATTCAGAATGCCATAAGATATGTAATAGCCGGATCCTTCGCTAACAAAAAATACAGGACTACATATGAGGATCTTAAAAAACTGGGCTACAGAAGTCTGGTTCATTCATATTACCATTTCGAACACTAAAAAAAGAGAAGGGGAAATTTTAGCGTGCGCCAACAAAATCGGCTTTCAGCTTCGGCCGTTCTCAAAGCCTTTTTTACAAAGCTGTGTCCGGTTCCCTGAGAACACTAATTACAGCACCCTTCTCTATAGATGGGTATTTTAAAACAAATGTTGTAAAAAGTCAAAAATAAATATGTGCATCGTTCATAGATTGGCACAAGTAGTATTCGGAAAGTCCGCACTTCGTTATCATCCGCAGGTTTTGTTCCAAATAGTATTCGGAAACCGTGACTTCGTCACTCTCCGCTTGTAAGCAAGCACATCATCTCCCAGCGCTGGGAACCTTCTTCACTAATAATCATCCGCAGGGTTTGGCCCACCAGTATTCGGAACAAAATATACGTACATCGTTCATAGATTGGTCCAAGTAGTATTCGGAAAGTACGCACTTCGTTATCATCCGCAGGTTTTGTTCCAAATAGTATTCGGAAATCGTGACTTCGTCACTCTCCGCTTGTAAACAAGCTATTTTCCTCATACATATTTGAAACAAACCATTCTGGTTTAAGAAATAATAAAAGGTCCATAGTTGTATGCAAGCATACCTATGGACCTTTTATTATTTCTTAACCTGCGGATGATGTTCCTTTTTAGTACATCCCTCCCATGCCGCCTGGGGCTGCAGGCATTGCAGGTGTGTCTTCTTTGATGTCTGCTACTACTGACTCTGTTGTAAGCAGTGTGCTTGCAATAGATGTAGCATTCTGAAGTGCTGAACGTGTAACCTTTACAGGATCGATGATACCTGCTGATACCATATCAACAAACTCTTCTTTATATGCATCAAAGCCTGTCTTATCATCAGACTCTTTAACCTTATTAACTATAACTGCGCCTTCAAGTCCGGCATTCTCTACGATGTGATAAAGCGGAGCTTCCATAGCCTTAGCTATGATCTTAGCACCTGTCTTCTCATCTCCCTCAAGTGTTGATGCAAGAGCCTCAACCTCTTTGATAGCATGTGCATATGCAGCGCCACCACCTGTTACGATACCCTCTTCAACTGCAGCACGTGTAGCATTAAGAGCATCCTCAAGTCTGAGCTTAGCTTCCTTCATCTCTGTCTCTGTAGCAGCACCTACTCTGATAACTGCAACGCCGCCTGCAAGCTTAGCAAGTCTCTCCTGAAGCTTCTCTCTATCGAAGTCAGACTTTGTATCTGTGATCTGTGTCTTGATAAGGTTGATTCTCTCATCAAGAGCTGCCTTGTCTCCAAGACCGTCAACGATAGTTGTGTTCTCCTTTGATACCTTAACGCTCTTTGCCTTACCGAGCATATCAACTGTTGTGTCCTTAAGCTCGTATCCGAGGTCTGAACTGATAACTGTACCGCCTGTGAGGATTGCGATATCCTGAAGCATATCCTTACGTCTGTCACCATAGCCCGGAGCCTTAACAGCAACAACGTTAAATGTACCACGAAGCTTATTTACGATAAGTGTTGTAAGGGCCTCACCCTCAACATCCTCAGCGATTATGAGAAGTGATGAACCTGTCTTAACCATTTCCTCAAGTATAGGAAGGATATCCTGGATATTTGAGATCTTCTTATCTGTGATAAGGATAAATGGATTCTCAAGCTCTGCTACCATCTTCTCCATATCTGTTGACATATATGCTGAAACATAACCTCTGTCGAACTCCATACCTTCAACAAGGTCAAGCTCTGTCTTCATTGTCTTGGACTCTTCTACAGTGATAACTCCGTCCTTTGAAACCTTGTCCATTGCATCTGCAACAAGCTCTCCGACTTCCTCATCACCGGCTGATATAGCAGCAACCTTTGCTATCTGATCCTTACCCTCTACAGGCTGGCTCATCTTTACGATAGAATCAACTGCCTTCTCAGATGCCTTCTTCATTCCCTTACGAAGAACGATAGGATTTGCACCTGCTGCAAGGTTCTTCATACCTTCGTTAATCATAGCCTGAGCAAGAACTGTTGCTGTTGTTGTTCCATCACCTGCTACATCATTTGTCTTTGTAGCAACCTCTTTAACTACTGCAGCACCCATGTTCTCAAATGCATCCTCAAGCTCTATTTCCTTAGCTATTGTCACACCATCGTTTGTGATGAGTGGTGAACCATATGACTTAGCAAGAACTACATTACGTCCCTTAGGTCCAAGTGTTACTCTGACTGTATCAGCCAGCTGATTTACTCCTGCTTCAAGTGCCTTTCTGGCTTCAGCACCATACTTAATTTCCTTTGCCATTTTATATCACCTCTGTTTATTATTTATTCAACTACTGCAAGTATGCTATCCTGAGAAACTATTGTAAACTCTTCATCCCCCATCTTTACGGTTGAACCGGCATACTGCTGGAAGATAACCTTCTGACCAACTTCAACATTCATTGGGATAAGCTTTCCGTTGTCATCTGTCTTTCCCGGACCTACTGCAACAACTTCAGAATACTGAGGCTTCTCCTGTGCATTTCCAGTAAGAATAATTCCGGATGCTGTTGTCTCTTCTTTTTCAGCAGCCTTAAGAACTACTCTGTCACCTAATGGTTTGATATTCATGTCTCATTCCTCCTTTATTATCTGTGTAACAGACAATCAAACTGTTACATAACATTTTTAGCTTTTAGCACTCATAACACCTGAGTGCTAACACAAAGTATATTGTACTACATAATATAAAAAAATCAAGACTAAAATACAGTTTCTTATATATAATCTTTATTTTGCTCCGATCTTGTGTTTCTGACCGTATATAAACAGGTACTGCTGAGCGTAGCCGGCATATTCACCGAACTTTTCTGAGCAATATGCCTCTATTTCCGTTTTCGGTGTTTCGCCATCAAAATACAAATATTCGCATATACGCTTCATCCACACATCAACCGGAAATGCCTGTCTGCGACCAAGTCCGAAAAGTAGCACACAATTTGCAACCTTTTCTCCAACTCCGTGAATAGACATCAAAAGCTCTCTTGCAGAGTTTATATCCATATTTTTCAATTTTTCTTCGGTAACATTTCCAAGATAAACCTGTCTTGCTGCGTCCATAATATAAGGAGCTCTGAAACCGCACTTCGAAGACCTTATGGTTTCTTCATCCGCATTATAAAGCTGCTCCACTGTAGGGAAGAACGCATCAAACTCCGAACCTATCTGATTCATCATGGTAATATCAAACTTAGTACCCAGCTCACTTGAAAGATTTGATACAACCTGCTTGATCTGTGGTATCTGTTTATTCTGGGAAATAATGAACGAAATAAGTGTTTCAAAGAAATCCTGATTAAGTATCCTTATTCCACTGTATTCCTCTACTATGGGTTTTAATCTCTGATCGGCACTGATAACAGCCTCTTTAATCTCTTCATAATCTCTGTCAAGATCAAAATACGGCTTCCAGAAAACATCATATTCCCACTGTTCAGTATTAAAGAAAATGAGTCTTACGCCATCAGAAGAAGGCTCTTCTTTAATATGAAGAACCCTGTCCTTATAAACTATATCATATTCATATTCATCTTTATTGATACCCGAATCAGTGCGGCTGAAATGAAAACACTGACCGCATTCAAGGACATCCTTAAGATGAAAGTTTTTTACATTGTCAATCGCAAAGTTTTTAAACATGAAATATTTACCTTTAAACTTGTGGTTTATATGAACTCTTAAGTCCGACTACCCTGTTAAATACCATATGCTCTTCGCTTGTATCATGAGTATCAACACAGAAATAGCCATTACGGATAAACTGAACATGTTCTCCCGGCTTAAGGTCCTTTGAAGCCGCTTCCAGCTTACCGTTTAATATTTCTAATGAATTAGGATTAAAATTGAGCGTACCGTCTTCATTCAGCTTACCTTTTTCTTCGTCTATAAGATTTTCATACAGACGCATTTCGGCATCAACTGCATCGGCAGCATTTACCCAGTGAATGGTACCCTTTACTTTACGTCCTTCAAAGCCGCTTCCGGAGCGGGTTTCAGGATCATATGTTGCATGTATAACAGTTACATTTCCATTTTCATCCTTCTCACAACCTGTACATTTAACAAAGTAAGCCCCCTTAAGTCTTACTTCATTTCCCGGGAAGAGACGGAAATATTTTTTAGGAGGCTCTTCCATAAAATCATCCTGCTCCACATAAAGCTCTCTGGAAAATGAGATCTTACGAGTTCCTGCCTCTTCATTATCAGCATTATTCTCTATCTCAAACTCTTCAACCTGTCCTTCCGGATAATTATCAATAACAAGCTTTACAGGACGGAGAACTCCCATGTATCTTGGTGCTGAAGGCTTTAAATCTTCTCTGATACAATACTCCAGCATAGCATAATCACATGAGCTCTGTGATTTGGACACACCTGCAAGCTCCATAAATGTCTTAAGAGATGAAGGTGTAAATCCACGTCTTCTGAGAGCCGCCAGAGAAACAAGTCTCGGATCATCCCATCCATCTACAACGCCATCCTCAACAAGCTTCTTTATATATCTCTTACCTGTGACTACATTTGTCAGGTAAAGCTTTGAAAACTCTATCTGCTTTGGCGGATTAGGGTACTCGAGTTCTTCAACAACCCAGTTATAAAGCGGTCTGTGATCCTCAAACTCAAGTGTACAGATTGAATGTGTAACTCCCTCTATAGCATCCTCTATAGGATGAGCAAAATCATACATAGGATAGATACACCACTTATCTCCCGTATTGTGATGTGTCATACGAGCTATACGATAGATTACCGGATCACGCATGTTGATGTTAGGTGATGCCATATCTATCTTTGCGCGGAGCACCTTGCTTCCGTCCTCGAACTTTCCATCTTTCATATCAGTGAAAAGGCTCAGATTTTCTTCTATGGAACGATTTCTATAAGGACTGTCCTTTCCGGGTTCCTTAAGAGTTCCTCTGTACTCTCTTATCTCATCTGCAGAGAGATCATCAACATAGGCCTTACCCTTATTGATTAGTTTAATGGCTGCCTCATACATCTGATCAAAATAGTTTGATGCATACAGCACTTCGCCTCTGAAATCGGCTCCCAGCCACTCTACATCCTTGATAATGGAATCCACAAACTCCTCTTTTTCTTTTGTAGGATTTGTATCATCAAATCTGAGATTGAACTGTCCGCCATATTCCTTTGCGAGTCCATAGTTAAGAAGTATGGACTTTGCATGGCCTATATGCAGATAGCCATTAGGTTCCGGCGGAAATCTGGTAACTATCTTTGTATATTTACCTTCCTCCAGATCCTTATCTATAATATTTTCTATAAAGTTTCTTGATACTGTTTCTTCAGACATTTTGGTCCTCCGGTTTCTTTTTAATAATCTTCCTCTTCCATCTGTCCGGGAAGCACAACCTTCTGTGGCTCCGGATCCTCACGCTCTGTTTTCTTTTTCATGGATTCAACCGATTCCTGCGGTACTTGTTCAACCGATTCCTGCTGTGCTTGTTCAACAGGTTCCTGTGGTTCTTGTTCAACAGGAACTACTTCTTCGGCAGGAACTACCTCAAAAGCGCTGTCAACACCGTACGGTCTTTCCTTCATTGCTTTTTCTATATTTGAAATATCATCCTCGGCAGGAGGAACATTTACTCCGGAATTGTTATCCAGAGCTTCTTCGATAAGAATTTCACCTGTATCTTCATTAACACCATAACTGTGATTCTTACCCGTCTTAGCTATATAACCTTCATCAGATGACTCTTCGATGCCATTATCTTCCTGTTTTTCACCGTTTCTGATTATAGGCCCATCTTCATCTTCATCATCTTCGCCATCTTCCTCATCGCCATAAAGACGATTCTGAAGGATACCGTTTTTAACAACAAGAATTATGATTACGACACACATGATGACAAATATGATTATCATCATAATAAGGAGTCTTTTCAGTGATTTCTTTCCGAGAAATCCCTCATCCTCCTGATCTGTGTCAGTTTTTTTATCAGCTATAAGAGGAGTCGCTTTTTTTACCGGCTGACTCTCCGTGAGTTCCTCCTTTTGCTCATCCGACGATACGGCATCTGAAGCAGTCGCTGCATCCAGGAGATATTTTACAGATTCATATCTTATTAAGGTTCCTTCAACAGGATCATAGTAATATGCTCCTGTTTCTTCATCAGCATTGATGGCATATACAAGATAAAGATCACTTCCATAGGAGTCCTTATATGCAATCAGCTGGACATCATTTATTTTAAGATCTCTTTCCTCAAAGCCCTCGGGAAGCTTAACATCATCCGGTTTATTTATGATAGTGTACTGCAACCCATCCATCTTATATAGAACGGAAGGCGCGTTACTCTCATCCTGCTCTTCTTTCTTATCTTCCTGCTCATCCTCTTTTTCTGTCGTAGCCTCTGTCTTTTTACCGATAGTCAGCTGTCCACCGGCAGCAACTACATTTAACTTAGCTCCATCGGAATTATAGAATTCACCGTTTGTAGTTGAGAAATATGCATTTCCCTCAGCAGTTGTTACAAAACTGAAGGAAACTGATGTGGCACCTGTTCCGCTTATGGGAAGGATCCCGTCTGTTCCTGAACTGTTACTTACAAGCCCTGAAGGATATTTCAGACTGAAATCATAATTTCCAACAGATTCACCCTTTATTGTAACGGTGACCGTAACTGTTTCACCTACATCGGCAGTTTCAGGCCATATAGCAAGGGTTACGGATGCATCCTCTGCGTAAGTATCATTTACTTCAATGAAACAAACAGACAGCACCATAACCAAAGCCAGTGCAAAAAACACCGTACTTTTAAGTTTACTTTTCATCTGATTACTCCTTATAAAAAAGTAAAACCCCAACAAATTATTGTCGGGGATGAAGAAAAGCTGCTAACGGGAATCGAACCCGTGACCTCAACATTACCGATGTTGCGCTCTACCTACTGAGCTATAACAGCATAGACTACAGTCCCATATATTACTTGAAACTGACCAAAGTGTCAAGACTTATTACAAACATGAATCAATCATCATTCTTTAATTTATTGTGAATCCTTGTAAGTGCATTAT
>CACZLA010000027.1 GCA_902781895.1 uncultured Lachnospiraceae bacterium
TCGTCATTTTGAAAAATAAGCTTTCTTGTTTTAGGATCATTGATTTCTTCACAGGTTATTCCTATTTTTTCAAGAAGCTTTAAAGTTTCTTTTGCAAGTCTGCCCTTTGCAAGAGCAAATGTTAGATATCTCATATATGCACCTACTTTTATACATTCAGATCTTCAATATTTCTTTCCTCATCAACACTTCTGTCAGAGCTGATGATTCTTACTGTCTCTTCATCTATAAGTATATAAATCTTTCCCACTTCATATGTATCGGAATATCTCAGATATTCATCCTCATTATGTTTCTTGGATTTACGTATCAGCTGTACTACCGTTCCGTTATCACGAAGGCTTTTTGCCAGTCTGAGGGCACTTTCCTGATGCTCTATGGTATAAACGATCAGAGCCTTCTTGCCATTATTGTCAAATGGAATATTCTGTCTGGTGAGAGAATTCATAAGTTCATCGATATAAACTGAAAATCCGATGGAAGGAGCATCCTTACCGAACTTGGAAAGAAGGTTGTTATACCTTCCACCCTTTACTACAGGATTTCCGGTTCCGTATGTATATCCGCTGAAAACGATTCCCGTATAATAGTCATATCCATTTATCATTGAAAGATCAAAGCTAATATACTTTTCATATTCATAATAAGAAAGTGCTTTGTATACTCTCATAAGTCTTTCAAGAGCTAAAAGTGCTTTATCATTGGAAGTAAGACTTCTGGCCTTATCCAGAACCTCTATGCCTCCGAACAATGATGAAAGACTGTTAAGACTGTTTTTTGTATCCTCAGGCATTTCCAGCTCTGAGATATATTCAGAAAGGCCGAAGAAATTCTTAATCTGTATATAATCTCTTATCTTGTCCTCTATCTCATCTCCGAGATGAGCATCCTCGATAATTCCGTCAAAGAACTCAACCTCTCCCAGCTCTATCTGGAACTCTCGAAGTCCTGAAGCCTTCAGACAATCTATCATACATGCGATGGTTTCCGCATCTGCTGCAGAACTGTCATCATTTATAAGCTCGCTTCCTATCTGCGTTATCTCAGCAAGCTTTCCTTTATGCTTCTCAAGGCTCGCAAAGGTTTTGCCGGTATAGCAAAGCCTTATGGGAAGTTCTTCATTTGCGAAATATTTAGCCACACATCTGGCAACACTGGGAGTAAAATCAGGCCTCAGAACAAGTGTATTATTATCCCTGTCGAAAAATTTATACATCTCGTTGGAAGGTGCAGAACCTTTATCACTGTTAAATATTCCGAAATACTCGAATGTAGGAGTTTCTATATCTCTGTTTCCGTAAAGATGTAAAACCTCCTCGATCCTATCTATAATATAATGCTTTCTCTCGCATTCTGCTCCGTATATATCTCTGATTCCTTCGGGTGTTGAAAGCATGGTTTCTCTCATAGTTATCACTCCCTAATTATTAACTAAAATCGATGTGACCTAAGGCTAAACCTGAGTAATTATCACATCCATATAAACACCTGTTTTGTTTTCCTTACAGGTTACATATCTGTATCTGACTCGTTCATCCTCATTATATCTGACAGATATATGAGAATAAGGAAATGCAGTGGCCATAACAAACTTTCTGAAAAGCTCATCGGCCTTTTTTACACTGTATTTCACCATTCGTATATCAACTATATATCTGTTATAGTTGACATTTATACAAAAATTATCAATAGACTTCTGCTTTGAGAGAAATGTATTCATTTCCTCAAATTTTTCATCATCGGTAACTATATTCAGTTTTGCCATATATTCATTTATCGCTCTAAACATTTTAGTCACCAATCCCCGAATCATTATACTCTTATAAGTGATTTTAAGCAAATGATTCTGCTACGACATCTCTCCATGAATTATCGAGGCCGTAAAACTCTCTCATTTCTTCGGTGAAAAGATGTATTACCATATCAGTATAATCAAGAAGTATCCAGCCGCCGACCGCTTTTCCTTCTCTCTGACGAAGGGTGTATCCCGCAAGCTTCATAGCCTCCTCAACCCCGTCTCTCATGGCATCCAGCTGTGATATGTTTGAGCAGCTGGCCAGAACAAAATAATCTGTTATGGCTGTTACCTCTCCCACAAACATAGCTTTTACATCCATACCCTTTTTATCAAGGATGGCTTTCACCGCACATTTTATCATTTCATTATCTTTTATTTCTGACATATATTATCTCCGGTATAAATATCTTTAATTTATCTATTTTTGCAATAGAAATCATAAGTTTCTCTGGTCAGATCATCAATAACCGCATTTTTATCATCCAGATATTCAAGAGTGTTCTTTAAAATATGAATAATACATTTATCCAGATCTTCATACGCTTCCTTACGTATCTCCGTCAGATCCCTTATCATTTTTCTGTTAGGCTCGATATAATCTGATACAAATATTATCTTATCCATAAGACACATATCCGGATGTCCGGTTGTATGATATGTTATGGCAGACAGTATATCGGGATCCTTGATACCGTATTTTTCCTGAGCAAAGTAGGCTCCAAGCTTACCATGAAGCAGATCAGGATTATCCTTTTCCACTTTACTTATGGGAAGTCCGAACTTCTTTGCTTTCTTCAGTTTTTCTTCCGTAGGAATACATTTTGCATTATCATGAAGCAGTCCTGCGATACGTGCTTTAGTAACATCAGCACCATGGACAAATGCAAGTGATGCTGCAGTATATTCAACACCAATTGAATGAACAAACCTTTTCTCATTAAGCTTCGGTTTAAGTTTTTTAATCATTTCGCTACGGTCCATGATCAGCCTCCTGTTATTTATATAGTTTGTTATTGATTATATAATTCTCAACGGACTCAGGCACTCTTCCCTTTATATCTCTTCCGTTTTTAATATCATCTCTGATATCCGAGGATGATATAGGGCATTCCTCCATATTCATCAGGGAAATGTTTGAATCCGGATGTTCCTTCTTTATCCTGTCTATGATGGCCTGTGATTTTTGTATGTCCATGTCACCTCTGACAGCCGAAAGAAAATGAACTCTACGTAGTAACTCGTCGGCTTCAACCCATTTGTCCACCCACTCAAGTGAATCACCACCTATAATAAAATAAACTATTCTATCCAGCTTATTCTTTTGAAGCTCACGGATGGTATCTATAGTATGAGTTATGCCGCCTCTTTTAATTTCCATATCACTGTAATACAGATAATCTTTATCTTCTATAGCCAGCTTTATCATATCTATCCGGTTCTCATCGGAAATATTCTTATGAGACTCTTTATAATATGTGGCTTTATTGGGCATAATGATTATATCTGTCCCCAGCTGTTCATGTGCTGTTTCAGCCATAAGCAGATGTCCTTTATGTATGGGATTAAAAGAGCCTCCGAGTATTGCAACGGGCTCGTATGCGTATATATCCTGATATAATAACTCATTACTTCTTTTTGGCATTCTTTTCTCCGGGAAGGATAATCTTCGGATTATCATTATTTCTTTTATATAATACTATCTTTCTTCCAATAACCTGAACAACCTCTGAGCGGGTTCTTTCAGATAAGGTTATTGCAAGGGTCTGAGGAACGTCCATACAGTTCTTCAGAACATTTATTTTTATAAGCTCTCTTGCCTTTAACGCCTCAGCTGCAGCTTCAACAAATTCCGGAGTGAGACTTGCTTTTCCAAGCGAAAGTACCGGATCTGTTGTCTGGGCAATGGACTTAAGATATGCTCTGTCTTTTGTAGTCATTGTGGTTTCCTTTCTACAATAATATTTGCAGGATTAATAATTATTCGATATAGTCAAAACTCCATCCATAGAGGCGGACTTCGTCCCCTTCTTTGATACCAAGTTCTTTAAGCTCGTCAATGATTCCGTTTTTAACCATGAAGTCCTGGAAAAATTTAAATCCTCTGTCGTCTTCCAGATTTGTATAACCGAGCATTCTTTCGATTCTCGGACCTTCAACAATAAATACACCTTCAGTATCACCTTTTTCAACTGTATAGGGGAGTTCCTCTACCCTTGAAGCGTATTCCTCCAGAGATATTTCCGGATTGAATTCCATGATATTATCCGGTGCAGTCTTAAGAAGTTCAAATGCTGCATTCAGAAGTTCTTTTACTCCTTCTCCGGTAGCTGCGGAGATAGCCATCACCTTCTTTTCCGGTTCATACTTCTTCTTAAGCTTATCAAGTATCTCGATCCTGTCTTTTTCAGACAGGATATCTAGCTTATTTGCAACGATTATTGTAGGTCTGGATGCAAGCTCCTCACTGTAAAGTGCAAGCTCTTCTGTTATTGTTTCGATATCTTCGATAGGATCTCTGCCTTCTATACCGGCAGCATCAACTATATGAAGCAGAACTCTGGTTCGTTCTATGTGTCTCAGGAAATCAAGACCGAGACCTGTACCATTTGAAGCACCTTCTATGATACCGGGAATATCAGCCATAACAAAACCGCGTCCCTCACCTAACCCAACTACTCCGAGATTTGGAACAAGGGTTGTAAAATGGTAATCAGCTATTTTAGGTTTTGCATTTGAAACCTTGGAAAGAAGGGTTGATTTTCCCACACTGGGAAATCCCACCAGTCCGACATCAGCGATCATCTTGAGTTCAAGGCTGAGTGTCTTTTCAATAGCCGACTGACCGGGCTGAGCATATCTGGGAGCCTGCATAGTACTTGTTGCATAATGCATATTTCCTTTTCCGCCTCGTCCGCCTTCAAGAAGAACAAATGGTTCTTCTCTGTCAGCCATATCTATAATAACCTTACCGGTCTCAAAATCCTTAATAACAGTTCCGGGAGGAACCTTGATGACGATATCCTTTCCATTGGCTCCGTGACATCTTCTTTTTCCACCCTCTTCACCGTCTCCGGCCTTATATTTTCTGATATTTTTAAAATCTGTAAGAGTATTCAGACCTTTATCAATCACAAAAACAACGTCACCGCCTTTTCCTCCGTCTCCGCCGTCAGGTCCGCCATTGGGAACATATAACTCACGTCGGAAGGAAACATGGCCGTCACCGCCTTTTCCTGCTCTTACAAATATTTTGGCTCTATCAACAAATCCATTTGCCATGGTATTCTCCTATAATAAAGAAAGGAGCCTTGTTTTCACAAAGCTCCATAAATATCGATACTAATTACTCAGCAACAGGGTAGATAGAAACCTGCTTTCTGTCTCTACCAAGTCTCTCGTATCTTACAACTCCATCTGTTAATGCGAACAGAGTATCATCTCCGCCACGTCCAACATTAAGTCCCGGATGGATCTTTGTTCCACGCTGTGTATATAACACGTTGCCGGCCTTTACGAACTGACCGTCTGCACGTTTAGCTCCAAGTCTCTTAGAAGCTGAATCTCTACCGTTCTTTGTAGAACCCATTCCCTTCTTATGAGCGAAGAGCTGTAAATTCATCTTAAACATGACTTTACCTCCCTGAAATAAACTCGAATATATTTATCACCATACTCTTCATATATGGAACATAGTCCAAGACGAAGAGCTCTCAGCAATAGTTTACTCTCTGAACTGACCTTGCCGATGATCTTAAATCTGACAAGTCCGTTTTCACACTCTTCAGTTACAACCGAGTCTTCTGTGAACTCTTCTATAGAATTTACGGTATTTATTACAAGTGCGGAAACACCTGCGCATATAACATCCTTACCACGACGTCCATACTCTGCATGTCCGGATATCTTAAAACCGAAATATTCATCATTCTTTGAGTAAAAAATTGCTCTAATCATAATAGCCCTTTCAATCTTACCTGATCAGTCAGGTAATACTATTAAGCATTAATAGCTTCAATCTTAACTTCTGTGAAAGGCTGTCTGTGTCCGTTTTTCTTGTGGAAACCTTTTTTAGGCTTATACTTATAAACAGTTACTTTTTTAGCCTTAGCAGTCTTTAATACTGTAGCCTTAACACTTGAATTAGCAACCTTATCTCCAACAAGTACGTCCTTGTCACTCATGATTGCAATGATGTTATCAAATGTTACTGAAGCGCCATCAGCTGCATCTAACTTCTCAACTCTGATGATATCGCCCTCAGCTACCTTGTACTGCTTTCCGCCAGTAGCAATTACAGCATACATAGGTTATTTTCCTCCTGACTTTTAAATCTCGCCAACATCGGTGACGCCTCAAAATGGGCATACTTATTACCTGGTTGTGCGGCATACCGTGATATATTACCATTTATGTTTACTTATGTCAAATGGTTTTTTGATATATCTACTTGAGTGTAAATTCCGTTTGCGAACAGTTCACCGGACGATACTTTTCCGAACACTCTTTGGTGACTGAAAACGATTCTCCGAATGTCGGCGCTTTTTCACCTCACCTGTAGATAAATCCACGAACTCATCTTTTGAAAGATTTTTAATCGGACACTTTTTGTTTTTACCAGCTGTAAAAGTAACCTGCGCTGTGTTACCTGCTAACTTAAGCGATACTTCGGCATTCTGAGCAATATAAAGCTGATTTGAATTAATAGAACGAATTTTAGTCATAAGAAAACACCCCTAACAAAAATAATTTTGTTAAGAGTGCATTCATATCAGCTTATTCGAACTAAACTGAAAATTCATTATTCTGTTTTTTTAAAGTATTCCCAACAGGGGGTAAAACCGCTATATCTTGCTCGTTACTACCGTAACTCGCCTCCCTCACCCTTATAATCTGACTCTGCTTCGCAGAGAGTTATTTCGGGTTCGGGATGGTGGTAGGATTTACTTTGGTTGGCTTTGATTGGGAGTGGTTGGTGGTGCTAAAGTATTGACTTATCATTAAATATACTTATCTATTTCTGATAAAAATGCATCAACAACTTCTTCCTCAGTATCATAATAATTTATTGTTTCTTTTACACCTCGTTCACAATAATATAAATGCCATTTATCCTCTATCTTTTCTATACAGTATGATTCACTTGGCAAACCTCCTTCGAAAGAATACAAATCTTGAGGGACGTTCTTCACCATTAATAACTCGTTTAATTCTTTGATATTCATTTAATTTTCAACCTCTTTTAATACCCACATATAATTTACTATTGAATAACTAAATGCTTCTATAATCATTATTAATTTCTGTCAATAAAACGAACAACTCTGTAGGTTCATTCATATTCCATCCCCATACAGTAAATGCCATGGCAAATGATTCTAAATATCTATTTTCTGCTAATGGCAAATCATCCTCTATAACCTTTTTCTTTATGTTTATCAACTCAGGAATTATAACTTCTAATTGTTGTATAGAAGATTCTCCATCTATCCCATTCTTTCTTTTATTAATTTCTGCCAAACATATATCATATGCCTTATCTATTTTTTTAATTAATTCACTCTTCATAATAGTCCAGTACCTCTATATTAATAGTCTTTTACAACGTTAGGATCAGGGACATAAAATTGATATCCACCACCTGGTTGACCAAAGTTCGGCGCAACAGTCCCCTCAATAATTGAAGTTCCTTTTGGAATAATATATGTATCCATATATTCATATGTATTACCCTGTGGAAGCGCTAGATCAGAGGCTGGATTATTCGTTTGATTTGGTGTGTACCAATAGCTTTTCCCTGAAGAAGTTCCACCATGATATCTATAAACCACTGTATCTTTCTTCAAAATAGATACTTTTACATCATTGCCAAATGCTTCCTTAACATTTTTCTGGAAAGATGGATGAACATTTTTAGATATAAAACTATCTACTGACTCACTTCCACCCTCACTTACTGGAGACTTATTTGATCCTGATGCCAAACTCTCCTCAGGTGTTGAGGTTGACGAATTTGAAGCTATAGACTTTTTAGGTGGCGCTGTTGGTTCATCTACTACTGCAGCTTTCTTGATTCATTATTCAGTTTTACTTAAGTATTCCCAACAGGGGCTAAAACCGCTATATCTTGCTCGTTACCATCGTAAATTCGCCACCCTCACCCTCATCGACTATTATTAGCACAGCTAACAGGCGATTCGGGTTCGGGATGGTGATTGGATTTACTTTTGTTGGCTTTGAGGGGAGAGATTGGTGGTGCTAAAGTATTGATAATCATAAATTATATTTAATATTTCATCTCCTAATGAATCTTCGCTAATTCTATTATAATTAGAAAAAAACCAAATCATAAGTTCTATAATACATTTAAAAGACATATAACTTGACCCAACTTCATCATATGCACCACCAATCACTTCTAATACTCCACATGGAATACTATCGCGAGGGAATTCCCCAAAAATTTCATATATTATTTTGGCAAAAAAATCATTTATTCCGACAATCGCATTTTTATTAAACAAACCATTCATTTTATTTTTATAATAATTTCCATAATGAATAACTATATCTGTTTTGGGAGATTGAATATATGTATACTTCATACATATCATAGCATAATTACTTGCATGTCTAGGATTCAATTTCGCCTCTATACATAAAGTTCCTTCATGCCAAATATTTTTTCCTGCATCAATTATCAATTTCTTTTTTTTATTTGAAACATAATCAAATGGCACTTCGTTGTCCCATAACACAATTTTACTAAATCCATTATTGCTTTCAAATTTTAACATAACTAATCTCCCTCAATTCCCCAAAATCTAAACCACGCCGGATTAAATTCTCTATTATACTGCTTGATAACATCTGGATGATAAAAGTTAAATTCTTCAGCATTATAAAATGCTTTAGCAGCTTCATGCGATGCTTCATAACTCATTCCATTTTTCATCATCATTGATTCATAAATTTCATGAGAATAAAAATCCAAATCAGCTCCACTGATTTTTTGATTATTTTTATATGCATTTTCTAATCTTTCTATCATTGCATTATTATAATCAGCTTCCATTTCACCAGACAAATGCTGTTTAACAGTATTTAAGCCTTTTTCAGTTACATATTTTTCTTGTCCCCACAGTTTAGTTTTATTTTTAGGTGAATAACTTCCACCCTCATCAACTTCTACACTTGAACTTTCGCTTATGTTACTCTCTTTATTCTCATCAATAGTTGTTTTTTCACTACAAAGATTATGTACAGGTATACCTGATTCTGATACAAAATAAGTGTGCCAGTCCTCAACCTCAAAGTTATAAACTATTATTGGTTTCTCAAGTGACTCCTTAGCATTGGAAGAGACCTTATAGATATTTCCATCTAAAGAGATAATTCTATCTCCGATTTTTAATTCAGATGCATGTTTAAATCCATAATCAACTACATAGAACGGATGATCAGGAGTACAGTCTATGGTTATACTGTGTGTTACAGTTTTATCATTAGTATTACTTTGTTCTGACGTTTCAACTACTGGTTGTAGTTCTATATGTTCTATCTCATCCGCCTCGTTTACAAAAGTCTGTTTTACTTCCTTTAATCCTTTTTTCCCGTTTTCAGGATTGAATGACCAGACCTTGTCTCCTGGTTCTATTTCTTCAATAGGCTTATCTCCATCCTCAGTCTTTATTACTGTTCCTTCAGTAAAGCAGACACTTGTAAGTCCTTTTGCACCACCTACTATTCCTAATGTACTATAATAAACCCCTGATGCATCCTCAATCGTCTTACATATCAGATGAAACATATTTAGTCCATCAGTACCATTCTTGCATGCATCAATTATAGCCTTCACATCTTTAATCACATTATTTATAGCATTTGGAAGACTGTAAACCCCGGCACCTATTAATAATAACGAAAGTATAGTATCCCCACTATTACTTTTTCCACCGAGTTTTCCAATTTTCTTTCCAGCAGTCGGACCGAACAATGTTAAAAACGCTTTGATACCTGTATTTATCGCACTGGCATTGTTTCCTTCTGCAAAGTAGAATAATGCATTGATTGAACCGGCTAAAAAACCTGGGAATCCAGGATATATACTAAGCACACCAAGAACGTCATGCATTATTCCGAGAACTGGACCAAGAACCGGTTTTATCATTTTGAAGGGATTCAGACCGAACGGATCACTGTAACTTACTGGATTACCCTGAACATAAGCATATCTGTTCAGACTCTGGCTGTTCGTGATATCACCAAGAAGGACATCCTGGTTTATGAATCTCTTGATGTCCGTATTATAGAATCGCTGACGCATATACAGGAGTGAGTTTGAATCAGTCATTACTCCCAACGCACCATTATATAAGAATCTAATAGAGTTGTCTTCTATAGATATTGGATTACTGCTTGCATCACAAGCAGACAGAAGTTCTCCATATGTTCCGCTTTGATTAGCATCCACTAAATGGTAATTCACACAAACAAAAGATGACCATGGAATCATTAAAAATACCATAGTCATCAATATTAAAGTTTTTAGTTTTCGATTTATTTTATTCACCATATGAGCATTTAAAGCATTATAGTAGCACAACAAAAGAGCAAATCAGCTTACAAAGCTTATACTTACAATCTTTCACTCGCAACCCCTTAAACAATTCTTTTTAGAAAAGCTTATTTTATAGTAAATTGAAAAATCAAATGTGTCAATATTTTTATATAATCTTATATGACATTATTATATATAATATCTTATTTACTGTTTACTTCATTGAAAGCTTCAGCTTCAGTATTCTTCTGACACTCTCATTTATTCTCTCTTCAGAAATGGTTCCGTTCTTTACTGCCTCTTCAACTGCAGCCTCAGCTGATTTGAAATCATTTATCATTAGAAGCATATCATCTCCGGCTTCAATACATTTGATAGCCAGTTCACCGCTTGATGAATATTTATTTGCTATAGCACCCATATTAAGGGCATCCGTAATGACTACTCCGTTAAAGCCCAGCTTGCCTCTGAGTTCTCCTGTAACTATATCCTTTGAAACAGTAGCCGGATCATTGGATATACTGGTTACGGTTATATGTCCCACCATTACTACATCACATCCGGAATTAATACCACTCTGAAATGGAAGATATTCCTCAGTTCTTAATTGATCTATGGATTTATCAGTAGTGGCTGTAGATGTATGCGAATCCTCAGCTGTATTTCCATGTCCGGGGAAATGCTTCAGACAGGATATGATTCCGTTATCCTCATATCCCTTTACGGCTGAGCCGACAAGTTCAGCAGTCTGCTGATAATTATCACTGTATGCTCTTTTTCCGATAACTGTATTCGAAGGATTTGACCAGGTGTCGGCTACAGGAGCACAGTCCATATTAAAGCCCAGGTCTTTAAGATATTTGGCTATTGTAGATGAATTCTCATAAGCCTTCTCAGTTCCCTGATCCTTGTAATTGTACATTGATTCGATTTTGGGAACATTTAGCTTTTCAGCACATCTTGCAACAGTTCCACCCTCTTCATCTACAGTAAGGAGTATGGGGAAACCTGATTTTTCCTTTGCATAGTTCTGTATTCCGGTAAGCATGGCCTTAGTCTGTTCATTAGACTCCAGGTTCTGACTGAAATATGCTATACCTCCTACCGGATACTGATCAAAGCTTTGTTTTGACGTATCTCCGAATTCAGTAACCTGGGCATATCCTGTAAGGGCTTCCGGAGTTACAACAAATAACTGACACACCTTTTCATGAAGTGACATTTTGTCAAGTATAGCCTCTACATCAGGATCAGCATTTTGATCTACCGGTGCAGCTGCATCATCAGGCGTCGCAGCAGGAGCTTCCGTGGCAGGTTGTTCACTGTAAGCCTCGGTGGTTATTTGTTGCGTGGCTTCCGTCGTTCGATTCGCCACATCAGATTCAACCTGATCTATGTTATTTATGGTATGATCTGAGGTTGCTTCTTTTTTATCACCTATATTGAGTATGGCAGTAAGTAAAAGCAGACCAACAACTATTCCGATGAGGAATATGATCATACCCTTCAGGAAGGATATAGCTTTTTTGTTTGAATTTCTACTCATTATCTAAACCTCATGCCTATCTTTATTCTTCATATTCACAGACATATCCGACATTTCCCGTAAAATACTTAAGTCCGGTGTCAAATACGTTCTCACGCTGATCATTCCAGCTCCACTGATCATTTACATACCAGAGCATCAGATACATTTCTTCAACTTCGTCTCTATCCTGTCTGGAAGGCTCTCCCGGATACCATGACGTATATGTAAAATCCTCTCCTGTTACCCAGTGACCAAAAGATGTAGAACCACTTACAGACGTATATCCACCCATCCAGACATATTTTATTCCTGCATCTTCACAAAGACGGCAGACCTCATCCATCTCAGCCTGTGAGGTTATCGTAACAAGATGACCTCCATTATCTATACATGCTTTATTTGCCTCTGTCCATGAAACATCATCCTTGATGACTTCGTACCTGGATGTATGAGACTTGGTTACTACCGCCTCTATCGGAGTAAAGGTAGATGTTGAAGCCGATCCGTATGTATCGTCCATTACGACACAGCTTACAGTTCTTTGAGAATATGCATCTACTGAAGCATCAGATTCATATTCTATACAGTACATATCCGTTTCCATGGAATATATTTCCGTAAGTACTTCGGACATATCACCTATACTGTTTATGGTCCAGAACCATCCACCAGTACTCTCAGCTATAGTCTGATAGGTTCCGCCGTAATTTGTGGTTCCGATAATAAATATAGGAACATTAAGACTGTTAGCATAATCTATTACTTCCTGAGCACTATGAGTGCTTTCATTATCATCTCCGTCAGTAAATGCTATAACACATCTTGCACCCTTCTGGTTACCTGCGTTCATAGTTGCTTCGTATAACGCATCATAAAATGCCGTTCCGCCATCGGCAACCATGTTGTTGATACCGTTTTTAAGAAGTGTTTTATCTGTTGTATATGTACACATATACATTATATATGAGTCAAATGATATAAGCTCTGCTCTGTCTCCGGAGTCGGTATCCATTGCATCAACAAATTCATTCATGGCGTTTTTCATAGTATCCATGTCATTATCCATACTTCCGGACTTGTCAGCACAGATATTGAAGCTTACTCCCTGATTTCCGTTAAGGATCTGAACAGAAGTAACCTTCCTTTCTATCTCGGCGCCGCCGGAGACAGTTTCCTTTATTGCTGCATTAGGACTGGTAAGAAGAAGCGGCTCTCCTGCATCATCCTCTACTGTATAGTATAGCTTTACGGTTGGATACTCCGTTACATCAGATGAAACAAAATCAAGATTCATTGGAGTCATTTTTACATATGAAGCATTCATGGCGTCAAAGGAATGATCATCGACCGTTACAGCATTTTCTGCTTCTGTAGTATCGGATGATGCGTCACTTACCGTTGCTTTTACAGTACCGGCGTCATCGTCATCATCGCCTTTTCCCAGCTTTATAACTCCGGTAAGGACAAGTGTGAGAAATGTTCCCACCATTATCAAAAGTACAACTGCCGTTATTACAAGACCTATTACAACACCTGATTTTTGATTTCCGTCTCCATCATCTGAATTCTCAGAAGGATTATTACCGGGATAGAATCCATTTTGCTGCATAGAACCTTGATTTATGTTCTGCTGCATGGCACTTTGATTCATGTTCTGCTGCATACCACCCTGATTCATGTTCTGTTGCATACCACCGGGCATATTCATTTGTGAACCGTTTTGATTCGGATAAATCCTTTGCGGCTGCATAGGCCGTCCCTGACCCTGCACAGCTGTAGGCTGAGGTGAACCACATACCCTACAGAATTTGCTTTCGTCAGGTATCTGTGCTCCACAAGATACACAAAACCTCATTTCCAACTCCCCTTCCTTAATTACCGGTCAGATTACTGACATACCCCGTCAGCACCGATCCAGTATCCGTCGATATAAACGCTTGTTACCATATATCCACTTGAATTAAAGTAATACCATGAACCGTCAATCTTCTGCCACTGTGAATATGCATACCATCCGGTGTTATCTTCATACCACCAGCCACCGGATCCGTTATGCCAGCTTGCAACTCCGGCATATTCACATGCACCGTTATTACTCAGCCAGTATCCTTCTCTCCATTCATTAGATGCCATATAACCTAAGCTATCGAAATAATACCATTTATGATCTATTTTCTGCCAGCAGGATGCCGGATACCATCCGGAAGTATCTTCAAACCACCAGCCGGAAGCATTACCCTTCCATGAGCCTGTAGGTTTATATGAATTATTTCCGTTAATATCATACCACTTGCCGTTTATCCATTCATTTGATGGCTTTGAAGAAGAACCGCCATCTGCAGAACCACCATCAAGACCTGATGTTCCCGGAGATGTTCCCCCTGATTTATTATATGTGAATCTCATTTCAGCCCCGGCAACGGTAATATCATTTGCCGTCATAAGCTTATTAGTTGAAACACCATCTGATTTATGAAGCGTATAAAGTGCTGCAGCCGAGCATACAAGACCCGCATTATAATCAAGAGCGACTTCATTACAAACATAATCATTTTGCTGGTCGCTGTAGCTTCCATATGAATCCTTTGGTCCGCCCACCAGAGCACCGAGAAGTGTGTGCTTGTCAGCTGATATCTGACTTGCATCATTTGATGCAGATGCTGCTCTGTGGTGAGGATATTTTACACTATAGCTGTTATAACCTATAACGTAACAATTATTCTGAGAGTTGTTACCAAGCAGATAATTCATCTGAGATGTTGCCCAGCTTGAATATTCAGAGCTGCCGCTGACCTTGTCGTAAAGAAGACCCAGGAACTGAGTATTACAGTTATATCTGGCACTTCCCCACTGAAGGAGACAGCCGTATCCGCCATCCTTATTCATTCCGTTATACATATTGTTTGCACAGGTAAGTAATGCCTGAGAGTTTCCGGCTCCGTAATAATCAGCCAGGGCACTTACATTATCCCATGAATGCCATGAATAGATATTATATCCGCCACTGGATGCATTTCTGGTATTATCAAACTCTGTCTTATAAACACTATCTCCCGTAGCTTTATACAGAAGTGCTGCCGCAAGAGCATAATCATCCCCCCAGGACTGTGAATCATAAAGAAGACTGCCTGTACTGCTGTCCTCAAGTCCCCATTTGGCACATCCACCGGAATGAGTCATCGCATAGTTAAACAGCTTTTTTGAGTAATCAAGTGCTTTTGAATCTTTAAAATTGATATATTGAAGTGCCAGTGCAGCCGCTGCTTCACTGACTTCATCGGTTGCGGGATTTGTATCAGAAGTGTAATAAACATGTCTTACGGCATTCTGAGACTCAGGAGCACACCATACCTTATGATCTTCGTCTCCATCAGAAACCATATAAACAAAGAAAGCAACAGAACCGTCACTCTTCAGAACCGTACAATTTTCAAAGTATTCACAAAAATGATTTGTTATAGTCTTGAGATGTGCTTCTGAATAAGTATCCTTAAAAGCCTGCTGATATTCAAGATAAGCAATCCCCAGCATAGTTGCAGTATAACCCTGAGGAAGTCCGGCCTTTAAGTGGTCTCCTGCATCATGAAAACCGCCGCTGACATTTACGTTATAGCCATTTATATTTACAGACTGGTCACCAGAGTGACAATTACCTCTCCAGCTGAATGCAGACCTTTCGGAAACCTTCGGGCCACACATATTTGCATCATAGAAATATAAAGATTCCTGAAGCAGCTTTGCATAGTTGATCTCAACATCGGCCGCCTGAGAATCAATCTGTGGTACATAAGCTACCGACAGGATAAGACACAGTGTAATAAATAAACCAAGAAATTTTCTTTTCATTATATATTTCCCTTCTCGAACATTTTCAGACTATAAGGAGATAAAATCTTCTTTCTGGTTATCTCAACCAGGCCAAGTGCGGTTATATCCACATATTTTACTACAACCTCATCCTTTGAAAGCTCATTTTTCAGATATGAAATAAGCTCGCTTATCTTATTATTATCCTTCATGTTTATGAAATCTATAATAATAATTCCGGAGATATTTCTCAGTCTGATGATACGGACTATTTCCTTTGCCGCTTCTTTATTTATCTTAAGAAATGTAGCCTCAACATTTTTGCCCTTGATCAGCTTGCCGGTATTTACATCGAATACGGTAAGTGCCTCCGTGGGTTCAACTACAATGCTGCCGCCGGATTTAAGATAGACAGTCCTGTTGAAGCCCTTTTCAAGCCTTGTCTCAAGACTGTAAAGCTTTTCAAGAGATACCATTTCATCATCATAAAAATATAGAAAACGTCCATCAATTCGCGTTTTCAGTTCGTCGTAGATGTCTTCTTTATCAGTTATCACTTTGAAGCTTTCATATTTATTCTTTAATACTATGTCCTCGATCTCATTACTGTAATTATAGGTTGAGGAATGAATCAGTTTTTTGCACAAACTGTTTTCTGCTTTTTTCTGAATCTTATTAAATAATGCAACAAGCTCTTCAGCATCTTTTATAAGTTCATCAGTAGCAGCTTCAGCTGCGGCTGTCCTTATAATGGCACCATCTGCGCAGATATCACCAACAGTTCTTATAAGCTCATTTCTTTTTTCCGGATCAGATATTTTTTTAGAAATACCTATCTCACCGCTTCTGTTTAAAATGATATATCTGCCTTTAAGTGTTATATCAGAGGTGGCAACACCCTTTTTCGTTTTAATGGGATCCATGGAAACCTGGACAAGAAGTTCATCGCCGACACATACCTTATCAGTATTTCCGTGTTGAAGGAAAATATTCTTCCCCTCATTATCAATAAGCGAATAATACAGGTAATCACCGGTTCCCACATCCAGAAATGCTGCATTTATAGACTTAACGATATTTACAACCTTGGCGGTATAAATATTTCCCACAAGACTCTCAGGATTCAAAAAGCTGACCTTTGTCAAAGCTCCTTCTTCCAGCAGAAATGAAAGCCTGTTTGATTTATAATCCGTTATTATTATATTTGCATCCATAAGAATCCTTTCTAATTCTTAAATGAATGAACAGGAGCAGGAATACGTCCCTTTCTGTTTATAAAATCCTCGCAGCTGTATTTATTAACAGGCATAACCGGAGCTTCACCGAGAAGTCCTCCGAATACTGCTCTGTCACCGATATCTTTTCCGACTATCGGCATTATTCTGACAGCTGTGGTTTTTTGATTTATCATACCGATAGCCATCTCATCGGCTATAATACCGGAAATAGTTGAAGCCGGAGTATCTCCCGGGATAGCTATCATATCAAGACCAACGGAACATACACAGGTCATTGCTTCAAGCTTTTCAATACTAAGGGCTCCGATATCAACAGCATTTATCATCCCCTGATCCTCGGAAACAGGGATAAATGCACCTGAAAGACCTCCAACGTATGAAGAAGCCATAATTCCACCCTTCTTAACCTGGTCATTGAGCAGTGCCAATGCAGCCGTAGTTCCGGGAGCACCTGCATATTCAAGACCCATTTCGCATAAAATGTCAGCCACAGAATCACCTACTGCAGGAGTCGGAGCAAGAGACAGATCAACTATACCAAACGGAACATCCAGCATTCTGGATGCTTCTCTGGCAACCAGCTGACCCACACGTGTTATCTTAAATGCAGTCTTCTTAACAGTCTCACAAAGAACCTCGAAGCTCTCTCCTCGTATCTGTTCAAGAGCAGTTTTAACAACTCCGGGGCCTGAAACACCTACATTGATTATTGCATCACCTTCTGTTACACCGTGGAATGCCCCGGCCATAAACGGATTGTCATCAGGAGCATTACAGAAAACAACAAACTTTGCAGTACCGAAGCTGTCTCTGTCCTTTGTAAGCTCAGCAGTTTCCTTTATCATTTCTCCTATAAGCCTTACTGCATCCATATCTATACCGGTCTTAGTAGAACCACAATTAACAGATGAACAAACAAGCTCAGTAACAGAAAGAGCCTTCGGGATAGATCTGATAAGCATTTCATCTGCAGGAGTCATTCCCTTTGAAACAAGGGCCGAATATCCACCAAGGAAATTGACTCCAACCTCATGAGCCGCCTTATCAAGAGTTTTAGCAATCTCGACAAAATCATCAGCTGACTTACATACCGATCCGCCAACCAGAGCTATAGGAGTAACGGATATTCTCTTATTAACGATAGGAATACCGTACATGGCAGTAATATCCTTACCAACCTTCACAAGGTTCTTTGCCTTGGTAGTAATCTTTGTATATATCTTATTACAGGTATCCTCTACATCAACTCCAACACAGTCAAGAAGGGATATACCCATTGTGATGGTCCTGACATCAAAATTCATGCTACGGACCATTTCGTTAGTTTCTAATACTTCGTCTAATGTAATCATTTTTTCTTCCTTAATATTATTTTTTGAATTCACTAAATTTGATGACTTATGTCATAGAATAGTGATGAATAAAAATCATATTTATATTCTGTGCATCATCTGGAAGATTTCTTCCTTCTGTGCCTTTATCTGCACACCTATCTCCTCACCAAGACTTCTCAGCTCATCAGCCATTTCCTCATGCTTCTTCAGGGACTTTGAAGTATCCACAAGCATCATCATATTAAAATATCCCTGCATTGTAGTCTGAGTGATATCATTTATATTTATACTGTTATCTGCAAGATAATTGCAGACCTTAGCTATAATTCCGACAGCATCTTTACCCACAACTGTAATTATTGTCTTATCCATATTATCCTCCGTTATATTTCTACTATTTTTCCGCAATCATATCGCGGAGCCACACAAAGTCCGACTTCTCTAACATCACTAAAGAAGGAATTGCCACTCAGTTCATGCTTTACCGTTGCAAAAGCAAGGTCGGCATAATTATTCTTATCAGAAAGATGACCAAGAGATATATACTTTAAATGATCATTCAAAACCTCTCTGATAAGTCTTCCGGACGCTTCGTTGCAGAGATGTCCCTTATCGCTGAGTATCCTTTGTTTTAACGGATAAGGATAAGGTCCTGCTTCCAGCATACGTATGTCATGATTTGCCTCAACGATCATAGCATCTGATTCACTGATAAAATCAACGATCATATCATCATATACACCAAGATCCGTTGCGACTGATATCTTCTTACCACCACTTCGGAAGCTGTAACAAACCGGATCATTAGCATCATGTGATATGGGACACATATCAACCCTGATATCACCAATCATAAATGAATCCGTATTATTAACCGGCTTAAGCAGATTATAGTCAAATGTGCCCAGCGCACCGCACTCAAGTATTCCGTCTATGGTCCCATAGGTTGCATATACCGGAATATTATATTTACGCAGTAAAACGCCAAGTCCCCTTATATGATCTATATGTTCATGGGTGATAAGGATTGCATCTATTTCCTTAGGATTTATATCCAGACTATTTATTCCCTCTGTTATTTTTTTTGCACTTATGCCAACATCAAGAAGTATGGAGGTATTTTCCGAACCGATATAACTGGAATTACCCGAACTTCCGCTGGCAATACTCATTAATCTCATAGGTTAGTCCTACATTATTGATTTCGGGCTCTTGTCCTTAGGTCTATAACCCTTCTCCTCAAGAACCTTCATTATCCTGTCTTTATGTTCAGGTCCAAAGGCTTCTATAGTAACTATAAGCTCAACTGCATCATTTCTGTTAAGAGAAATAAACTGATTATGCTCAAGCTCAATGATATTGCCCTGCTCTCCGGCTATAATAGATGAAACCTTAACCAGTTCACCCGGCTTATCAGGAAGCAGTACGGAAACCTTGAATATACGGCTTCTTGCAATAAGGCCATGCTGAACTACGGATGAAAGAGTTATTACATCCATATTTCCACCTGATATTATTGCCGCAACCTTTTTTCCTTCAGGCTTAAGATGCTTTAACGCAGCAACTGCCAGAAGTCCTGAGTTTTCCGCAATCATCTTATGATTCTCGATCATATCCAGAAATGCAACTATAAGTTCACTGTCATCTATGGTAATTATCTCATCAATATTTTTCTGGATATATGGGAATATTTTCTCTCCCGGTGTCTTAACTGCTGTACCGTCAGCGATAGTATTTACATTCGGAAGTGTTGTTACCTTCCCTTTTTCCAGAGAAGCCTTCATACATGCAGCGCCTGACGGTTCAACACCTATGATTTTTATTGAAGGATTGAGCATTTTAGCCAGTGTAGCCACACCGGTTGCAAGACCGCCGCCTCCGATAGGCACAAGTATTGTGTCTATAAAGGGCTGTTCCTTAAGTATTTCCATAGCAACCGTACTCTGACCTACTGCAACATCCAGATCGTCAAATGGATGAATAAATGTATATCCTTTCTCCTCAGCGAGCTTCAGAGCATATTCGCAGGATTCATCATATACATCACCATAAAGAACAACATCTGCGCCGTAGCTTTTAGTTCTGTTTACTTTGATAAGGGGAGTTGTTGTTGGCATAACTATAGTAGCCTTTACTCCATATGCATTTGCTGCATAAGCAACACCCTGGGCATGATTACCTGCAGATGCTGTGATAAGTCCCTTCTCTCTATCCTCATCAGAAAGCTGACTGATCTTATAATATGCACCTCTTATCTTATAAGCTCCTGTCAGCTGCATATTTTCCGGTTTAAGGAACACTTTATTTCCTGTGGTCTTGCTGAGGAATTCACTTTCTACAAGTCCTGTATTTCTGGCAACCTTTGATACTATTTCAAAGGCTTCTTCACATTTTTCTCTGGTTATCATTATTTATCCACCTCGCCTGCAATAATTTCCTGATCGGATTTAAGATCAAAATCCGCAAACAGTGCATTTATATATTCTTCAGGATCAAACTTCTGAAGGTCATCTATCTTTTCACCTACTCCGATATATTTTACCGGAACCTTAAGCTCAGACTGAATAGCTACGGCAATACCGCCCTTTGCTGTTCCGTCAAGCTTTGTAAGGATAATACCGTTTATTTCGGTAACAGTTGAGAACTGTCTTGCCTGTTCAAGGGCATTTTGTCCTGTTGAACCATCAAGAACTATGAGGGCCTCAACATAACACTCAGGATACTCCTTTGCAATAACCCTTCTCATCTTGGCAAGCTCATCCATAAGATTTTTCTTATTATGAAGTCTTCCGGCAGTATCAATAAGTGTAAGATTTGTTTTTCTGGCTTTGGCTGCTTTAACTGCGTCATGAACAACAGCAGAAGGATCAGAGCCCTCTGAATGTGCGATAATATCTACACCGGCTCTGTCTGCCCAGGTTCTCAGCTGTTCTATAGCACCTGCCCTGAATGTATCAGCAGCTGCAAGAAGAACACTTCTTCCCTGCTGTTTGTACTGATATGCCAGCTTACCAATAGATGTGGTCTTTCCGACACCATTTACACCGATAATAAGCATAACCGTCTTCGCATCTTCAAAACAGTATGCATTATCAGGAACATTCATCTGATTTCTGAGACTGTTCATAACCAGGTCCTTACAATCAGCGGCACTTTTAATTCCCTGCTCTTCAACCTGTTCTTTCAGTTCATCGATAACTCTTTCCGTAGTTTCAAAACCCATATCGGCTGAAATAAGAGTTTCCTCGAGTTCATCATAGAAATCATCATCTATCTCAGTAGTTGTTTTAAAAACATTTGTTATGCTGTTACTTGTCTTTTTAAGACCTTCCTTTAATCTCTGAAAAAATCCCATAATAAGGTCCTTTCTTTAATCATCAAGTTTATCTTCAATAAGATTTACTGATACAAGAGTAGATACACCCTTCTCCTGCATCGTTATACCATAAAGCCGGTTAGCTGCCTCCATAGTACCCTTTCTGTGTGTAATTACAACGAACTGGGTATGCTTGGTAAGCTTATCAAGATATCCGGCAAATCTGTTTACGTTTGAATCATCAAGGGCAGCCTCTATCTCATCAAGCAGACAGAATGGTGAAGGCTTAAGACTCTGTATGGCAAATAGAAGACTAATAGCCGTAAGACTCTTCTCTCCACCGGAGAGCTGCATCATGTTCTGAAGCTTCTTTCCAGGCGGCTGTGCATTTATAATAATACCTGTCTCAAGAATATCCTCTTCATCCACAAGCATAAGACTGGCCTTACCACCACCAAAGAGCTCTTTAAATACCTTGTTAAACATGGTCTGGATATCCCTGAACTTTTCAGCAAAGGTTTCTTTCATCGCTCTGTCAAGATCGGCTATGATACCTCTGAGATTGTTCTCTGCCTCCAGGATGTCGTCTCTCTGCTGTGAAAGGAATTCATATCTTTCAGACACTTCCTTATATTCTTCTATGGCATTAACATTTACATCGCCCAGAGACTTGATTCTCTGCCTTACCTGAGTCATTTCTTTCTTGAGAGCGGCAGCATCACTCAGCTCTTCATTTTTCATATTAAGAGCAGCACTGTATGTGATCTCGTACTCCTCCCACATATAGTTGGACAGTTTGTCTTTCTCTTCCTCAAGCTTTTCTATGGAAAGCTTTAAGGTATAGGCTGACTTTTCAAGTCCGTTAATATCCGAGGATAACTGTTCTCTCTTTGAGAAGAAATCCTTATGATTCTGGTTGATAGTCTCTTTTTCTTCTATATAACCATCGAGTTCAGTCTGAGTTTTTTCGATAATCTTGTTATTACTGAGTTTATCCTTTTCAAGCTTATCAACCTCTTTTTTAAGATTATCAACATTATCGGAATTATCACTAAGACGTCCGCTGAGAATCTCCTTCTCGGAAATGTACTCATCTATCTCAAACTTAACACGGTTTATATCACTTTCAACGTGACCGATGCTCTGTTTGATTCCGGCAACATCAAGGTTGGCAACCTTCAGTTTATCCTCAATAGCATGCTTCTTATCTCTCTTTTCCTCAAGCTCTATTTCCAGCTTTGCAATCATGCTTTCCCTGTCGGAAATGGATTTCTCGTGCTGAGCCCCTGTATCAAACAGTTGTTTTTTATTGTCATCTATCTGCTTAACCTGAGAATCAAGCTCTGTATTCTCTTTCTTAATGTTAGAGAAGCTCTGCTCAACAGTCTTAAGTCTTTCTTCTATATTCTTAAGACCTATCATTACAGAGTTCTGATCGATGGAAAGCTTCTGAATCTGATTATTCAAATTTATACGCTCTTCCTTAAGAGTTTCTCTTCTCATGGTAAGATTGGCATCTTCCTCTCTCGCCTTACTGAGAAGACCACTTGATTCCCGGATCTTTGCCTGAATATCCTCAAGCTCTCTTTTTCTTCCGAGAAGATTGCTTGAGTTACGGAAAGCACCACCGGTCATGGCACCACCCGGATTTATCAATTCACCGGTAGGTGTAACAAGTCTGAGAGACATGTTGTATTTCTTGGATATCTTTATGGCTGTATCGATATTTTCAACAACTATACTTCTCTCTAACAGACTTTCTATAATATTTTTATACTCGGGCTTAGTCTTTACAAGCTGTGATGCAACACCTATAACCCCAGGTTCCTTCAGTGCATCCGGATTGGCATATCCTCTTTTTACAACTGAAGTAATAGGAAGAAATGTAGCTCTACCCAGTTTATTTGTTCTGAGATATGTTATCATTTCCTTAGCTGTAGCCTCATCCTTGGTAACAATATTCTGAATACTTGCACCAAGAGCTGTTTCTATAGCTGTCTCGTATTTCTTTTCAACATCTATAATATCCGCAACAACACCCACAATTTTGCTGTTTTCGGATTTTTTCTCCATAACCTTTTTGATACTCTGGCCATAGCCTTCATAACGTTCAGTAAGATTTCTCAGGCTTTCATATCTGGATCTGAGACTGATAACAGTCTGGTTATGCTTCTGAATATCATTTTTTACAGAGGTGGATCTGTCGGATACCGTTCTCAGATCAGCTTCACACTTGGCAAGCTTTGCTCTGTTTTTTTCAAGTGATTCCGATACAGAATCCATTTCCGTCTCAAGAGTTTTCTTCTCGGCAAGTATCTGAGATTCTTCACTCTTATCAGATAGAAGCTTGGATTTAAGCTCTGTACGTCGAAGATTGATATTTTCAAGCATGGTATCATATCTGGCAATCTTCTCCTTCAGATTACCGCCTTCATTGATAAACTCGATAATATCTGTCTTGGCAGCCTCAATACGAGCATCTATCTTATGCTCTTCATCTTCAGCCTTCTGTCTGTCTTCATCTATCTTTTCGGATTCTTTTAATTTCTTATCATATTCCTGAGATATCTCGGTTTTCTTAGCTTCATGCTCCTTAAGGGAAGCACTCAGTTCCTCAATCCTGTTCTCTACTCTCTGTATCTGGGAATTTATTTCAGCAGAAATAACATCTTCCGATGATATTTTCTCATTTATAACTCGTATCTCACCATCGGCATGCTCGTTCTCAATTCTCTTCTCGGAAATAACAGCCTTGGCATCATCAATACTCTGGTTAAGACTTTCAAGAGTTCCTTCAAGTCTTTCATATTCAGCCTTTGTGAATTCAAATTCTTCTTTGAGTCTTGCAGTGTCAGCCTCAGTTATTTCGAGCTTTTCATTATTTTCATCCAGCTTAACTCTTATCTTGTCTACTTCTATAAGGAATGAATTAATATCAAGAGTTTTAAGTCTGTCCTTTAATTCAAGATATACTTTCGCCTTTTCTGATTGCTCATGAAGAGGCTCAACTCTTTCTTCAAGACCGGAAAGAATATCATTTACACGATTCAGATTCACATGCTCTGCATCGAGCTGTTTCTCTGTTATCATTTTATTCTTTTTATATTTAACGATACCTGCGGCCTCATCAAAAAGTGTACGTCTGTCATCCGGTTTGTCGGAAAGGATACGTTCTATCTGACCCTGTCCTATGATAGAATATCCCTCTTTTCCGATACCCGTATCAAAAAACAGGGATGTAATATCCTTAAGACGGGATACATTACCATTTAACAGATATTCACTTTCACCGGAACGATATACTCTTCTGGCTACAGTTACTTCATTATAATCTATAGGGAGGCTGTGATCAGAGTTGTCTAGAGTTATTGCAACATAAGCAGCCGCCTGAGGCTTTCTCTGCTCAGTACCTGCAAATATTACATCTTCCATCTTGGCACCACGGAGCTTTACTGCACTCTGCTCACCAAGAACCCATCTCACCGCATCTGCTACATTACTTTTTCCCGAACCATTAGGTCCTACTATTGCTGTTATTCCTTCTTCAAATCTGAAATCTATCTTATTGGCAAATGATTTAAAACCATTTACTTCAATACTTTTTAAATACATAATTTTTCCTTTTATAATCCGACGCTGTCATCGAAATTCAATTTTATTATTGTTTTATGTGCGGCAACCTGTTCCGCCATTTTTTTTGTCTGACCAGCTCCCTCTTCATACCTTTCGCCGTTAATATAGGCAACAACGGTATAAACCCTGTTATGTTCAGGACCTTTTGAAGAAATCAGCTTATATTCCAGCTTTCCGCCTTCGCCCTGAACATATTCCTGGAGGATAGTCTTGGCATCATAAAATATAGATTTATGCTCAATATCCGTCAGCAAAAACTTCTTAATATATTTTTCCGCCTCCTCAAGTCCGCCATCCAGAAAGATAGCTCCGAGAACCGACTCGAACAGATCACAAAGAATTGACGGTCTGTTCATACCGCCTGTTAATTCTTCACCATGACTCAGATACAGATAATCTCCAAAGCCAAATTCTTTCGTTATCTGAGAAAGTGTATACTCGCAAACAAGACTCGCCCTGAGTTTCGTCAGCTCGCCTTCAGTCTTTTCGGGGTACTGATTGAAAAGCTCCTTACTGACAACAAACTCAAGTATGGCATCTCCCAGAAATTCGTATCTTTCATAGGAAATGATATCTTCCCGGCATTCATTCGCATAGGATTTATGCGTAAATGCAGTGTCCAGATGAGATAAATCTTTGAATTTATATCCGAGTATTTTTTCTAATTCTTTATAATTATTATTCCTCACTATTTTCAAATCCTTTTATGATTTTTGCAGTCACATCATTTTCCACAAAGTTCACACACTGGGTTATGGCTGATGTAACTTCACCATCTTTTGAATTACCGTGTATCTTAACAACAAGACCATTAAGACCAAGAAGTGGTGCTCCTCCCTTATCGGAAGCATCAAACTTCTGAAGAGTTTTCTTCATGCTCTTCTTTACCATGATCGCACCTATCTTGCTTCTGACAGTAGAAAGAAAAGCCCCCTTAAGCTCTCTGAGAAGCATCTTCGATAGACCTTCATACAGTTTAATGATGGTATTTCCCACAAAGCCGTCAGCTACGATAACATCAGCTTTTCCAAAGGGGATAGCTCTAGACTCTATAGAACCTGTAAAATTGATTATTTTTGAATCTCTGAAAAGCGGATATGCTTTTTTTACAAGAGCATTTCCCTTCTCCTCTTCAACACCTATATTCGCTATGGCAACCCTGGGATTATCCACTCCGCAGACACACTGCATATAAATTGAACCCATTTCGGCAAATTGAAGAAGCACCTCGGGTTTTACATCCACATTTGCACCACAGTCCAAAAGAAGGGATGGACTTCCTGATGTCGGAAGAAGATGTGCAAGAGGTGTTCTTTTAACACCTTTGGCCCGTCCCACAACAAACTGACCTCCGGCAAGTATTGCTCCGGTACTTCCGGATGAAATAAACGCGTCTGCCTCACCTTTCTTAACGAGTCTGAGACCAACCACCATAGATGAATCCTTCTTTTCTCTTACAGCCTGAACAGGAGGTTCATTCAGATCTATTTCCTGTGAGCAGTCGATTACTTCAATTCTGGATTTATCATATTCATATTCAGACAGATAGCTTTCAATCTCAGCTTTATGACCTGTTAAAAACAGTTTAACATTTGAATGATTCTTAAGTCCTTCTACGGCACCTTTTACACATACAGCGGAACCGTTATCACCACCTATGGTATCAATAACTATTCTTATAATATCGCTCATTATGTTCCTCCTGAATATAGAGTCTGTAACTTAATTATTTTAGACTAAAGATGTGCAATTTGCAATGGTTTTTCAAATGCAAATTAAAAGCAAGTGGAAATCCACTTGCTTTAAATCCATTATTTACAGATCTATATTAATCTACTGCAATAATCTCTTTCTGACCATATGAGCCACAGTTCTTGCATACTCTGTGAGGCATCATAAGTTCTCCACACTTACTGCACTTAACAAGATTCGGAGCAGTCATTTTCCAGTTAGCTCTTCTCTTGTCACGTCTTGCTTTAGAAATCTTATTCTTTGGACATATCGACATATCGTATACACCTCCTTACGAGAAACTTTAGTCTTTCTCAGACCACACTTGCTCAATTATACTTATAACGTATATGATTGTCAACCCAAAATTTCATTTTTTATCAGTATTTGATAAATAATTTATTTTGATACAATCTCAAGTGTCTCTCTGGCTATTGTAAGCTCTTCGTTAGTCGGTATAACAACAACCTTCACTTTTGAATCAGCTGTCTGAAGTTCTACCTCATCACCGTGAACTGAAGCATTAAGCTCTTTGTCATAATCAACTCCGATATATCCGAAGTTATCAAGGATAGCTGCTCTGATCTTGGCATCATTCTCACCTATACCGGCTGTGAATGCTATCAGATCAACTCCGTTCATTGCAGCTATATAACTTCCTACAATCTTTATAGCACTGTATACAAATGCATTAAATGCTATCTCAGATCTCTTATCGCCTTCTTTAATACCCGCATCTATATCACGGCAGTCGCTGGATCTTCCAGAAAGACCGAACAATCCTGACTGCTTATTGAGGATATTAAGAACCTCATCAACAGTCTTATTTTCTTTATTAGCTATATACTGAACTATAGCAGGATCGATATTTCCGCTTCTTGTACCCATGATAAGGCCTTCAAGAGGTGTAAGTCCCATAGATGTATCTACTGATTTTCCACCCTGAACAGCTGTGATACTTGCACCGCCACCAAGATGACATACAATAACCTTTGTATCTGCTGCCGGCTTATCAAGATGCTCAAGAGCCTTCTTGGAAACATAGCTGTGGCTTGTTCCGTGGAAACCGTAACGTCTTATCTTGTAATTCTCATAATATGAATATGGTATTCCATAAATATATGCTCTTTCAGGCATTGTCTGATGGAATGCTGTATCAAATGTAACGCACTGAGGAACCTCAGGCATAAGCTTCTTACACGCTCTGATACCCAGCAGGTTTGCAGGATTATGAAGAGGTGCCAGATCAGAACACTCTTCTATCTGAGCAATAACCTCATCTGTTACAAGAACAGACTTATCAAAATACTCACCACCATGTACAACTCTGTGTCCTACTGCATCTATCTCATCCAGAGAACTAATAGCTCCATCCTCAGGACTGATGAGTACATCTATAACTGCCTGAAGTGCAACTCCATGATCAGGAAGATCGATATCCTTTTCTTTCTTCTCTCCTGTTTTTGAACTGTCATACTTCAGCTTTCCGCCTTCTGCGTCTGCTCCGATTCTTTCACAAAGTCCTTTAGCCAGAACCTTCTCTGAATCAGAATCAATAAGCTGATACTTAAGTGATGTTGAACCTGCGTTAATAACTAAAATTTTCATTCTACGTCTTCTCCTTCTCGACCATCTATAGTTATTCTGCCTCTACCATGTTCCTTGCTGTAGTACATAGCCTGATCGGCTTTGTCTACAACCTCTTGGATATTTTCACAAGTTTCAGGATATGTTGCCAGACCCATACTTGTATTAATACTGATCTTCAGATCCTCAAACTCTACTACATTATTCTTTATCTCATCATGCATCAGCTTAAGAATCTCATAAGTCTCCATAAGTCCCTTACCCTTTAAGATAAGGAGGAACTCCTCACCACCAAATCGTACGGCGGTTCCGTTATGAAGCTTTGCATATTTATCATCAACCTTTGCAACTGCTTTGATAACCTCATCACCTGCAAGATGTCCGTATGTATCATTGACATTCTTAAAGTGGTCAATATCAAGCATAGCAACGGTAAGGATATCCCCTGAGTCCTCTACCTCTTTCATAAGTTCAGGATAGAACTGGTTGAAATAGATACGGTTGTAAATCTTTGTAAGACCATCCTTCTTTGCCATATCTTCGGTTTTAAGATACAGTCTGTCTGAAATAAGTGCAGATGTGAAATCCATGATGGATGATTCATAGAATGAGAATCCATTTTCAAAGAAATCATACTTGCTTGATGTAACAACCATAACACCGTATATACGATCGTTTTCATAAGCCGGAAATGCAACGGCATTACATATATTACCGCCTGTAAGGTAAGGATATTTGAAATCATAGTTCTCACAAAGAACCATAGGAGTTACATTATCACGTCTCCTGATAGCATTATAGATAAAAACAATATCCTTTCTGAGTAACTCATCAGTTACAGGATTTGATGAAATAGTCTCGAGATAAGGTTCCTCGTTCATATATACATCCTGTTCCATATAAAGAGCAACTGTACCGGTCTTTTTGATATTAACAACGTTATCAAGCATGACATGGGCATTCTTTTCAACATCAAAGCTTGCAGAAAAATATTTCATAACCTCAATAAGCGAACGGCTTTCTTCGTTTATCTCTGCAAGATCATCGATAGCTTTAGTAAGATTGATCTTCTGATAATTAATCTCACTGTTAACCTTTTCAACTCTCTCCTGGAACTTAATAAGCTTTTTATTCTCTTCGATCATATCGGCATTTCTGAAATAAAGCTTTGTATATCTGTCATCCAGACTCATTATTGCTTTATAGAAAAAGTCATAAATGATCACAATAAGAGCAATAAACATAGCAGTTGCGAGAAGATATAAAAGTATCCATGCCCCCTTAACTTCTCCTCTGTACTGGATAAAGAAGAAGAAAACACCAAGAATAAGACCAAGTATTCCTCTTTTTACATAGTTTGTAAAGGTATTGAATACATCAGACAGATAAAGATCCTGAGTTATGATAAACGCTTCTATAAAAAGAACGCATGCAAAAAGCACAGGCGGCATACTTCCGAATACTGTACCGACTGCCAGGATAA
>CACZLA010000028.1 GCA_902781895.1 uncultured Lachnospiraceae bacterium
AGACAAATCTTTTGTATCTTCATTCTTATAGCCGCAACAATGACATACCTGACTAGATGGGTAGTATTTATCAACCCTAACAAAGTGTTTTCCTCTATCCCTGAGTTTATACTCCAGATAGTTAGTAAACATTCCCCAACCATTATCAGATATGGTCTTTCCAAAGTTATGCTCCTGTGACATCTTTTTCATATCAAGATTTTCTATGCATACCACATCAACACGATTGGCTATCTCGGTTGATTCCTTATGAAGAAAATCTTTTCTCTGGTTAGATATATGCTTATGCAGTCTTGCTACTTTATTCTTCTGTTTGTAATAGTTATTTGAACCCTTTTCCATTTTGGAAAGTTTTCTCTGTTCTCTTGCCAGCCTGCTCAATGACTGTTTATAGAATTTTGGGTAATCACAAGAATTACCATCACTATCTACATATAGTGATGACATAACCATCACTATCTACATATAGTGATGACATAGAATAATCTAGTCCCAAAGTGATATTCGAAGGGATTTCTATAATACTGGTGACATATTCGAAAAGAACTGATATGTAATACTTTCCATCCGGTTCCTGAGAAACTGTAACAGACTTTAGTTTCCAGTCATCTGGAACAGGTCTATGATAGACCATCTTAACCTTGCCGATTCTAGGCAGTTTTATATGTTTTGATTCTATAGAGATGTTATTATTTACACACACTGTCGAATATGACTTGTGACCATTTCTCTTAGACTTAAACCTAGGAAAGCCAACCTTCTTATCTCTAAAGAAATTTTTATATGCAGTATCAAGGTGTCTCAGACTCTGTTGAAGAGAAATACTATCTACTTCCTTCAAAAAAGTAAGTTCATTTTTTAAACGTTTTAAGTCATTTGCATTATCATAATAATTAAGACTTGTACTATTCTTATCATAGGCATTGATCCGCTCACTAAGATAATGATTGTAAACAAGTCTTACACACCCAAAGGTCTGCTGCAGGAGCTGTTCCTGAGCTTTATTTGGTTTGATTCTGTATTTGATTGCTCTGTTTGTTTTTACGTCTGCCATCAGGTTTATCCTCTCCCTGAGATTTGATATATTCCTTTATGACATCTATAGTTGCACCACCAGTAGTGATAAGACAGAAGCTCTTTGACCAGACAGAAGCTCTTTGACCAGAAATATTCTTTCCAAAGTTTTTGTTTTATCTCCGGATATTCCTTTTTTATAAGCCTGCTGCTCGCGGACTTATATGCATTTAGAAATTTAGACAATTCTGAATTGGGTTCTGCTTTAAAGAGAATATGTACATGATCTATGTCATGGTTCCATTCTTCAATAGTTATATTGTAATTAGGAGCAATATACTCGAATATTTCTTTAAGACGCTTTGAAATAGTATCATTGATTACTTTTCTGCGATACTTCACCACTAAAACCAGGTGATAATGCATTGAGAACACTGAATGATTATTAGTTTCAAAAATCATTTATTTTGAGGTCCTTTTCTTATTTTACCACTGAGCTAATTATATCATATTTTCATAGTCTACTCAATGTGATTTCACCAATCATTGCAACATTATTTTAGAAATTGTGGCGATTCATCCCCGCCTTATAGAAGGCGGAGTATTCTCGCCAGGGGTTAGATAAACTATGACAGGGGTGTCCGGTTATTTTATACCAAGGGCACCCTTTGCCAGTTGATCGGCACGATTGTTTCCTTTTTCTCCCGAATGACCCTTTACCTTTACAAATCTTATATCTATCCTTCCGCTGACAGAATCAATGAATTTTTTATAATCCAAAGTACCTTTGGTTTTGGCCTTCCACTCTCCCTTGGCCCACTTTTCTATTCCTATGTAGTCATAATAAATATCTACACTCTTTATTCCGTGTTCAAGACAGTAGCTAATAGCATGCATGGATCCTTCTATCTCTCCGGCTATATTTCTCAGAGAAACCATATCTGTATCACTGAAACACATGGCGTCTTCGAAAACATTTCCGCCATGATATATTACCATGCCATATGAGTATTCCTCTGTCTCGCTATTGAAGCTTCCGTCAACATAAGCCACAGCCTCGGAAGCAGAGCCATCCTCCTTTTCCTCCTGTGCCCTTGCTTCCAGAACTTCCTCAAGAGTCCTTGTATCACGTTCCTTATATACATAACCCGTAACAAGAAAATCCTCAGCCTCCTTAAGAGTCTTAAAGCTTTTATACTGAGCTCCGGGATAACCGTCCACATTCTTCTTACACTCATCCCAGGTCTCATATATTCCGGGCTTATGCCCTGCTTTTACAGCATAATATTTCTTCTTGCTTCCCATATTACCATCCTCTTATTTAAGATTCTGAGCGACTTTAGTCCGAAGAATCCTTTTTTATCTGTTATAATAACACGGATGTCAAAACACCCTTAGTAAAATTATTATGGGATGCTTTCCGTTTTTACCAGATATAAAACAAACTGTGCTTTATTACCCTCCAACTTAAGCAAAGCATTGACAATCTAAACAAGATAAAACTGTTTTCTTAAGTATTCCCAACTGGGGCTAAAACAGCTATTTCTTGATCGTTACTACCGTAACTCGCTACCCTCACCCTCATAAAATGACTCTGCTTCGCAGAGAGTTATTTCGGGTTCGGGATGGTGGTTGCATTTACCTTGGTTGGGTTTGATGGGGAGGGTTGGTGGTGCTAAAGTATTGACTTATCATTAAATATACTTATACATAATTGTTCCAGCTGCTATTCACATGATATGTAGTGAATCCCCTGAAATAAATTATAATTATTTCATCTACGCATTTTTATTTGTAGACCTTATTCTAATCGAGATTACATAACTCTAGAAGCAAATTTAGAAGTTGCATATTAGACATCATTAAACGGATTATTTTGTAGGATTATTTTGATTTCTTCTTTTTTTCTTTTTTCAAAATCTTCTCCGAACAATGAAAAAACTTCTATTTCCTTTGCGAAGAATGCCCGTCGAAAATCCTTCCCCTTTTCTCTATTATGCATCGCATAGTTCATAATAATTTCAACAGAAACTATCTGTACTGCATGCCATAGAACTTCTCTCTTGTCATCTGTTAAAATATCATTCCTAATTTTTCCTTTTTCGGTATAAAGAATATGATATTCATTATTCTTATTAAATATGTATGTTCCTTCTATACTATTATCTGTTCCTTCCCCAAAAAATAACTTATCACTACACACATCGCCTAACTTTATTCGAATCTCATTATTTACGTATTTTTTTAATTCCTCTGTCGATAACATTTTACACCTCTATCTTACTTAGGTACAATATATCCCTCACGAATCAATTGTAATATGGATTTAGGAAGTTCATATTGTAAACCACCGCCTTCTGAACCACCCCACGGTGCAACTACAGCTTGTATAGTATCTGGTATTTCTTTAACCACTTCAAATTCTTGATAAATATTGGGATCTGTATTAGGTGGTAATGCTAATTGATTAGCATCTGCTCCTGTTTGTGTAACAAAATTACTCTTTTCTCCTATATTTCCATACCTTCCAATTGTGTCTCCTGGTTTTAAAGTAATCTTTACTTCTGTTCCTGGCACAGCACCATTATTGGGTGGATAATTCATTGAACCATCTTGATTATACCAACTCGTATTAGTACCACTTCCACCCTTACTTGAATATTTCTTTACATCAATATTCGCCTTATCCTTTATATTATCATCACTGATCGTATCAGGAGTTTCCAGACCGTAGAATACTTTTAATTCGATCAGCGAAAGGATAGACATTATACCATAGGTCACAGCATCCTCTGTTTTGCCCTGGAACGCGGAATAAAGTGTCATTAAAAAGTTCGTTCCTACACTGGCCGCACTTGAACAAAGCATCACATTGATCAATGATAGTGAGAAGCAGGCCATAACAAAGAATGATAACGCTCCAAGGAATGATCCAAGCGCAAATCCCTTTATCATCGATGAAAAGACCTGGTCATCATTTCCACCCAATAGTTTTGTTGTGGCTCCTGCTACCATGGAATTCATCATACCCATCAGACATATTGAGTATGAATTCTGAAGGATACTTGCGATTCCCGATGCAACCATCTGGGATATGATATCAAAACTATAGCCGCTTGGATCCGAGTACTTTACAGGATTGTCACCTGCATAAAGATACTTATGCAGTGTTGACGGATCAGTTATATTTCCTGAATAACTGTCTGAACCGGTAAAGGTTCCTGTCGACGGATCCATATATCTTGCTCTGAGATAGTATAGTCCCGTCTCAGCATCGTAATTCTCACCACAATAAAGATAGCTGTTATCTACGTTTCCGCTTTGAGATCTGAGTTCACCGTAGGCACTATAACTATAAGTTGACTTTACTTTCCCTTCTTTATCAGTTATAAACCTGACACTTCCGTGTCCATCATATATATAGTAACAGCTTTCTTCATCTGTACAGCTTTTTATTATCTCACCACAGACATCATATCCGGTGATCAGATTTCCATTCTTATCAACCTCTGCTACTATCTGTGAAAGACCGCCGTTTGTGTCACTTATATATTCTGTATAGTCATCTCCTGTATCATTCTTTTTATATCTTCTGACTCCTTCTGCATCATATCCGTAGGAATAAGATAAGCCATTCTGACGGAATCCCGTCATCCTGTCAAACTCATCATAAATGAATTCATCCTCAGCTGTTCCGTTATTCTTTGATATGAGATTACCATTTGAGTCATACTCATACAACGTTGTAAAGTTCCGGTCTTCTACCCTGATCAGCTGGTTTCTGGTATTGTATGTATAACTTATCTCTTTACCATTAACTACCTGCCTGATTCTGTTTCCGACTTTGTCATATTCATATTCGACTTTATCGGTTTTTACAGAACCATTATTTTCTGTTTTTGTTTCCTCACATATAAGTCGTTCAGCTGCATCATAGGTATACTCTGTGGTTATCTTTCCTTCAGGACCTTCTTCTTCGATTTTTGATATCTCACCGTTTTCAATAGTATACTTATAGCTTGCCAGGAGTCTTTCAGTCCTGTCAGTTACCTTCTGGAAAATAAGCCTATTACACTCATCATAGGTGTATGTAAGCACAACACCGTTTGCATATGTGGCACTCTCTCTGTTTCCGTTTTCATCATAAGTATACACGGTGGCCAGTCCGTCATGTCCGATAACTCTGGTTACTCTGTTCCTGTCATCATATTCATATTGTGTTGAGTATAACTGCTTATCCTTACTGCTGACAATTTTCTCTGTTTCTCTGCCGTATTTGTCATAGCTATAGCTTATCTTTTCTAAGTCATCATAGCACTTTTCTGACAGCTCACCATATTCGTTGTATGAATACTCTATCTTGCTGTCTTCTGATTTTAGTGTCCTTATCCTTCCGAATTCATCATAGGCTATATGTATATTTTTATTTCCTTTTCTGATATCTGTAGGTCTTGATTCCTTATCATATGTATATTTCTGAGAAAGCCCGTTACAGTCTTTACCTCCAACAAGTCTTCCATATCTGTCATACTCATAAGTACTTTCAGCACCATCAGGAAGAGTTGTTTTTATCAACCTTGAATTCTCATCATAGCTGTACTTCGTCTCATTTCCGAGTGCATCAACAACAGACAGAAGATTACCTGTCTCATCATACTTATATCGTGTTATCTCATCATCATTTATAACGACCTCTGTAAGCCTGTCTCCACTATCATATTTATACTCTGTTTTCTTTCCGCTGACAGATGTTTTAGATATGCAACGTCCTCTCGAATCCGTTTCAATGCTTTCTTCTGTCCCGTCAGGATAAATAGTTTTTACTCTTTCTCCTCTGGAATCATATTCATACCGGGTCACATTTCCCTTGGCATCAGTTACACTTGTAACAAGAGATCTGTCATCATAGGTAAACTCCGCCACTCTTTCCCCATCTTCATTTATTTCAGTATTTCTGTTCAGTTCATCGTATGAATATGTCAGAGTCCGGCCTGTAGGATAACCAACCTCAGTCAGATTATAATTATCATCATATTCAAAAGTTATCTCATTTCCTCTGGTATCAGTTTTCTTTATGAGATTACCAACCTTATCATATGAATACTTTTCTTTTCCACCGATCCTGTCTACCGATTCTGTCATTCTTCCACAGGCATCATAAGTAAAGCTTTCAGACGTCCCGTCTGAATAGCTGATACGTATTAGCTGACCAAGTCTGTCATACTCATAACCAGTTGTTCTTCCCTCCGCGTCTATAGCTGAAGTCAGTCTTCCGTTTTTATTTCTCTCAAGCACTGTCTGATTTCCATCAGCATCAATTACGGATGTAACCTCACCGGCGTTATTATAGATATATCTTATAGTTTTTTCAGTTTCACCCTGTTCGGTTCTGATGATCGTGGTTTCTGAAATACGATTACCCTTTTCATCATAAGTATACTCCGTTTTATTTCCGGCCGAATCAGTGGAAGATATGACCTGTCCCTGAGCATTATATTCTGCATTGATCACAGTACCTATCTCATCAGAAATACTCCTGATGTTTCCATCACTGTCTCTGGTATAATCCCTGGTGCTTCCATTTACATCTGCTGTACTTGTCATATAACCCAGATCATTATAGCCTATAAGAATGCTATAACTGTCGACCGTAGTAACCTTTACCGGTTTGTTATTACTGTCATATTCAGTTCTTATCTCATGTCCCATGGCATCTGTTACCGCTATAACATTGCCCCGGGCGTCATACTCCGTTTTAGTTATATTCCCCTTTGCATCTTTAAATGTAATGGCATTTCCATATTCATCGTATGTATAGCTTATCTTCTTTCCATTTGCATCTGTCTTTTCAAGGATGTTTCCATGGTCATCATAGATATATAATTCTTTATTTCCAAGTCTGTCTGTTATGACCTCTTCCCTGCCCTCAACATCATGACTATATTCTGTCCTGTTACCTTCAGCGTCGATCGTAGCTATAAGCCGCCCATCCTGACCGTATTCATTTCTTTCTACAGCTATACCCATAGGATCAGTGATGGATAGAAGATTATGATCATCATCATAGGTATATGTAACAGTCCTGTCAGCACTGTCAGTAACGCCGGCAAGATTTCCCTTTTCATCGTAAGTGTAGGTGGTTGTATTTCCCAGCGGATCAGTTGCTGAAACAATTCTTCCTTCATCGTCTCTTTCAAGTTCCAGACTCTTTCCATCTTCTGCATGATAACCGTTTTTATCAACATTTATTACATGACCCGCAGTGTCTTCCAGTCTGTAAACGCCTCTCTCACTATTTATATATAATTTCTCGCCCTGTTCAGTCGTGAGTCTGTAATCAAGCATCTCATACATACCATCATCTGCAAATGCAAGCTCACCCCACTCATATATCGCAGAAGTATCAGCAAGGATTTCAAGCTTTACCTTCTGATTTGTTTCACATCTATAACCGAAGGATACTTCACTTACAGGTGTAAGAACACTTATACCATTATTTATTACCAGACTGAATCTGTCGCTTCTTCCGTCACCATACGTAACTATGACATCATGCTTATCAGTTTCTCTCAGGGTATAAACCTTTGAAAGTGCACTTCCGGACTCAATCATTTCATAACCTTCTGTTATATCATGACTCTCATAAAGTCTCATTCCCTGCATATCAAGACTCCAGCCATAACCGAAGTCCGAACTCTTCTTATTCCTGCTGTCATATATCCTGTTAAGATTTACAGTCGTTCCACCAAGTGCAGCAGTTATATCAGTAAAGCCTATATGAAGATTTCCTATCTTGAGATTACCCTCAACTATGAATTCATGGCTGTCTATGGAAGTATGACCAACGCCATCTGTTACTGTGAGTCTCATCTCATAGATACCATTCATGAGCATGGTGGTATCGAGATATCCGAGCTTGTCATCTGTGACATTTTCAGAGCCACTGCCTATAAGCTGATAGTCCTTCTCCGATAACACGTCCGATGATGCTGAGTTATTTTCCCCGGAGCTGTCCTTCATACGGTATTCAAGCTTCCACTCCTCGAGTTCCATCTCATCTGATGCAGTACCGGTTATCTCAACAGGTACACTAAGAGGAGATAAAAAGTCCGGTATATTTATCTCTGCAACAGGTTTATCTGTATCATTTTCATCAGTATAGAAATAGCAGGATGATTCAGCTTCTTTTCTGATTTCCTTTCCAACGTCTTCAAATACAGCTTTTACAGCTACTCGTCCCTTTTTATCGGATGTAAACTGATATGTATATATCTTCTTATTTTCTACTGATATACCGTCACTGTTTTTTTCAACCAGTTCAGCCTGATCTATCTCCGTATCATTGACGTACAGTTTAAGCTTTTCCTTATCTGCTTTCGGACTGATTTCTATCTCTGCCGTAACAGCTGTATTTACCTTTACCCTCTTATCATTTAATGAAATAACTAATCCGGGATAATCCTTTTCATCCTCCGGCTCCTTTGTCGGATCTGTTGGTGTAGGAGTGTCCGGATCCTGTGACGGATCTGTTGGTGTTGCATCTGACGGTGTAGATTGTTCTTCCGGTTTATCAGACTTCCTATCTATCTTAAGCACTATCTCCGAATAACCGATGTTGCCTCCCTTATCCTTTGCTTCAAGTCGGAGTATATAGTAACCTGTCTTAAGCTCATCCGTGTTTATTTCTGCAATCTTTTCATCATCTGAATTACCATACCCTCTTGCTATCTCACGGAAATATTCATAATCCTTTTCTGCTTCCTTTATGCTGAGTTTATAGTGATCGAGCTCAGTCTCTTCTTTTACTGTCCCTCTGATTTCTACGTTATATTTATCTTCTTCGTCATCCGGACTTTCTTTTCCATCTATTGTAATGACCGTCTGGTCATCCGGATATGTTATCTTCACCATTGGTGCACGTGTATCCATCGGAGCATCATTAATAAACAGATAGAGTTCTATCTCTTCTGCTTCATTATCGTCCGTATCTGATGATGAGGCAGTTTCTACATCACCTTCAGGTTGCAGAGTACTATCTTTGGATACCATTATCTTAATCTTATGAATGCCTGCTTCAGGTTTTGTGAACAGCACACTGCTTCCGGATTCATCAATCTGTGTTATTTCAAAATCATCAAGATCTGCACTCTTTATACTGTAACCATCTTCCACAAAGAGCGTTACGTCATCGCCATAGAAATACCTGTCCTTGTCAAACCAGGTCTGTATAGTCTTATTTCCTTTATTGACCGTAAAGCTTACGCTGTGTGTAAAGGAATTTCCTGATTCATTTGTTGCTCTTACTTCAAGTGTATGATTTCCTTCCTTTACATCAGGGATGGTAAAGCTTCTTTTTATATCCTCTCCTTCTGACTCATCTTCTACGCTGATATCATTAAGAAGTTCACCATCATAGGTTATATTTATATTCACTCCATCAGGTATATCCGTCTCAGCCTTAACATCCTCTCCTTCTGTATACAGTGGTTTATCAAGTATGATATTGAATACAGGAATCTTCAGGATATCAGCACCTGTACTTTCCTGCCCCAGTTCATCTTCGTCCGTTACCACAACCTTCTTCTCAACATACTTTTCGGGCATATCAGGATAGTAAGCCCTTATCACATACTCCCCTGCCTCCTTCTGAGAGAATAACAAGCCTCTGTAATCAAGCTGGTCTTGTGGAACGATCTCATCATTTATCGACCATATGATCGTTCCGCTGTTCTGATACGTTGATACCCCGAGAAGCTCATATCTGACAACTTCGTTTCTGTTTACCGTATCTCTTCCACTGATTTCAAGCTTTTTTATGTCCATTTTGTCACTTGAAGGTCTTTTGTCCGTATTCGCCCCGACTGTCACAGCATTAAGATATGGGATGGTTTTTTTGATGCTGGCATAAAACACGACTCTGAGGGCAAGGTATCTTCCGGTAAGTCCAGTTATTCCCTGCTTTGTTGCCGCCTGCTTCATATCTATATATTTATAATCATATTTATCAAGCCTGTTAAAATCGCTCAGATTATCTGAAGCATAGCCATAGACTTCACATTGGCCGTTAGTCTCATAAAGAGCATCTATATCAAAGTATGTCCACTCAGAACCTTCTTCTTCGCTATCCAGCATCTTTATCCAGTAAGCGGGGCCGGAGAAGTACTCATTCTCGGCAAAGTCAACATCCTTAAGCTTTTCAGAACAGATTTCATCACCCGTGTTATAAAAAACATTTATATCTCTGATGATGTTCTCATACATCACAGTCTTTTCCATTTTGATGGGCAGTTCAAGCTGTGATTCTTCTCTGAGATCAACCTTCCATGTAACAGTTTTTTCACCTGATTCTTTTTCAGCAACTTTAATCTGACTATTATCAGCAAACTCATCTGCGATGACTGCATTTTTATCTACAGTCATGCTCACAAGGGCATTGGATAATTCATATGAGCTTATATCAGAGACCTTGTCCCATTCACACACATAGAAATGAATATCTGAGCCTTCTCCTGAACCATCGTCCCAGTCTCCGGCCTCTAACATGAAAGCATGATCCTGTCCACCAAGAACATAATCCCCGCCGTTATTCGGTTCATTTACTGACCAGTTTGTATAGCCAGAGTCTGATCCGTCAATCCATTCCCACGTACCTTCGCTTCTGCTGTCTGAATAACCTATGGCTGTATAAAGAAATCCATCCAGATTGCTGCTGTTTATGAGATTCCTTACAAATTCATTTTCCCGGGCGTTATTGATTACAACAAGATGTCCGCCCATGCCTTCACAGACTTTCTCAGCATCCTCCCAGCGCAGTATGTCTTCGGATACACCATAAGCATGTCCATCATAAAGACTGATATCATTTACATGTTTTTCATTACTACTCTTTATATTCAGCTTCAGAAGACCTTTAAACCTCTCCTTATCATCTTCCGGATCTATCTTTACCTCACCATCAAAATCTTCGACAACATCTATCCCGCTGAAGCTGTACTTTTCATAAAGACCGGCATCCCTGCTATTGTTTCCTGCAAGTGATACACATGCACTGTCTCCGTCCGTCTCTATACCATAGGTGTTTCCATCATATATATCAGCATAATAAAGATACGTCTCATCAATCTCGGTATTTCCATCTGTTATTACACTTCCGTCTGAAGAAAAATCAGCCGCCGTATCAAAGCTTCTGATATATTCTTTCTTCGGAGGAGCCTTTTCTGTATAAATATCTTCAGGGAGTTCATCATAATCCTTCGGAGTTATTTCACCATTTATTCCGGTCGTTTCATACTGAAGACTGAGTGGCATGAGTGTGAGATTCTGAACATCATTTGCATCTGACGGCTTAATATAGGAATCCAGTTCTACCCACATCATTTCCCCACAGCATTTTCCTGCACATCTATAGTCCGTTACAGGTATGAGAGCCTTGACCCATACATGAGGGATACTGTAAAGAGTTTCTCCTGTTTCATCTTCTTTTATCTCTATACTTCTTATATCCGGATCATCATCAATCTCACTCACTTTGTTAAGTTCATCCTCGGAACATACCCACTCCGCCTGTTCTTTAGTAAGAAGTGCTCTTCCATAGACAAACTTTACTTCAAACCCTTTATCCTTAAGAAGTGAGCCAAGTAAAACAGCATTCTCCGATGCATTGGTCCTTCCAAGTTCAAGAACAGTTTCTGCTGAATAACCTCCATTTAGTCCGGGCTTTGAACTTACATTTTTCCTGACATAGTTATAGACATCAAGAGGCGACACACATGACTCCAAAGCTTTTTCATACAGGGATTCTTCAGACTCATCCACATCTTCATATGATTCGGAGCCGGCACCTTCTGCATTAGCAGTAATTCCATGCATCAGAGACAGTGACATACCCACAGCAAGAAACAGGGCTATGATCCTGTCAACATTATTTCGTTTCTTTGATCTGTTACTTCTGAATCTGCACCATGAAATAATAAGGATAAAAACAAATGAAATAAAAAGAACCAGCATGACAAAATGAATATCAGCACTGTCTCCTGTATCCACAGCACTGTTTTCCTTAAGTTGTTCGCCGGTATTGGTATTCTTATCTACAGTTGTACTTTTATCTGAATTATCGGTTTGAACGCCGGTATTCTTTTCATTCTCGTTGTTCCTGTCAGTCTTTACATACTTATCATCACTCTTATTACCTGAGTCGTTGTCTGATAAATCATTCTTATTACCTTCTTCTTTATCAACTCTAACATCCGTCTTGTTCCGATTGTCTGGGGTGTTCTGTTTGCTCTGATCAGTCACTTTATCATTTTGGTTTTCGTTTGATGAAGCATTATCATCCGTTGCATCTTTCTGTGAAACATACTTACTGTCAATACTTCCCAGGTACCATATGACAAGAGCTGTTGTATGATCATCACCATAAAAGCTTCCATCATCAGACTGAATATTCGAGATAGAATTTACGGTTTCACTATAATCCACAGCTTCTCCGGTTTTTTCCATTGCTAAAAGAACATACAGACTTTCCTCTATATGTTCCTTATTAAAATCACCGGTATAACTTTTTGAAATATATTCTTTTGTTTTATTAAACGAATCGGGAATATCTGATACTGATTCAGCATCATTTTCAGAAGTCGAAGAATAGACATAATAAAGAATCTCTGAACTTAATATTATGTCACTGTCTGAATCTTTTGTGAATGAAAATCCACCGTCTTCATTCATCAATGTATCCAAGCTATTTAATATATTTTCTCTTTCAGTTTCATGACCTTTTTGAATCGCTCTGAGAACAAGCATGGAATCAAGATTGTCAGCCATGTACTCTTTTGTGATTCCAAAACCACCATCGACAGCTTGATGTTTCAAAGCTTCCTCTAATACATTTTCATCTTTCAATGCAAATGCTTTTCTGGCTAAAGGATCTACCTCATCAGCTATGTTCTGAGAATCAATCCAGTCCTTCGTAGTACTCACATCAGCATCTGTATAATCACTTAATATACGATATACATCTGTTGTGGTGTTATATGGATATGAACCGGTAAAACTTCCATCATCATTCATGGAATCAATAAGATAATCTGTAGCAGAAGAAACAATTTCCTTTCTCAGTTCTTCTGTTTTTTCATCATAGGATGAAGATGCAGCTGAATCAGATCCAGCTGCATTTGTAATACTGTTTGTATTTAGAATAATTCCTATCACTAATAATAATGCTATAATAATACTGCTTGTTTTTTTAGAGAGCATATTTTTGTCACCCCAAAATAGTATTTATAACCGCAATAATTATTATAATTATTTATAAAACTGTTTACAATAGTTTTTTTGAATGAAAGAATGCGTAAAAAAAACTATTGGATCTTGACCATATGACACACTTGCAATACATATAAAATCTGCTACAATAATGCAAGCAATAAAACAAAAGCGAAAAGGACTACCATTATGAATGATTATATAATACGCGGAATGGCCGCCGGAAATGAAATCCGCTTCCTTGCAGCCTATACGAAAAATACAGTTGAAGCTGCCCGTAAGACACATAACACAAGTCCCGTCTGCAGTGCAGCTCTGGGAAGACTTCTTACCGGCGGAGCACTTATGGCTGCCATGTGTAAGAACGACGATGATGTGTTGACACTTAAAGTAAGCGGAACCGGTCCCATCAAATCTATCACTGTCACAGCTGATGCGCATCTTAATGTAAAGGGGATCATATATAACAACGCAGTGGATCTGCCTCTTAAATCAAATGGACATCTGGATGTAGGTGGTGCTGTGGGAAAAGGAACCCTTGTTGTGATAAGGGACGAAGGCCCCGGGGAACCATATGTTGGACAGACCCAGCTGGTCAGTGGAGAAATAGGTGAAGACCTTACATACTATTTCGCCGAAAGCGAGCAGATACCCACCTCAGTCGGTGTAGGAGTTCTTGTGGACAGGGATCTCAGCATCAGACATGCAGGCGGATTTATTATCCAGCTTCTTCCGTTTGCTTCAGAGGAAACCATATCGAAGCTGGAGAACAGACTTGCTTCTATCGACTCAGTGACAAACTACTTTGACAAAGGAATGACACCTGAGGATATGATGCGAAGCATTCTCGGAGAAAAGGTCTTTGGACATGATATTACTATCGAGGATAAACGCGAGACACAGTACAAATGTAACTGCTCAAAGGAGCGCGTGACAAAAGCACTTATAAGTATCGGAAAGGATGAGCTGCAGTCCATGATAGACGACGGAGAACCCGTAAATCTTCACTGCGACTTCTGCAACTCTGATTATGAATTCTCTGTTTCAGAGCTGGAGTCTCTTCTGGAAAATATACAGCCACAGTAATTCTGGCGATATAAACCATATTCCCTGGATAACTGGATGGATCTTTTGTATCCATCCTTTTTTTTGAAATCACTGAATAGAAAAACAGGAACTGTATTCTCATCCTCCGGAGATGCCTGTCTCATAGAGCTTTCCAGCTCCATTCCTATCTCATTTATCCATTCACTGTTTTTATAGGGACTTATTGAAAGGGTTGTGGAAAAATAATCATATCCGTTTTTAAGTGCAAATTCTGCAGTTTTTTTCATTCTCAGCTTATAGCAGTCATAGCAGCGCTCACCTCTTTCAGGAAGTGACTCACGGCCTTTTGCCATTTCAAAAAACAGTTCCGGCTCCCAGTCTCCGTCGATCACCTTAACCTCTTTTGCAAATTCGGCTTCATCAGTCAGACGAACAAGTTCATCCAGACGTTTTACATATTCCTCTCTGTCGTCTATATTCGGATTATAGAAATAAACAGCTATATCAAAATACTTCTCCAGCTTCTCCAGACAGGCTGAGCTGCAGGGTGCACAGCAGGCCTGTAGAAGCAGCTTCGGTTTCGATGCTTCTTTCGCTATGCTATCTATCTGTTTTTCAAATTCTTTATAGTAGTTCTGATTCATTTTTATCCGCTTTTCTTTCTGTTAATTAGTAAGATATAGCCCTTTTGTATGATATTTACAGTTGACTTTGTTAAAAATATACAATATACTATTTATAGATATTTTTTGGGGTGAAGGAGGTTTTGACATGACTGTTGATCAGGCTATTAAAAAGTATAAGCTGGAGCCAGTAAATGTATATACCGCGAAAGTCAAAGCCAAGGAGCTTAACGTAGAAGAAGTATTATACATGAATGTCCAGAAAAATAAGTATGCATATATTATCCGTGATGGAGCAAGGGGTACTATGCTTTATAAAGATGAGAAAAGCATGTATACTAAGATGTACAAGGGACTTAAGATGATTCCTCTTGATCCGTGATACTTTATTTGTATGCTATTATTGATATGGATTGATATTATTTTAGCAGGTGCTGTGCACCTGCTATTTTTTATCCTGTACTGAAATCTATATCTGAGTCAACTATCTTATCTCGCTCTTTACTTTAAGTACCTGATTCATATGATCGATACACTTCTCATCAAAATCAAGTATGTAAAGTGTCTGTTTGTCGCCCTCTCCTTCATATATGGCAACAAGATTCTCTCCCGGTTCTTTTCCGATATACTTTATGGTCTTTATCTTTCCGAGACTAAGATCATTCTTCACTTTATCACTGTCAGCTTTGTCCATTTTAGATATCTGTTCAGCCTGTATCAGATCTACGGCTTTTCTTTTCTTCTTGGCTATGATCTTTGCCACCTCTATATCACCATTTGTGATAATGAATTCCAGCTCCTGACGGAGACCGTCCTTTGAAATAACTATCAACGCTATGCCGCCTGAAAAAATAAGAACACCAAGAGGTGGTGACAGTATTACAAGTATCGCTCCTATCAGTGTAAGAAAGATTGATGCCACAAGAGCAATGATATTTCCCACACCCGCTTTTGATTTTATAAGTCTCTCATTATACTTGTCCATTTACTCTACTCCTCCTATTTCACCGGTAACGGCATTTTTATAAATATAATTATCAACTGTTTCAAGAAGTGCTATCGACTGACACGCTATACCAAGTCCCTCACCTGTAAACCCAAGGCCTTCTTCGGTTGTAGCTTTTATATTTATTCGGTCAATATCGATATTCAGAACATCTGCAACATTCTTACGCATATCGGCTATATGAGGTGCCATCTTCGGCCTCTGGGCAATGATGGTGGCATCTACATTTCCTACAATGTAATTTCTTTCATCCAGCATCCTTGCCACCTCAGCAAGAAGCTTCATGCTGTCTGCTCCCTTATATGCAGGATCGGTATCAGGGAAATGCTTTCCTATATCACCAAGTGCTGCAGCTCCCAGCAGACTGTCCATAATGGCATGAACCAGACAATCAGCATCCGAATGTCCGAGAAGTCCTTTTTCATAATCTATTTTGACGCCGCCGAGTATCAGAGGTCTGTCCTCAACCAGCTTATGGACATCATATCCCATTCCAACTCTCATAGCCTAAGCTCCTTCCTGAAAATGAAATACTCATCTATCTTCTTTCTTATTCTTATCGTCTTCTTTCGCTATCCTCTAACATTACCTCTACTCCATCATCTGTAATGATCCTGTCATTATAAACTCCGATGGCAGTAATAAGATTGGTTATTCCAAGTACCAGAATAATGATACCTGAAACTCTTGCCAGACTGTCTATGATAAATCTGTTAAATATGATCACAAGGAATCCGACACCTAATGTTATAAGATCATTGACGATATATTGAACAAAATTATCACTGTTACCTTTTATCTTATATGCATCTATTATTCTTACTATGGCATTTACCAGAATGAAAAATCCGATAATTATGAGTACATATGCCGATACAAATCCCGGAGTTATTATACATATAAGTCCGACGCATCCGAGCACTATGGAGAATGCCAGAGTTGCATGATTCATATTTGATACAAGGGTACATGCCATTCCCGCTGCTACCACAAGCACAACGACTCCTATGATCCTCACTGCCATATCAACTGCTTTATCAGCCCATATAATCAGAAAAAGTCCCAGAACTATCATGATTATCGGCATAACCAGTGCCGAACCGCTTCTCTGGACAAAATACTTAAATGTTTTATTCTTCATTTTAATTCCCTCTTCTAACTTATTATGACATACACTTCAGTATAGTATCATTTAGCTGTTTTTGCAAATAATCTTCATTATGGTATCGGCAACCGAGTCCGCCGTATTGGGACCTATGATCTCATCCGCTGCATCCAGAGCTTCCTTCGAAGAATTTGCAACTGCATATCCAATTCCCGCAGCTCTTATCATATCCGCGTCATTATCCGCATTTCCAAATGCAGCCGCTTCAGAAATATCCATTCCCAGATATTCGCACATTTTTATAAGTCCGTTTGCTTTTCCGCAGTCCTTATAGGATATCTCAATAAGCTCGGGTATGGAGGATGTAAAATAGATATCCTCAACCTCACGGCCCAGCCTGTCCATCAGCTCATCAAAAAGTACGGGATCGAACACGTTATAGTTCATACAGTCCAGTCTTGTTTTATTATCGGCTATAAACTGTCTGATATCATCCTCCGGTCTTCTCGTCCTTCTGAGATATGCTTTTCTGTGTTCTGAAATTCTGTCATTATTTAAAAGCGTATCAAGGAGTCTTCTGTCAGAATGAGGGACTCCCTCTGTAAATGCATCCAGATATATACGGTCTCCGTAATCATCGGCAAGACTTACTATCTGCCTAACTGAATGCTCCCTGAGAGTAAATGATCTGAGACATTTCTTTTCCTTTACATCAAAAAGATTTGCGCCGTTAGAACATATAGCATATCGTATTCCGGGAACCGAAAGCAGCTCTTCAGGTAATGAATAAAAGGATCTGCCACTTGCTATCACCGGTTCTATCCCTGCCTCAGCAGCAGCCGTAAATGCATCCCGGGTTTTATCCGTCAGCTGTCCGTGACCGTCCAGCGCCGTATCATCCAGATCAAATGCAACCATTTTTATATTCATTAACGTACTCCCGCTTCTCTAAGTATCCTGTCTATACTGTGGCCGTCACATGCACCCATATAATACCGGTAAAAATCCTCCAGCTCCTGTTTTGAAAATCTGTTAAAGCTTTTCTCGACAAAAACTCTTCTCAGATCATCTGCTGTATATGTCACTTCACAGGGAAATGTATTTATATCCACATAGAAGCCTCTTTCAGTATCATAAGACTGTAGGTCCGGACAGAATAATACAAATGGTCTTTTATATACGCAGTAATCAAACAGAACAGATGAATAATCCGTTATAAGTATATCGGTAACGGGAAGTATCTTCTCCGTAGGAAGAGAATCGCAGTTTTCATCAAAGTATTCTTCGTACTTTTTCCTGAGATGAGGATGAAGTCTTGTTACGAGAAAATATTCTTTACCAAGTCCTTCAAATACTTCCCTTATTCCACTGTTTATTCCCACACAATCCGGATCAGCTGCATTTCCCGAGAATGAAGGTGCATAAAGAACTATCTTCTTTCCCAAGGCTTCGGGATATGCTCTGTAAAACTCAGTCCTGCATTTATTATTCCATGCACCGTTAAAATATCTGTCAGTTCTCGCAAGTCCAAGAGGCTTAGCCGTCCCTTCCGGAAGCTTCAGGGCACTCTCCCATACAGGAGCACATACAGGGGCACTCACTGTAACAAGGTCATAATTCTTTGTTACAACACCCTTATAATATTTAGGAATATCATCCTCCGTATCATATCCCATTTTCTTCATGAGACCACCGGAATGCCACAGCTGGATAACCTTTGTCTCTTCTCTTTTTTTACATGAAGACACAGGAAGAAAATAGCTGCAGATAAAAACATGACCTGCAGCTGCATACTCTCTCATGAATCTCTTCATATACTTCAGACCCTTACGTCTGCTCATGCTGTCTATATCTCTGCAGAATAGTTCCGGCTTATAACCTTTTTTCACAAGTACCTTATACATAGCCTGCATACTATAGGGCAGTCTGTTGCTATGCATATCAGCCATGATTATCTTCTGTGGATCTACCTCTGTTTTTTTTACAGCTTTTTTATATACTCTGGGCAGATATAATTTCTGAATGAACATTTTCATATATTGTTTGGTTCTGAATCCTATTCCCATATTTTTTTACTCGTTAGCTATCATTTTTTCAATAGAAGCTCCGCTTATTCCTATAACATTTGCATTGTTTCTTTCAGCCGCCGCATTCTTTACAGCCACTCCATTAGCAGCTGTTGCATCTCCGGGACTGGCAGGAGTCTGAGCCTGGGCCTGAGCCGCAACCTGAAGACCACCGTTCTCAATATCCTGCTTAAGTGTTTCCACCTCATTTGTAAGATTGTCAATATTCTTCTGCATCTCAGCCTGGCTTATGGCATACTCATCATTCTTCTGAGTCAGGCTGTCCACCTCAAGTCTCAGATTCTCTATCTCACTGTTCTTTGTGGAAAGAGTTTTATTATATGAGGTTCTGAGTTCCCTTATCTTTTCGTTATAATCATTCTTCAGCTCGGGAGAAACCAGAAAATAGAAAATAGCCACGCCAATAATCAGTCCTGCTATCATATAGATATTTGAATATCTGGCAAGACTGTGCTCTTTATATCTTTTCATTCTGAGGCTTCTGGTCTTTTCCTGTTCCTTTGGAACTATCTTACGGGCAGGTCTTTTTTTCTTTTCCTGCTCTATACCGTAATAATCGACCAGCTCTTCCTCTTCGTTTGTTAATCGTTCTAATTCATCATCTATTTCGCTCATAGAAATCCTTTTATCTCTCCTACCATATAAAGTGAACCAACCACAAGAAGCAGTGTATCACTCTCTAGCTCACCTGTTGCAATCTCCCAGAGTCTTTTCATGTTCTTTGATTCCACAACATCAAAATGCTTCTGAGCCGGAAGATACTTCTGGAACAGCTCCATCACTGTACCGGCATCCTCTTTTCTGGAAGAGCTCAGTTCACTTACATATACATCTTCTATATCAAGTCCATCCACCAGCAGCTTAATGATGCTATTATAATCCTTATCACTTGAAACTGCAAAGAACAGACTTACATTCTTAAATCCGTCTCTCTTACATATCTCATTGACTGAAATAATAAGTGCCTTTACCGCATCCTCATTATGTGCTCCGTCAAGAATGATATTTCGCTTTATATATTCAAGTCTTCCGGGGAAGCTGAATTCTTTTATCACTGAAGAATATTTATCCGGATCAAACTTCTCCTTCAGAAGTATTCTTGAAGCAAGAAGCGCTGTTTTCGCATTTTCCTTTTCATAACCGGCCACGGCATCAAACACGCTGTCTTCTATATCTTCAGTAAAACCTTTTTCCTTAAGACACTCAACAGTATAACATACTGTATCAACTTTTTCAGAAACTGATTCTATCACCTCATCAGCTTCTTTATCTCCGGTATTATATACTACCGGAATACCCGTTTTTATGATTCCCGCTTTTTCTCCTGCTATTTCCTTTATAGTGTTACCCAGATACTGCATATGATCCAGGCCGATAGATGTAATAATACATATCTCGGGGATAAGTACATTTGTGGCATCAAACCTTCCACCCAGACCTGTTTCGAAAACCACAAAGTCACAGCCTTGTTCGAAAAAATACAGGGCACCCAGGGCAAAAACATATTCAAAAAATGCCGGGTGTTCAAATGCTTCATTTTCATCCAGAAGCTTAGTTACTGCCGCCATAACTTTTTTATCAGCTTCAAGAAAATCCTCATCACTTATGTCGATATGATTTACGGATATTCTTTCATTTATCCTGACAAGATGAGGAGATATGAAAAGACCTGTTTTATAACCGCTCTTTTCCAGAACTCCCGCCATCATCTTTGATACAGAACCTTTTCCGTTGGTTCCGGCAACATGAATACTTTTATAATTCAGCTGGGGATTTCCCAGTTCCTCCAGGAGAAGCCTTGTGTTATCCAGCTTGGCCTTCCGGGTAAACCGGGGAATGTTACATATGTAGTTTACGCGCTCTTCATAAAGCTGATTCATATGATGCTGCATCTGTTGATCCATCTGTTGATCCATTTGTTATTCCGTCCGCTGTTCCTTCTGCTGTTCCTTCTGATGATTTGTTCGATCATTCATTTAGAGTTTCTGTTAACGGTTATCCACCTTCTCAGGGTACATATCATGATTTGCCAGTCTGTCCCAGGCCAGCTGCTCCCATTTTGTTCCGGGTCTTCCGTAATTTGCATAAGGATCTATGGACAGTCCTCCTCGGGGTGTAAACTTTCCCCATACCTCAATATACTTGGGATCCATAAGCTTTATAAGATCCTTCATGATAGTATTTACACAATCCTCATGAAAGTCGCCGTGATTTCTGAAGCTGAAAAGATACAGCTTCAGAGATTTACTCTCCACCATCTTCACATCGGGAATATATGAAATATATATCGTTGCAAAATCCGGCTGTTTAGTTATGGGGCAGAGACTAGTAAACTCCGGGCAGTTGAACTTTACAAAGTAATCATTGTCCTGATGCTTATTTACAAAAGTCTCCAGCACCGACGGATCGTAGTCTGTCGGATACTTTATATGATGTTCTCCAAGTAATGTCAGTTGTTCCTGTTGTTTATCTCTCATTGTTTACCTCTCTTGTAAGATTCTTCGCTTTGCTCAGAATGACATTTGCTTTATAACACACGGTGATAGTCTCTCCAATCAGGATAGCTAACCTCACCAAGCCTTGTAGAGTATAATATCACATCTTTTACTCTATGTCCTGTCAGTTTCTCAAGTGTCATTGCATAAATATACATCTGTGAACCATATCTGTCTATCAGTTCCTGCTTTTCTTTAACACGGTCCGTCTTATAATCAACCAGTACTATCTCATCATCCTCGTAGAAAAATGCATCTATGATTCCCTGAACTATCACGAAATCATCGCTGTCTTTCGTTTCCTCGAAGCCTGCAGTAGATGGAAGGTCATTTCCACTGATCCCGGTAATAAACTGTCTTTCCCTGAAAAGCTTTCCGGCCAGAAAGGCTCTTCTCATTCTTGAGAACAGGGACGACTCATCTTCACTGTAAAAGCTTGAAAGAAATGCCTTGTTGATCAGTTCCCTGTCTTCATCCGTATATCTTTCATCGGAAAGGATTCTTGCAAACTCATCGATCAGTTCATCCTTCGAAGCCACTCTTCCGTAATCCAGTCTCTCAAAAAGCTCGTGTGTGATGGTTCCTCTTTTAGCTCCCTGGTTATCGGAGTTTTCTTCATTTGTTATTATCACATCCGAATCATCCGATATTTCCATATGGCTCTTCATCTCCATATGCTTTATCTCGGATACGGAACGTTTTGACTTCTCAGTGGTTGCCCTTTCATATGGATATTTATACTCATATGGATTTATCTCTGTTTCACTTTCTTCAAGTGCTGCTCTTTCGTGTTTAATATCTTCACGGAGCTTAAGTATATTTCCAAGGTAATCCACGGATTTTTTACTATATCTTTTTACAAAACGATCTGCAAGTATGACATTATCAGTATCATTAACTGTAAAGTGATCCTCAACTCCGTCCTTTCTGAGTGATAATCTCAGAAATGCCATAAGACTTTTATTTTGTATCATAAGCGGAGCCTCATCATTTTTATAGGTTCCCGTAAGATAGAGCTTTTCCTTCGCTCTTGTCATGGCAACATAAAGGAGTCTTGCTTCCTCTGCCATGGATGCCTTATCTGACAGAATCTTTATAACCGACTTTTTCACGCTCTGCTGTCTAACCATCATGCTGTCATTTACAACTCTGAGTCTGTCCATGGCTATATAATAATCACTGTCGGATATAACAGTTGCGCTCATATCACTGAGTCTGAACCGTTTTCCCATCCTTGCAACTATTACTATAGGATACTCAAGTCCCTTACTCTTATGGACGCTGGTTATATGAACCATATTCTCCACATCATCCATTATCTGGGCCTCGGAGAATTCCATTTCCTTCTTGGCACATTTATCAATATATCTGATAAAGTCAAACAGACCTACATTTCTTCCGTTTTCAAAGGAAAGGGCTCTGTATCTGAGCAGCTTCAGATTCATCATCCTTCTTTTTCCTTCAGGCATGGCCGCTGCAAAACAGTCATACTGAGTGTCATCAATGATCCTGTCAATAAGAGCAGCTATACTGATGTATGGTCTCAGCACCGTCCATTTATCTATAAGGCCAAATACCGTTTTCAGCTTTCCGGCTATCAGACGAGTTTCCTCATCACTGTTCTCATTATCATAGCCTTCAATAAAAAGCTTACATTTTTCTGCCAGACCTTTATTCTCATCTACCGAAAGACTTACCACTGTTGCCAGCTCTGAGTCAGTCAGCCCGCCTATACGGGAAAGCAAAACCGATGCAAGAGGAATATCCTGCTCTATATTGTCAATAATTCTGAGAACAGACATCATGGTCATTATTTCAATGGCCTCAAAATATCCTGAGGGATCATCTACAATCACGGGAATACCCATCTGCTCATATATTCTGACCATAGGTGTGGAGCCCTTTACGGCTCTCTGAAGTATGACGATATCTCCGTATCTTGCCCGTCTGTACCTGCTGTTTTTTTCACTCTCAGGTTTCTTTGGATCATAGTCTTCATTACGGACATAGAGAGGCTTCTTATCATTCTCAGGATCACCGTCTATGATCTCCCTGATTATCTCACCTATCTTTATGGCCTCTATCTCGTCAACGGTATACTTATGAATATCGATCTTTTTTTTCTCATCCTCGGGAAGCTTTGTATAATCCCTGTCCCCTTCATCATATTTACTTTTTTCTTCAGGCTTCAGCTCTATAGGACCGTCTTCACTTTTACTATCGTTGTTGATCATATATATCTCAGGTTTTCCGCCTGCATTTATATCATCGGGACACTCAGGATAATTATCTGAGTAAACATCGGCGTCCGGCGTGTTAAGAGCTACATCATCACTGTACTCTATGCCGCCGAAGGTTCTTTTCATGATACTTCTCATTACGAAATTTGTTGCACTCAGTATCTCTTCTCTGGATCTGTAATTCATATTCAGATTGATGAGCATGCCCTGCTGATCCTGTCCGTAATGATCCACCTTATCGGAAAACAGCTCAGGCTTAGCCATCCTGAATCTGTATATACTCTGCTTAACATCTCCCACCATGAAAACATTTGACGGATAACCGTTTTCATCATACCTTGCAACAGCGTTCAGTATGCTCTCCTGAAGATCGCTGCTGTCCTGATACTCATCTATATAGATATATTTATACTGCTTTGATGTACGAAGTCCTACTGCAGTTCTTTCTTCTTTTTCGCTATCATATAATATCTTATATGCAGCATGTGCCACATCAGAGAATTCATATCTTTTCAGCTTTGTCTTTTCAGCCATCATGGCACTTCTGAAATCTCTTACCAGACTTATGAGACTGCGTATATAACCGGCGGAGGCCTCTATCTCATCCTTTATATCCTCCTCCGTAAATATAACCTTGAATACCTCCTTGATTGCTTTAAGGTCACTTTCAAGTTGGTTTACATAACTTTCATCAAGAAGTTCTCTCAGCTTCTTTCCCGGAAATGAAGGCCACCTTGCAGGAAGAGACTTTTTCATTTCCAGAAGTGTCGTCGAAGATATAATGCCCCTTAATACATCCATGTCCTTTTCATACATGGTAAGTAAAGAGCTTATTATCTTTTCATTTTCCGGATTCATTACTCCTTCAAAAGCATTATACTGATAACGGAAATAGTCCAGAGATTCTTCTGCGGTATTTCTGAGATAGTCCTTATATTCGGAAAGCCAGATATAATTCCCCATCTGATCTGTCTTCGTTTCCTCGTATGCTCTGTCAAGCCATCTGTCAGGATCTGCAAAGCTTTCGCAAATACTCACAATCCTGAGGACAATACTTTTCAGATTATCATCCTCTATATTTCTGGACATCAAAAAACCGGACAGCTCGGCTATATTTTCATCCTCACCGTAATACTTATCAAGGATGCTATCCAGTACATCCTCTTTCAGGAGCTTAACCTCTTCCGCATCATATATTTCAAAGGAAGGATCCATCCCCACAAGACTGAAGTTTTTCCGGACGATCTTATTGCAAAAGCTGTCTATGGTCATTATATCCGCTTCCTCTGCTCTGAGCAGCTGACCGGTGATCATACCATCAGGGTCCGATGATGATTTTTCTTCCAGACTCTTTATTATCTTTTCCTTCATCTGTGCAGCAGCAGCCGTTGTAAATGTAACCACAAGTATCTCGTCTATTCCTGCCAGTCCATTTTCCACCATTTCAATAATACGCTCAACAAGAACAGCAGTCTTACCTGAACCTGCCGCAGCTGATACCAGTATGTTTTTGTTTTCATTTATACTATCTAATACTTCTTGCTGTTTTGTATTCCAGGATGCCATTAGTGTTCCTCCGAGTTAAAAAATCGTGCACTTGTTATTTCAGGCTTTTCTCTTTCTTTCATCAGAGTCATCAGTTCATCTATCTGACTCTGAATATTACTTTTATCCTTATATACGGTCTTCTCTTTTCCTGCAGCATCATTAAATCTGCATACTGCTTTATACTCACAATAATCACAAGGAGATTTCCTGCCCTTATATACCTTCGGTTCTTTTTTATATTCCCCGGAGTAGATCCTGTCGGCAGTGTCCTCGAGAACGATGGTGCTGAAGTCACAGATATCCTTAAAGCCTGCCGCATCTGTAACCGGAGAACCGGATTTTATAGTTCCTTCTTTTTTACTGACTGTGACCGGAACCACTATGCTGTCCTTTATAACCTTTCCATCCTCATCCCTTATCACACTCATATCATGCAGTCCCACAAGAGCCTCAGGATCGGCATTTGTGATTCCACGCAGCGTCTGCATTTTCCTGATTTCTTTCTGAGCAGTCTCTTCAATCTTTACCTCTTCCCAGTTGTAGCTGTTATCACTAACCTTATTTATAACCGGATTATCCACATGATAATAATACATTCCCGAGGGGATAACCTTTTTATCCTTCATTTTATCCATGAGTACTTCAGTTATTATCTTAGTATAGAGCGAAAGCTGAACTGACGAGCCTTCCTTAATCTCCTGGATGCTGAAATCCTTGTTTCCGGTTTTATAGTCGATAATTCTTATATAATAACCCGAATCATCCTCATAGGAATCAATCCTGTCGATCATTCCGTTTATTACTACCGGCATAATTCTTCCATCACTTCTTTTCAGGTTTATGGTGGCACTGAAGCCCTGCTCTACCCTTTCCGGAAGAAGCTTACCTGCAACTATATGCTCCTTAAGAGTTATGATGGTTCTGTCTGACAGATCCTGAAGGTTTCTGTATATCATGGAAAGCTTTCCGCTTTCGTCATCACCGAGTCTGGTTTCCTCTTCATAGTTCCTCCAGCTGTCCTCAAGATATTTCCCCATAACGCTCTTCAGACGGTCATTTGAAATATCCTTCCAGTTATTGTCAAAGTCACTTTTCACCTCTCCCACTGTTTTCTCAAGAGCCTCATGAACTATACTTCCTATATCATATAATTCAACCTTTCTGTCAGGTCTTTCCTTAAGCCCCAGCACATATCTGAGAAAGAATGAATAGGGACAGCTTGAGTATTTTTCTATCTTTGAAACAGAGAGATTCATGTTTATATTTTCAAGTGTTTTTTCCGGAACTGGGCCTGCAGCATTTGAGAAATTCAGTCCTGCAAATATATTATCATCCCATGGTTCTTCTCCATCCATAAAGCAGGCATATCTTGCAATCTTTTTTAAGTCCTCTTTGTAGATGTCATCCGCTTCCTTCTTGTGAAGCTTGTCCACTGCTTCTCTCAGCCATTTGATATATTCAGGTCTGTCACTGGTGCTTGTACCTTTAAAACACCGGGGCTCAAGCTGCTCAGAAAACAACGTCGGATACAGCCTCAGGATTCTTCCCACAACATATGAAGGCTGAGCCTTGTTTCCCTCTTCATCAACACCGAAATAGCTTATAGTAAGCCTGTCCGTCGGTTTCGATAAAACCTGATAAATAATAAACAGATCCTCTATACGTTTATCCAGATCGGAGTCTGCCAGCTTCTTTCCCGTACCAAGCTCCTCCAGCTTCTCGGTTATACTTCGTCTCTCCCGGTCTGAAATAATTCTTCCTGCTTTTGAAGGCGCAGGTATGATACCATCATTCATGCTTATAAAATGGATGATCTTCGCCCCGGTTATCCTGGATCGTGAAATATCGGAAACGCATACACAGTCAATAGTCGGAGGTATGATTCCTATGGTTATATCGGAAATACCCGATGATAATAACTCTGAGAAATCATGAATCGTCATCATTTCATCTCCAAGCAGATTTTCTGTTTTTATAAGGCAGTCCGAGATTACCTCATATAATCCCTTCATAACCAGAGCATCAGAATAAAGCCCTTCTTTTTCCAGAAACTCAATATCCTCTGAAATACTGTTTTGATAGTCCAGCTTATCTATAATTGTTCTGAGAGCAGCTATATATTCACTTACTTTATTCTTTCCCTTTGAAACCTTATACAAAGGTTCCATAAGCTCCATAAAGTCAGCTCTTATCCTGTTCATTTCTTCAGCCTGATTTTTCGCTTTTAATTCACGGCTCCACAGCTTATGACCACGTATTCCGGTTTTAAGTATAAGGTTTTCAAGACTGTTCATAGCCTGTCTGTTATCAACCTTCCATACTCCCGTTTTCATAAAGCCGAATACGCTGTCATAATCATATTCTTTATCAACTATATCAAGTATACGAATAAGAGCCTCTGTATATGGATTCTTACGAAGCTGTCTGTTATAGTCACAAAAGATAGGGATATCATAATCCCTGAAGATACCTGCGGCATGTCTGTCAAACCCTTCGGTATCTCCGGTCACAATAACTATATCCTCATATCTGTAGCCGCACTTTATTTCATCTCTGATAAGCTCAGCCACTACTCTCATCTCATCCTCGCGGCTGACTACGGAAAATACCTTCAGACAGTCATCCATATCTCCGGTATACTCCTTAACAGGATATCTGAAGATACTGTCTCTCAGATGCTTCAACGTATCCGGGTTTTCAGGTATGGCACTGCCGTCTGTATAGAGAAGCTCCGGGGAAAGCCCCACTGCTTTCTGTATATCCTTAAGAGTGTCCAGACTCTTACTGAAAAGATCATGTTTTTTTACATCACCGGGATTTGATAATGTGTTTTTTTCCATACAGAGTGAGAACCTCAGAACCTCTGCTCTTTTGGAAAGTTCCTCAATAACCTCAAGCTGGTCCGGAGTATATCCTCTGTATTCATCAAATACAAAAACCGCTCCGTCGGTTATATTTATCTTCTTATCACTTTTTAATATCCGTGAGAAAAGCTTGAGCCTTCCCTCTGATATATTCATGAAAACATCATCGAAATGATCCAGATATTCGGTATAAATACTTTTAATATCCGAAAGCTTATTGGCAAGGGATGGATTATCGTCCTTCGAAAAAACATCCATCAGCCCCCCCAGCTCCTCCGGAGTTATTCCATAGCTTATAAGCTCACTTATGAGATTTTTCATTTCGGAAATAAATCCGATCTTATCTATACTGTTTTCATAAACCTTAAGCTGTTTTCCTATCCTGCCTAAGATAACCCTTACCAGCATATTTTTTTCATATTCTTCAAAGACCTGGGATTCCTTTATCCCCACCTCTTCAAACACTCTGAATGCAAGCCTGTTAAAACCCACAACATCAATATTAAAAAAGCCGGGACGCTGAAACAGAGCCTTATTCATTTTAATAAGACTCCTTTCATATGCATTTCCCGACTGTTCCGGAACTACAACTATATAGTTTTTATCTGGGTTTTCAAAAGCTTCCGTTAGAACCTGTTTACTTAACTGATATGTTTTGCCGGACATGGAGGGTCCGACCAATACCTCAAATTTTGCTGACATTACCTTCTCCCTTAAATGATATACTTTTTATCGATAGATAATACACATCATCGTAAGATCATCAAACTGCTCTGCCTCTCCCACGAATTCATCCACATCATCCTTTATATTTTTCAGAAGCTGCTGAGGTGCGGCTGCGGGATCTCTGTTAAGTGCAGCAATCATCCTGTCTGTACCATACATTTTTTCCTCAGCATTTGTAGCTTCAGGGACGCCGTCTGTATAAACAAATACACGGTCTCCTTTACTGAGCTCTATAGTCTCGTCACGGTATTTCATACCTTCCATACCGCCTATAACCAGACCATGCTTATCCTTAAATAATTCGTAGCTGCCGTTTTTATTTACGGCAGGGAATTCATGTCCGGCATTTGATGTGGTCATAACACCGGTGTTTTTATCAAGAATTCCAAGCCAGACCGTTACAAACATATTGGTTATCTGCCTGAGACAAAGATTATCATTTACCTTTTCAAGTATCTCTGAAGGTTTCCCCCCTGACATGGCATAGTTTCTTATTGTTGTCATAGAAGCCATCATAAACAGGGCGGCAGGCATTCCCTTTCCGGATACATCTGCTATAACAAAGCAGGTATGATCCTCATCTATGTCAAAAACATCATAAAAATCCCCACCCACTGTTTTTGCCGGTGTCATCGAGGCATAAACCTCATAATTATCACTCTTCGGAAAGTCTTTTATAAGGGACTGCTCCTGTATGTTTCCCGCAAGGTCAAGCTCTGCCTGAACCTTTGCCGTCTCAGTAGCCAGCCTGATGTTATCCTCGGTATATTGTTCTATCTCACGGGAAAAATCCAGAACACCGTCTGCAAGGGTGCCTATCTCATTCTTTGTCTTAAAGCTTGACAGACGTTTTTCAACCTCTTCGCTGTCCTTATTCTCCATATAAACATCAAGTGTGTCCTTTACTTTTCTCAGAGGTCTCAGAGCCACAAAATAGATGGACACCAGAATAAGTGTTACTGCGATAATGATCGCGATAACGAAATCTCTTGTCATGGATCCTCTGAGACTGTAGCTTATATCTGAATATACATCGGACCAGTCATATTCAGCCTGTAAAACATACAGAAAATCTCCATCCTTATCATAAACCGGAAGATATCCGCTGTAAAAAGCCATATCTTTGCTCATTTCTTCTTTAAAAAATAGTGCTTTTTTACTCTTCTTATTTATTGCAGTTTTCAGACCTTTTAGTATATCACTGTCATAAGAGAAGGTTTTACCATATATATCTCTTGCATCTGTATATTCCTCATCAGATTCAGAATTTTTACTTTCATTCAGCTCTGAACCACTCTGTGCCAGAACCATGATATTGTTGTCATCCAAGGGAACAAAACACATTATTCCCACATAATCCTCAGTTAGCTGAAAAGTATTCAGACATCCGAATATATAATCTCTGACAGTTAAGCAGTATATCTCCTTCTCCTTATCATCCAGAGATAAAAAGTATTCACCCTGATCCAGATTTTTGTCCCCAAATGTTTTTTCTATTTCTATCGTTTTCTTATAATTCTCTTCAGAATATATATTCATATCAATGTCATCTATATGCCGGGTTGTATACTTAATACATTCATCACATATGTATACTGAAAGATTCTTCTCTGAAAAATACAGATTCTTTTCTATCATTTCATTTTTAGCCAGCAAAAAAAGATCTGAGCTTTTTTTCAAGAGATACAGCTCTGATACCAATAAAAACAAAACAAATAAAAATGTAACCAGCACACCT
>CACZLA010000029.1 GCA_902781895.1 uncultured Lachnospiraceae bacterium
AGTTATCGTGATGGATTTCTTGAATTTATCAAACCCGACAATATCCGCAGAAGTCTTGAAAAGGATGTGATAATAGCTCACAGATATCTGGCTATTCGAGATGGTAAAGAGGTTTATGAAATGCTCCGTATGGCGGGAGTAAGGAGTAAGGAAGACAGAGATGATAACAAGATCCATGCAGTCGGTGTCGGATTCACGGATATCGATACTGAGATGAGAGAGTCACTTGCAAAGAACGAAGCTCTCAGCGATGCACTGGCTGTGGTAGAGGAAGCTAACAGGGCCAAGACCGCATTTCTCTCAAATATGAGTCATGAGATAAGGACTCCGATGAATGCCATAATAGGTCTTGATAATATTGCTCTGAATGATGAGGATATCTCCGACAAAACCAGAGATCATCTGGAGAAAATAGGCGCATCTGCTCAGCATCTTCTAGGTATAATAAATGATATACTGGATATGTCCAGGATAGAGTCCGGACGAATGACCATAAAGAATGAGGAATTTTCATTTTCCAAGATGCTGGAGAATATAAATACACTCTTCATAGGTCAGTGTGATGAGAAGGAACTGAATTATAACTGCCATATCAACGGAAGTGTGGATGACTATTATATCGGAGACAGCACGAAGCTCAGACAGGTGCTGGTAAACATACTCAGCAACTCCGTAAAGTTTACTCCGAAGGGCGGAAATGTAACACTGAGCGTTGAAAGAACAGCACATTACGAGAATAATTCCACTCTTCGTTTCATGATAGAGGATACGGGAATCGGAATGAGTGAAGAGTTCCTGCCGAAGCTTTTTGATACATTTACTCAGGAGGGAAATTCGGCGTCGAACAAATACGGAAGCTCGGGACTCGGAATGGCCATCACGAAAAATATCGTGGAAATGATGAATGGAAATATAGAGGTTAAGAGTACGAAGGGCGAAGGTACCGTATTCACTGTCACTGTTACTCTTATGGATTCAGACCGTCAAATCCTCGGAAGTGAAGACATCGAGATTAAACCACAGGAGATGAGTGTACTTATCATAGACGATGATCCTGTGGCTGCCGAGAACGGAAAGCTGGTACTTGAGAATGTGGGCATTGCATCAGAGATAGCTCTTTCAGGTAAGGATGCCATCGAGATGGTGACAATAAGACATGCCAGAAGAAATCCTTATAATCTTATTCTTGTGGATTGGAAAATGCCGGGAATGGATGGTGTTGAGACCACCCGTAAGATAAGATCCATCGTAGGAACAGAGTCGGCCATAATCATTCTTACAGCCTACAACTGGGATGATGTTATAGAAGAAGCTATGAAGGCCGGTGTGGACAGCTTCCTGGCAAAACCTATTTTTGCATCAAATGTATTAGATGGATTCAGATATGCTCTGGAGAAAAAAACAAAGGTGGCTGATGAAGAAGTGCATAAGGCCGATCTTACCGGAAGACGTATCCTCCTTGCAGAGGATATGGAAGTAAATGCGGAGATTATGGGCATGGTACTCCAGATGAGAGAAATGGAAGTAGAATATGCCGAAAACGGACGTATCGCACTTGAGAAATTTGAATCAAATCCGGTTGGATATTATGATGCAATCCTTATGGATATGCGTATGCCGGAAATGGATGGACTGGAAGCGACAGTTAAGATAAGAGCAACAGGAAAAGAGGATGCAAGGACTATACCGATCATCGCGCTCACGGCAAATGCATTTGACGAGGATGTACAGAGAAGTCTTCAGGCTGGGCTCAACGCACACCTCAGTAAACCTGTTGAACCGGATGTATTATTTGAAACACTTGAGAGTCTTATTAAGTAAAAGTAAGGCTGTATAAAATGATTTATAAAAAAGAGGCAGGAGATTAAAAATGAGATATCCAAAATCTTTAAAAAAAGGCGGAACCATAGGATTTATAGCCCCTTCATTCGGATGTGCTATCGAACCCTATAAAACCAGATTTGAAAATGCCCAGAGAATATTTAAGGAAATGGGATATAAGCTGTATCTCGGTCCGAACTGCTCAGCAGACTGCGGGCTCGGAATAAGCAATGTTCCTTCAAAATGCGGAGAAGAGCTTAACTCTGCAATGACAGGGAATGATGCGGATGTGATCATCACCTGCGGTGGCGGTGAGCTGATGTGTGAGGTTGTTCCTTATATAGATTTTGAAAAGATAAAGCAGAGTGAGCCAAAGTGGTATATGGGCTTTTCCGATAATACGAATTATACATTTCTTTCTGCAATACTTGCAGATACCGCATCTGTCTATGGTCCCTGTGCCCCGGCCTTCGGCAGAGAGCCCTGGGATGAATCTATAAAGGATGCACTGAGTCTTCTTTCGGGTGAGATAGATGAGGTTCAAGGATATGAAATGTGGGAGAGTGGTGACTTCGGAAATGACGAGGGTGGAGATGGAGAGATAAGTACAGAGGAGCCGGATCCGCTGGAAACATATCATTTGGACAGAAAGACTGAATACAGATATTTTAATGGGGACGGAAAGGCTGAGTTTGAAGGCCGTCTTATCGGAGGCTGTGTGGATATCCTTCAGCTTCATATCGGAACAAAATATGACAAGGTGGATGAATTCCTTGAGAAATATAAGGATGACGGATTTATCTGGTTCCTTGAATGCTGCGACTATACACCTATGTCCATCAGAAGAGCATTCTGGCAGATGAGAGAGGCCGGATGGTTCAAGTATGTAAAAGGCTTCCTGATCGGAAGACCGCTTCATTTCGGTGAAGAAATGATGGGAGTGGATCAGTATAATGCCGTAACAGATGTTATAGGAGAAATGGGAGTTCCCATAGTTATGGACGTGGATATAGGTCATCTTCCGCCTATGATGCCAATCATAAGCGGAGCAAAGGCGAAGGTATCGGCAAAGGAAAATAATCTGAAGATTCATTATATTTATGAGTAATTTCGGAGGGAAAATATGAAACGCAGAATATCGGTTGTTTTGTTTTTTGTATTTTTATGTAATTTCGTTTTAGTTAGTGATTTATCTATAAATGCTGCTGAGCAGACAGAGCAGGAAAATGTAGTTGCCGCCGATACAGAGGAAAAATCCTCAGGTCGCTGGATGGAGTCAGCCTGGGGCTGGTGGTATGAGCGGGAGGACGGAACCTGGCCGGTATCACAGTGGGAGTGTGTAAACGGAAGCTGGTACTATTTTGATTCCTGGGGTCTTGTATATTACGGCTGGCTCGAATATGAAGGCTCCTGGTATTATCTGGGACCGGACGGATATCTGTTTACAGACTGCTGGGCAAATCTGGATGGTAGATGGTATTATTTTGATGAAGACGGAACCATGCATACCGGATGGCTGGAGTACGAGGATGAATGGTACTATTTTAAACCTGCGGGCTTTATGCTGACGGGATGGGTTTACTCAGACGGGTCATATTATTATTGTGACAGAACTACAGGAAAGCTGGCATATAACCAGACGGTCAACGGTATCTGGGTGGATGAAAATGGTATAGCAAATCTTACCTGGGCATCTGCTTCGTATAAGATCGATACTATGATAATGGCTGATGATATCGTGGACAGATATATAGATCCCACAGCATCTACCTACTCACAGATGTACAGCTGTTATAAGTATGTTGAATGGTATCCTTACAATCAATACAGACACCTGAAGCCGATCATGGATACGGATTACTGGGATGCCCAGTTTGCGAGAGATATATTTGAACGGGGGCAGGGCTGCTGTGTTTCGGAGGCGGCTGCGCTTGCTTATCTGTTTACAGAGCTGAATATAGGAACAGTATATGTTGATCATGACTCAAGTCATGCATGGACTGAGGTAAATGGAAGATACTGGGATCCTCTTTTTGCAGAGGCGAAGGGGGAGCATTATCTGAATATGAGTCCCGCGGATTATTATGCCAATAGGGCTCCTTGGTGGAGAGAGATATAATGATAAAAAAACGAAAATGTTTACTGGCTATCATCATGGGAATCCTTGTTTTCCATTTGACAGGCTGCGGGCATGTGCAGTCGGCGGAGTCTCTTATCAAGGAGGCGAAGAACAAATACGGCGCGTGCAAGGTGGTTTCAAAGAAAGAGTCGGAAAACAAGACAGAGGTCGTTCTTCATGATAAGCTTCAGGATTTTGATTATACAATATACAGTGTCATGAATGATATAAATATTGACGGCTCAAGCTTTGGTTCTGTTCCCCATTCTTCGGATACATTTGAACAGGAATTATGGAAAAAGGTTATTTCAAATATAAGAAATCAGCTGGATGATATTTGTAACAAGGCGGATATGCGTTACTCAGTGGATGATTCAACCCAGAGCATTACCATATTTGCGCCGAGTGAAAAGTCAGGTAAGGAAGTAGCACTTAAATGTGCTGTACTTCTTCAGACACAGAATCAGAATAATCGTCTGGACGGCAGGCTTGTTGTAGTGGTCAGTGATGAGAGTACGGATCAATACTCGAATAATCGATATGGAAGTATAAAGCTTCCTGATTTGAAATGGCGAACGAAGGAAGATGAGGATATAGACGAATATACTCAGATGGCTCGGGAAATAACAGATCCAAAAGCAGAGTTTGTGAGGATGGAGAAAGGGAAGTTCTCTGATACCGGAGCAGATCTGGACAGAGTGACAAGTGTACTTGGGCAGGACTATCCTCAGGATATGAATTCGCCTGTGAGATTCTTTTATTTCAAGGATTCCAAGGGCAAAGAATTTTATGTATGTGATTTTTATTATTACGATGAAGATCATTACGAATATCAGTTATATACAAATTATGAGAATTAGTAAGAAATAGTGAGGTAAGTTATGGCAGTTATAGCAGCATATATGGTACCGCACCCTCCGATGATCATACCGGATGTGGGACGCGGAAGTGAGCAGCAGGTACAGAAAACCATAGATGCATATACAAAGGTGGCAGAGGAGATAGCGGCTTCCCAGCCGGAGACTATCATCATATCAAGTCCCCATGCGACAATGTATGCAGATTATTTTCATATATCTCCGGGAGAAGAAGCGAAGGGGAATTTCGGAAAGTTTCTTGCGGCGGATGTAAGGTTCAGAGAAGAGTATGATACAGAGCTGGTTGACCAGATAGAGTATCTGGCTGAGGAAGAGGAATTTCCTGCTGGAACTATGGGCGAAAGAGATCCGATGCTGGATCATGGAACCATGGTGCCACTGTATTTTATAAGACAGAAGTATAAGGACTTTAAAATAGTAAGGATAGGTCTTTCGGGATTGTCTCTCCATGATCATTACAGGCTTGGACAGATAATACAGCAGGCAGTATCTGCTACAAACAGAAGAGTTGTTTATGTGGCCAGTGGTGATCTGTCACATAAGCTTCAGAAAAGCGGACCTTATGGCTTTGCCCCGGAGGGACCTGTATATGATGAGAGAATAATGGATGTCTGCAGTAGAGGTGCCTTTGGAGAAATGTTTGATTTCGATGAAGATTTCTGCGATAAGGCAGCAGAGTGTGGACACAGATCCTTTGTTATGATGGCGGGAGCACTTGACGGTCTTGAGGTAGATGCAAGAATGCTGTCACATGAGGATATAACCGGAGTTGGATACGGTATATGTACATTTCGTGTCAGATATGACCTTAAGGGCTGGCCGGTTTATTCGGATGAAAGACGTTTTCTTGACAGATACTACGAGGAGAAGGAAAGAAAGCTCAGAGAGAAACAGGAACAGTCCGATGCATATGTCCGTCTGGCAAGAAAATCTGTTGAGAGTTTTGTCAGAGACAGAGTACATCTGGATACAGAGGATGGGCTTGATGGCTTTTCTGAGGAGGAGATTGCCGAGCTTACATCAGGAAAGGCAGGGGTATTTGTTTCGATTCATGAGCATGGAAGTCTGAGAGGATGTATAGGTACCATACTACCCACTGCCGATTCTGTGGCGGAGGAGATAATACAGAATGCTATCAGTGCATCCACCAGGGATCCGAGATTTGAAGAGATAACCGAGGAAGAACTGCCATGGCTTGAGATAAATGTAGATGTTCTTACTGCTCCTGAGAGAATAGACTCTATGGAGCTGCTGGATGTAAAGAAGTACGGAGTTATAGTAACCAGCGGAATGAGAAGAGGACTTCTTCTTCCGGACCTGGAAGGTGTGGATACTGTTGAAGAGCAGGTTTCCATTGCCATGAGAAAAGGCGGAATACGAGATGGTGAGGAGATTGAACTGGAGCGGTTCGAGGTAGTAAGACATTATTAAATAACACTTGCAGTATAACACTTATATCAATAAATGAATTAATAATAAAGTTATAAAGAATTAAAAAAAACAGCAGGATATCGATTAATCCGATATCCTGCTGATTGCTGTTTCATATATGGATTCATCGGTTATACCTTCGTCTGTACGAAGAACTGATGCAAGTTCCAGACGCATGGTGGTGCTTTTACCATCAACGGTTTTGATATTTGAAACATGTGCCTTTACCTGATCGATAAGCTTATCAAAAGAGATAGGATTATCAACATAAGTAAGAATAGCAAAGTATGATTCTTTTGTTCTTGCTACTGCACAGGTCTGGCCTGCAACCTTCATTATGGTCTCGCCGATAGTCTTCAGAACCTTTTCGGCGTATTCCTTTCCGTAGGTATAAACTATCCTGCTGTGAGCACTGTTTTTCAGAACGATCATTCCGTAGTTACGGCCGTTATCATTATACTGGGTTGTATAGTCCATAAGGACATCTACAAAACCTCTGGCGCTCATAAGACCGGTTATGGGGTCTATGGATGAGGAGCCTTCCGTTTCATTTACTTTTTTAATAACGGCATCACTATCGATAAAAAATCCCAGCAGTCCGTTTATTTTTCCATCCTTATAGATAGGCATCTTGTTAGCAAGAATGTTATGAACAACTCCGTTTATGATGCATTGTCCCGGAGAGTCCTTAATAACTGTACCTTTTGAGATGACTTCCTCTTCATCATTCTTGTAAGGCGCATCATTTACATGCCAGTGCATGTCTTCATCGTTCTTACCGATGAGCTCCTTTTCGGACTGCATGCCATAATATTCAAGAAATGATTTGCTTGCTCCCAGGAAGCGTCTGTCTTTATCCTTCCAGAAGAATTTGAGTGAAGAATTCCAGATGGCATTTTCAAAGAGCTTTGAGTACATTTCCGTTTTTTCGTTCTTATCATTACTTTGTGAGAGATAAGTACCCTCATTCAGCTTCTTTTCATTTCTTTCGGAAACGGATCTGATTCCGGTCAGATATTCAAAGTTTTCATTTTCGGGAACAATCATAAAGAAAAACTCTTTCCATTTATAGCTTCCGTCTGATTGTCTGATACGGAATATATCCTGTATATAACCTATTCCGCCTGCTTCAATCCTCGCACGAATAGTAGGGATGTCGGTGAATTGACGGAAACGGTCCTTTTCGGTTGTGTATACAAACTGATCGGTAAATGATTCAAACGAAAGATCAAGAGCGTTTGTTTTATATTGGAAATCTTTGAGATATTGTTTCTTTCCCAGTAAAGGAGTGAACGTATTTTCTTTTGTGTTACATATGTAGATTGAATCAAACAAATGGTTTAATTCGCGAAGACGGTAATCGATATTTTCATCCTTGTTCCTGTTTTCGTCTTCGGACATATTTATTATGGTTCCCTTTATTAGGTAGCGCCCGTCATTTTCCGTAATAACATATCCGCGAAGGTTGTAGAAGTTTCCTCTGCTGGAATAATAGAAAACTTCTTCCTCTCCGGATTCTATAGCATAATCTGCGAACTCAATATATTTGCTAAATATCGGAGAACCGGATTGATATATCTTCTCATCTATTTCATTTAAACTCATACCATCACAATCTATCTGATGTTTGAATGAATCATTCATAAACAGCGTCTTGAAGTTTCTTTTGTCGTATTCAATAAGTTCGAGAGGATATGGTGTATATTTGACATTCAGGCTTGCTATGTCGTAGTATGATCTCCATTTTCTTCTTTCAATAGGAAGGGCAAGCTCCTCAAGATTATCATAATATTTATCAAAATCCATAGGTTTTCCGTAATAGTAGCCCTGCAGAAGTCCGCAACCCAGCTCCTCAAGAAGCATAACCTGCTCAGGATTTTCAACACCTTCAGCCAGGGTTTTTACGCCGATTTCCTTTGCCATATTTAGGGTATGCTTGAGTATAGTCTTGGATTTCTCATTTATAGAAGAGAGGAATTTCATATCAAGCTTGATGGCATCAAAATCATAATCCTTCAGCAGGTTCAGAGAGGAATAGCCGCTTCCGAAATCATCCATCCATATCTCGTAACCGGCATTACGGAAATCATTGATAGTACGTTTCATCATTTCCTCATCCGAAGCAATCATACTTTCGGTTATCTCTATATGAATAAAGTCCCTTGGAATATCATATGTCTGAATAGTCTTTTCAATATACTCCAGCATATCAAGAGTAGTAAAATCAAGACGTGAAAAGTTAATGGATGTAGGGATAACAGGCATTTTCAGATTTAGAGCCCTTCTCATTTCCTGACAAACCTTCTCTACCATGAAACAGTCCAGCTTATGTATCTGACCTGTTTTTTCAAGCGTGGGAATAAAGTATTCCGGAGTGATAAGTCCCATCTTGGGATCACTCCATCTGGCGAGTGCCTCAGAACTGCTTACTTCCTTGGTGAGATTACGAACTATGGGCTGGTAGAAAACTCTTATCCGCCCACTTTCTATAGCATCGTCTATATTATTTTCTATAAAATCCGCTAATTCTTTTTCTTTTAAAAGCATAAGTATAACCCCTTTTCAGTGCCAAATTATACATACACAATTATTAAAACATGAATGATGAATAAATACAAGAATAAGTCAAAATAAGTGAGGGGAGATTGTTCCCATTGACCTGTTTCATATACTGGGACTTCTGATGAGTTATTGAGCTTGAAGGTTTTGAGGAAAATACTGTGCCGTACCTGAAGATGTGTATGATTGCAGGAGGAATGTCTACACCGGTTCAGATGATGCGTCTTGAACTTGAATATGATGTCGGTGTCAAATGAATCTTTTGACACCACATGACATAATTGTACCAAAAAATGAATTATAATAAAGTGCCTATCCGTAAATATCCATTTTCGGATAATTTTGGTTGACAAACGGATATTTGCGGCATATCTTATATATAAGACAGGTTCGGATATTGGTAAAATGTAATTATTTAAGGAAGGAGAGATTTAGGATGAATATAGAAAAAATGATAGAAATTAAAAGTGATCTGGGAATCACAAATACCATGATCGCAAAGATGACAGGTGTTCCTCTTGGCACGGTTCAGAAGATATTCAGCGGAGAGACAAAGTCTCCGAGGTATGAAACCGTTCAGGCGATTTCGAAAGTTTTTGATGAGATACAAGCCGGATTTCTTCATGATGGTACCCCGGCTTACAATGCATTTTCCTCCGGTCGCAAATCATCAGTCCCGGATAAGAAGGATTATAATAATAAGACGATAGAGGATTATATTGCACTTCCGGAAGGAACTCGAATTGAACTGATCGATGGAAAATTCTATGATATGGCAGCCCCGACTACAAAGCATCAGAAGATCGGATTTGAGCTTTGCTATATGTTTGAAGGATTTGTTGAGAGTAATAATGGAAAATGTGTTCCGTTTGTAGCACCTACGGATGTTCAGCTTGACTGTGATAATAAGACTATGGTGCAGCCGGATGTTCTGGTTGTTTGTGACAGAAGTAAGATAACAAATGCAAGGATCGTCGGGGCCCCGGATCTGATAGTTGAGGTACTTTCTCCAAGCAATTATATGGTCGATCTTGTTATAAAGCTTGCAAAGTATAAGCATGCAGGAGTGAGAGAATACTGGGTAGTTATTCCGGAGGAAAAGACTTTGTTTGTATATGAATTCGAAAAGTCTGATGATCCGGTTCACTACACCTTTGAAGATACAGTTCCCGTGGGGATATGGGACGGAAAATGCAAGATAGACTTTAAGAGAATATATAAGAAGATGGAGTTTATGTATCAGGATTAGGTGAAAAAGTTTTTATAAAAAATAAGTCTTAAGGACTTCTTAATGATTATTATTTGAAAAAATGGCTAAAATAAAGGGTAGTAGAGCATACAAGTGTTTCTACTACCCCAATTTTTACCCCACTCAGTTTGATTTATTCAGGTACACGCCCCCATAACCACAAAATAATTCTATTTAAGGCGAGTGTGAGAGAGATTATAATTTTTGCAGCAAACCGAAATTTTATATTTTCAAAAATCAAAATTCGGAGAAGTTCTTTTAAATATCCTCATGTGATCCGAAATAAACAAATGTAATCTAAAAATATCCCTCCAAGCTGCGGAACAGTTCAGGAGGGATTTATTATTTATGAAGTGGTTTATCAATCAACTACTAATCTATTTTGTTTTGATATATTGTTTCAGTAATATATTTGATTATTTGGTCATTATCCATTTTATCAAATAGCTTTCTTGATGAATTGTAGGCGTGAATTGTTGCGGATAAGTCATAATAATCTTTCTGAACAGTAATTGAGCAATTATCACCTTTATCATGAAACTCAATATAATCTTGAGCAACATTTTTTCTCATATCATTTAAAGAACAATACAACAATAACTCTTTAAATATTTCCGTTAAATTAAGAGCCTCATTATCACTTGTTAAACCTAATAAATAATCAATGCTGCAATTGTAGTATTGAGCTATTTTTAGCAAGTTTTTTATTTTTGGTGTACTTGTTCCATTTTCCCATTTGCTTATATTTGATTTATTAATACCTAAATCATTTGCAATCTTAGTATGTGATTCACTTCCTGATACTTTATATAAACGATTTATAAATAAATTCTTATCAAAATCTGTATCAATCTTAAGTTTATAATCCATTTCTTCCTCCTTTTTTTATGGTTGCGTATAGGCAACAAAATTGAACAGTGAAAAAAATACATGTGTTGTCTATGCTCAGTATAACATGATGCATCGTGATAACAAGGTATTAACCTAGATAAAAAGAAAGGAATTATCAAAATGATAAAAACAAAATTAATGGAAACTAACAATAAAATGTCAGTTACCATAGATCAGTTACAAGAAATGACAGGAGCGGGAAAATATACCGCTAACAAGATCGGAGAAGAGGCAGGAGCGGTTCTTTATATTGGCAGGCGTAAGCTTTTCAATGTTAAAAAGGTTCAGGCTTATTTAGATCAGAAAGCAGCGGAGGAGGGTTGTTGATATGGAAAACAGAACAGAAAAGCCAATCATCATTGATGGATATGTCAAAATGTTGCTTGATATTCTACAAATAGGAAAAGGAAATGGAATCCACCTAAATAAACTTGCTGCAAAGATGGGTTTAAAGCCTGCGGTAGTAAAAAGGATAGTACAGGACGCAAGGATAGTTCACGGCTTTATCATAATAGGTGATGATTTTGGATATTATTTTCCTGAGAATGATGGGGATATTAGAAAGTTCTATTTTATGATGAGAAAGCAGGCCATACAACGACTTATAACAATACGTCCTATTAGAAAATACCTGAGAGAATGTAAAGGTCAAATAAAAATAGATGGAATGGAGAAAAATAAAGATGATAAATTGGAAAATCAATCTTGAGCCGCTCCAAGATCCACCAACGGATAAAGAGTTCTTGAGGTGCTTTTATAGATCCGATAATTCTAAAGTGTATTTGAGAGCCTTTAATGACAAATGCAAAAAGGATGCACGTAAATTAGATGTCGATTTATTGAACTATAATTCGGTAATCCCAACACTTAAAAGATATAACAGTTTAGATATGGGAATATTCTTTGTTGTAAATGGTGGAGGTCAGGACAGTAAAGCTGTTATCAAATCGGGTGTATGTCAGGCACAGTTCATGGAGATAGATGATTTTAAGATGGAGGATCAGATCCAAGTTATCAACGCTTTTCCTTTAAAACCATCAATTGTTGTAAAGACAAAAAAGTCACTGCATACATATTGGTTGGTTAATGATGGAGATATTCGGAGGTTCAGAGATATTCAGATAAAGCTAAGTGATTTATTTAAATCAGATCCGCATATACAGGATGAGGCAAGGACAATGAGGCTGCCGAATTACTATCATCAAAAGGAAGAGCCTGTTTTGGTTGAGGTGATCCATTTTGAACCTGATATCAGATATACGCAGGATGAAATAATAGAGGCAATCAATAGCACCTCATTAAAAGAGATGCTTGATGATACTATGCTAAGTGATGAGGTAAAAAATAATATATTGTCTCTCAAAACTAAAAACAGTAATAAAACTGATAATAGGTTTGTGCTGCCTGAGGTTATACCAAAAGGTGAAAGAAACGACATTCTTTATAGATATGGTTGTTCGTTGCAGGCTAAAGGATATTCTGACGATGATATTCTTTCAATGCTTGAGGATGCAAATTCAAGATGTGAGGATCGGTTAGAACCGGTTGAAATATCAAGAATATATGATTCCGTTTTGACAAAGGATAAAGGAACTAATGATTCTAACAAATATGATCCTAAGTTATCAAAGTTCCATAGATGGAGCAAGCCTGATAAAAGTGGTGTATGTCATCCGATAGATACCATTGATAATACGATAGCTGAGGATATCATCAAGAACTATCACATATTTGCATTAAAGGGAAAGTTATATTTATACAAAAATGGATTGTATGAGATAGACGATAATGGAAGTATGTTTAAAACTCTGATATCAACATATATCTATGAGGAAATCATAACGGAAATAAGGCTTACAAGGATTTACAAGCTGTTATTGACTAAATATAAAATTCAAATAGAGTTATCTGACGTGAATAGATTTCCTAAAACATGGATTCCATTTAAAAACGGAATGTTAGATATTACAACTCTTGAAATGCACTCTCATAAACCGGAATACAACTGCATCAATCAAATACCTTATGAATGGAAAGCAGATTATGAGGAGAAAGATTCAGTTGTAAATGATTTTATAAGCGGAACAATTCCCAATGATGATGATAGAAAAATGTTTCTTCAATACATAGGTTATTGTCTCACGACATCAACAGAACAACAAAAATTTCTCATTATCTGTGGTGATGGAGGAGTAGGAAAATCAGTTTTGTTGATGATGGCAAGAGAGATAATTGGAAGTAAAAATTATTCAGGTCTTACTTTGCAAAATCTAAATGATCGGTTTTCTCCTGTTTTCCTTATGGGAAAGCTTGCTAATATCTATGCTGATTTACCATCGACAGATATGACGGAAATAAACGGAATTAAAACCATAACAGGTGATTATGACATGGTGAGAGCGGAATATAAGGGTGGAGAGGTTTTCCATTTTAAACCATATTGTAAGCTGCTATATTCCGCAAACAAGATTCCTAAAAGCAGGGATGATAAGACAGACGCATATTATAGACGTATGCTTATATTAAGAATCAATCAAAGAGGGGATTTCATACCTGATTTGGAAAGCCGCTTGTTAAAGAACATGGATTCTTTTGTTCACTCGGTTGTTAATGCTATTCATGAAATGTACGTTGATCAGGAGGGCAGGATCTTTATATCTGACAATAGTAAAAGCGAGGTTGAAGAACTGCATAAACAAACTGATACTATTTATGCGTGGATCAGCGAGGGCAAATACACCAATAAAACAGATGATCAGGTAGAAAGAAAGCAACTGTATCAAACGTACAAATTGTACTGTATGGAAACTGACAGATTAAAAGGTTTGGTTTCTTCCAATAACTTTTATGCAACGCTAAGAGAAAATGGATATCGAGAACATAAATCTAATGGAGATTATTATTTCTATATCGCACAAAATACAGAATCTCAGAGTTTAGAGGATGATGATCCTCAAAGTGATTTACCATTTTAACTTTGACAGGGTAATTAGGGTTATTTTTTAGCTATTTAGCACATAGGAAAAAAAATATATATATACGTGCATAGATATATATACATATAAATAGAGTAAGAGAAAATTTACCCTGATTGCCCTTTACAAGAAAGGAAGAGGAACATGGATAAAATTCAAATAACTTTAAATTTGGAAAAAGAGAAAGCTGAAAAATTAGCAAAAATAGTGGCCGAAATGGAAATAACGACAGGTGAATTTTTGGAAACATTTATAAGAGACGTTATAGGAGCAACCACAAGATACACTCTTGGATCAAGAGAAAAAAGATTGGAGTTTGCAGGTACTTATTTATGTTTTTGTTTTGGAAAGGAGGCAAAATATTGAGCATTTCAGTTGATGAACAGGAAACAACTATCAATTTTAGCAGAAAGCATGCAGGCTGTGAGATATGGACAAGTGACACGACAGTTATGACAAAGTTGGATAAACTCTGTGAGACATCACCGGAATACTATCGACTTCATGCAATTGGAGAGATTGACGGAGAGATAGTTGATAAGTGTTATATTGTCTCCAACAAAAAAATGGTGTCTTTCAGGAGCGGCAAAGTCAAGTTATCTGAATCAGAGAAACAAGCGAGAGCGGAACGCATGCGAGAGCGTCACAGAGCCTTATAATTTACATGATTTTTCGCTTTAAATTGATTCAGTGGCACTCAGTACCACCACTAATATTAAAGCTGTTAATTCAATGCAGAATCAAGCCGCCAAGATGAAAAAAGAGAGGAGCGTGATCCACTATGACAGATACGGAAAGAAAAAAGATTATTTCTGTTTTGATCTCTGAACCATCAAGGCGGCAGGCCTGCCAAAAATTAGGAATCTCACAAAGAACTATGTATAACTATATGCATGATGCGGAGTTCCTGAGAGAGTATCAAGAAACAGTTGATGGAATCATCAAAGATACGGACACGAGAATTAAAGAGGCAGGCTTGCTTGCTGTGAATCATTTGATTTCAGTTATTCAGGATGAAACAGTTGATGAGGTAACAAAAATAAAAGCGGATAGGCTTATATTGGAGCATCTTTCAAGAATGAAAGAGTGTGAAAATAAGTATTGGTGAGTTGCTGCATTTTTCCTGATTTTTCCGCAAATGAAAAAGGAAGTCGAGATAATTCCGCTCAAACTTCCCTTTACCATGAAAAACACAATGAACAGATACCGCCAAGCATCTGTATCAATAATAACACACACTAAGAAAATATCAAGGATGGTTTTTCATAGCCTCATCAATAACACGTTTTATAAATGTATTGATAGGTTCATGGTGTGCATCACAGTATGCTTTAATCTCATCATACTTTTCTTTCTGAACGTCAAGCGGAATCCTTTTCAGTTTTTCTTTTTTGTATTTAATTACATAGGCTTTCTTGTTTTCTTTATACGACATGTTTTTAAATCTCCAAAATAAAACTTATATGCATAATATCATAATGCAGGAAAGCTGCACAATGATTATTTTTGTGGATACGTACACATTATATGTATTACGTACGCAAACAAAAGTTATATAGCGTACACAATGCGTTTGTATAACGTACGCAGTCATATGTTTATTATGCACACAATAATATTACGTACATAATTTTCGTTTACAACGTACGCAATAAATGTTATATTTAAGGCGTACACAACTTATGACGGAACATGATAGCTAATGATGGATTGTAAACGAGAGGAGAAAAAGACAATGAAAAGAGACATGAACAAGCTACTTGAGGAGTACAGAAAGCTTGCGGATCAGGGCAAGGGTGTTATGTATAGTCAGGATATAACGCAAATCTATAACATGAGTGATGGAAACAAGTTTGACTGCATCGTAAATGCATTTTCGGTTGGTGTTGCTGTGGGGTATCGGATCAGGAAAAGAGAAGAAAGAAATCGGAAAAAATAGAACCGTGGTGAGTGGAGACAGTTCCAAAAGTTCTAAATGATAGGAGGTATAATAATATGGCAAGATTACCACAGGGAGTGCGGAGACGCCCAAAAGATGGATTATTAGAAAAGAGATTTACAATCAAAGGAAAAAGGTATTCTGTATACGCAGGAACAACAAAAGAACTTGCAGAGAAAGAGCAGGAGTTGAGAGAATATATCAAAACAAGTATACATATTAGCAACAGAAATATAACTCTGAATGAGTTTTTTGATAGGTGGATTGAGTTAAAAGAAACGAATACAAAAAGCAACTCTTTAAATACTTACAGAAGAATGTATAACAAGCATATTAAAGATTATATGGGGCATAGAAAGATAGTTGATATTGAAAGAACGGAAGTGTTAGAACTACAAGCAAAACTATCAAAGAAGTTAAAACCTGTAAGTGTGAACTATGTTATTACTGTTTTGAATATTATACTAAATGATGCTTTAAAAAGTGGAATCATATCAACTAACCCTGCATCTAAAATAAAGACGATTGAGCAAGAAGAAAAGGCAGCGGAGACAATTCACAGGGCGTTAACACTTGAGGAACAAGAAACGTTTATGAAAGCGTTAGAGGGTAGTTATTATTATCATTATATGGCCTTAATGCTTTGCACCGGTATGAGGTGTGGAGAAGTAGGGGCGTTGACATGGAATGATATTGATTATAAAAATAATGTCATACACATAAACAAGACAGTAACAAGAGATAGTCATAATAAATTGGTTATTGGATCTCCAAAGACTAAAGCAGGAAAGAGAGATATTCCGTTAAATGATAGGATTATAAAAATATTGGAGGATAGAAAAGGCATGTATAATAACATACTACCATTTTCAACTACTAATATATTTATGTCTGTATACGGAAACTTTGTTGCAAATTCGCAGATAAATTGCGAAATATTAAGAGTATTAAATAGACTAAACAAAAAGGGTGTACACATTGATAAATTTACTTCTCATGCTTTCAGAGATACATTTGCTACAAGATATATAGAGCAAGGTGGACAGATGCAAACATTAAAAGAATTGTTAGGACATGCGAGCATTACAGAAACTATGGATACGTATGCTCATGTGTTACCAAGTACAAAACAGGATGAAATGCAAAAGATTGTAATAGCATTTTGAGAATTGAGAGCGGTTCATTCCGCTCTTTTATTTATGAATCGTACCCCATCTACTACCCCAATTACTACCCCAAAATTGGGGGTATAGTTATCATGGCAAATGAATTATAATAGAACTTGATGAATTATAAATACCTTAATAAACGTTGAAATATAAGGGGTTTTGGGGCGTTACGAAAGATAAAGACGGAGCAAGACAAAACATAATAGTCTTAAGGACTTCTTAATATCCTTTAATATATAAAGGTATTGTAAGCGAGAGCAAACAATACCTTTGTTATTAAAGAAGAGGAGATATGATGAAGAAAACTATTTTATCAGCAAAAAATGTACAGAAAACATTTGCAAACAGCGGTGAGCAGATACATGTTCTGACAAATGTGGATCTGGAGGTCTATGGTGGTGACTTCACTGTTATCATGGGTTCATCCGGTTCGGGTAAGTCAACACTGCTTTATGCTCTTTCCGGAATGGACGGTCCCACTGCAGGTAAGGTTATCTACAGCAGACCGGAGGGTGAAGATATAGAGATATCCGGACTTAAGGAGTCAAAGCTTGCCGATATAAGAGTGAAGGATTTCGGATTCGTATTTCAGCAGATGCATCTGGTAAGTAATCTGACCCTTTTCGAGAATGTTGCAGTGACCGGTTATCTGGACAAGACAAGAAGTGCAGCAGATACGAAAAAAAGAGCTGAAGAGCTTCTGGACAGAGTAGGTCTTAAGGATGTGAAGAAGCATCTTCCTTCCAGAGTTTCCGGCGGTGAGCAGCAGCGATGTGCCATCGCAAGAGCAGTCATCAACAAGCCTGTGCTTCTTTTTGCAGATGAACCCACAGGTGCACTTAACAGAAATAACACTAAAGAGGTATTGAATCTTCTCTCTGAACTTAACCGCGAAGGTCAGAGTATCGTAATGGTCACACATGATATCAAGGCAGCTGTAAGAGCTGACAGGATTCTTTATCTGGACGATGGAAATATAGTGGGCGAGCTCGAGCTTTCAAAGTACGGTGAAACCGATAAGAACGGTGAACTGCTGCAAAGTAAAAAGGCTCGGGAAGCACAGATAAATGCATGGCTTGAGTCTCTTGACTGGTAAAAGAAAGGAAAGGTTATGGAGATTATCACACTTATCAAAGCAGATATAAGAAACAGAAAAGGTACATTTTTCGGCTTCATGCTTTTATCAATGCTTATCACTCTCAGTGTTATGACGATGCTCGGTGTCAGGAACAATTACAATGATGCCATCAACAAAGCATTTGAGGATATAGATCGGGGAGTGATATTCGGATCATTTTACTACGGTGACTTCGAAGGGGAGATGAAGGATAAGGTTCTTGCCAGTGACAGCGTGGAAAGCGTGGATGTTTATGACAGGGTTATTGCAAGAGATGTACAGTGTAATGGTAAAAATGACGGAAACGGATACAACGTTGTTAAATTCATAGACCCGCTGCTTATATATAATGAAGATGATACCGGTTTTGTAAACACTATTGACAAAACTGACGATTCATACAGGTTGAAAAAGGGTGAGATATATCTTCCTTACGGACTGAAGACTGATTACAATGCTAAAATTGGTGATAAGATAAATATGGAGTTTCTGAATGGTAAGAGAGAGTTTACCATTCGTGGTTTTGTGCAGGAACCTTTTATGGGATCTAATATTATCGGTTGGAAAACGGTCTTTATAAGTGATGAGGAATTTGATGAAATATTTGAGGAGTGTGTGAAGCTTATCAAATCTGATGAGGACAGATGGGCAGCCGGAAAGATAGTCTATGTTCATGCTTCCGATAAGGCGAACAAGTCATCAGACCTGATGATGCGTGATCTGAACAAAGAGACTAAATTCAACGATATGGCCATAGGTACTATCACGAGAGAAATGTCAGAGCACTACACAGGTATGTTTATAAATGTAATCATGGCAGTTATTGCAGGCTTTGCTGTTCTGCTGCTGGTGATCTATCTTATAATCGCAGGTCATAACATAAGTACAGAGATTGATATGGCTTATAAGGATCTGGGTATCCTTAAGAGTCAGGGACTCACAACCTCACGTGTAAGATGGGTATATCTTATCGAGTACCTGTTCGTAGAACTGGTTGGAATTAATCTGGGAGTTGTCCTTTCCATCCCGGTTGAAAGATGGATGAGCAGACTGTTTTTCAACATGACCGGAATACTTCCTATGAAGAATATGCCAATAATGGAAATCGTAATCTTCGGAGTATGCCTGTTTGTTATAACAGCACTTTATATACTGTTCTTTACAAGAAGAGTTGCAAAGGTTAAGCCGGTAAAGGCTATAACAAATGGTAAGGATGACTTCTTTTTTGAGAATCGTTTCAATATGCCGATAACAAAAAAAGGTCTCGGAATCTCTATGGGATTCAGGCAGATCACATCGGCACCGAAAAGATATATTAGTATATTTATAGTATCCATACTTCTGATATTTACCGTAATAACTGCAGAACTGATGTCAGACTATATAACCTCCAAGACGGCTCTGGCTGATATGGGAGAACCTTTCTGTGAGATACAGTTTGCTTATGAAAAAACTGATTCAAAAGAGAGGGTCAAGGTGGCTGATGTTGAAAATGTCATAAAGAAATACACTGATATCGAAGCTCGTATGTACAAGTCCCATCTGTATCTTTCAATAAACGGAGAGTCGGTAATGACGATTATTAAGGCATATCCGGATGAGCTGAGCTCAGTATATGAGGGCAGGGAAATTAAGTATGATAATGAGATTGTTATAACAGAAAACATTTCCAAGCTTATGAATGTAAAGATTGGGGACACGGTTACCATCGGAAGAAGAAATCTCAGTGAGGATTATGTAATAGTCGGAATCTTTCAGACCATGAATGATACGGGTAAGGCTATCTCCATGTCACTGGATGGACTTTCCAGACTTCGGGAGAACAAGGGTGAGAAGTACACCGTTGATGAGATGAATATGTATGGCGTTGTTCTGAAGGATGACTCAAGGGTTGATGAGATAACAAAAGAACTGGAAGAAAAGTATGGCGATGATCTGAAGATACAGGGAAATAAATTCGGAAACGCAGATGATTTTACAAATGATTTCTACACCGCCAGTAATGCTACAGGACTTATCATTTATATTTTGACATTTGTATTTGCACTTGTTACAGTTGTTATGGTATGTGCAAAATCCTTTGTACAGGAGAGAACGGATATCGGAATCTGTAAGGCTATCGGATTTAAGATAAGAGCTATCCGTATGCAGTTTGCTGCAAGATTTGCAATCCTCAGTCTGCTGAGCGGTGTTGTTGCAATAGTACTGGCCAGATTTTTCGCACATATGGTTCTAGAGCTGGTTTTCGGAATGTTCGGAATACCTCATGTGGAACTGGAATACGGAGTGATGACATTTGTCATCCCCATCATAGCATTCATGATAGTATATATGATCTTCGGATATATTGTTTCAAGGAAGGTAAAGAAGGTCAGCACCAGAGAACTCATTATCGAGTAGCTGAGAGGATTTCATTATGAGAAGTATTCTTATAATAGATGATGACAGTGCACTTTCGGATATCACAAAGGATATGCTGGAGGATTACGGCTATAATGTGGGACAGGCCTTCAGCGTGGACGAAGCCTTTACAGTTCTGACGGACAGGAGATATGACCTGATAATTCTGGATATCAATCTCCCGGACGGAACAGGCTTTGAGGTGTGTGAGGAGCTGAGACGTGTTTCAAGTGTTCCGGTGATATTTGCAAGTGCAAGGACAAGCGTGGATGATAGAATAAACGGCTTTGAAAAGGGAGGGGATGACTACCTCCCTAAGCCTTTTTCCATGAAAGAGCTTCTGGTCCGGGTGAATGCACTTATCAGAAGAACCTATGGATCAGAGGATGAGGAAGAGATTTTTACATTTGGTAATGTTGCTGTTAATCTGACGGGGCGAAGCGTCACATGCTCCGGAAATCCGGTCGCTCTTTCACTTAAGGAATTTGACCTTCTGGCATTACTTTGCAGGAATGCGGGAACCCCTCTTCAAAAGGACAAGATCATTTCAGAGGTCTGGGGAGCCTTCAGTGAGGTTGATGCCTCCACACTAACGGTCCATATAAGGTGGCTTAGGGAAAAGCTGGAAGAGGATCCTTCGAAGCCCCGGTATATAAAAACAGTTTTCAAAGTTGGATATGTACTTGAAGCTTAAAAATAATTATGAATAAAAAATTTATTGCAGTTGCAGTGATTTATATTATTATCATTGCAGTGTCTGCGGGGATATTAATAAAACATAATAACGATAGACAAAGTGAGGCTTCTGCTGAGAATGACAATCTGAAGGTACAGGTGAACGAGATTCAACAGTGTATATCATCCGGTGATACGGACAGGGCAGAGAGCATGTGTGAGGATCTGAAGGTTAAGCTGTCTGACAGATTTTCAGATTCTGATTACCGGGTGGTTCTGATTCCTATGATAATAAGCATCATAGGAGTTATTACTATGCTTATCTATCTCGACAGAACGGTACTGAGACCTTTCAGGAAGCTTGAGAAGTACGCCGGTGATATTGCAAAGGGTAATATGGATACGTCCCTCAAGGTTGAGAGAGGTAATTATTTCGGTGACTTCACCTGGGCCTTTGATAATATGCGACGCGAGATAGTGAAGTCCAGAACTGCTGAGAAGAATGCGATAGAGAACAATAAAACGGTCATAGCTACTCTGTCACATGATATCAAAACTCCGGTGGCATCGGTTCGTGCCTATGCCGAAGCATTTGAAGCAAATATGGACTCGACTCCGGAAAAGAGACAGAAATATCTCACTGTTCTTATGGAAAAATGTGATGAGGTGACAAAGCTTACAAATGATCTTTTCCTTCATTCCATATCAGAGATGAATAAGCTGGATGTCAGCATGGAAAGGATAGATCTGGTCAGCTTTATAAAGGAGGATGTGAGAAAGCTTTTTGTGTCTGAAGACGAAGTGGATATAAAGCTGCCTGAGGAGAAAGAGGTCTATGTTGAGGCTGATCCGAAACGACTTCTTCAGATATTTGAGAATCTGAAGAATAATGCTGAGAAGTATGCGAAGACCAGACTTGAGATAACACTGGATCTTGGTGAGAAGACTGCCGTCTCAGGTGATGATGAGACAGGAAATGAGCAGAGGGAAGTGAGAGTGCATGTCAGGGATTTCGGGCCGGGAATACGTGAAGAGGAGATTCCATTTATCACAAATAAGTTTTACAGAGGTAAGGATGTGGGAGATGAAAACGGCTCCGGACTCGGTCTGTACATAGTAAAAGAGCTTATGACTAAAATGGGTGGAGATGTAAGTATATATAACAAAAATCCCGGGCTGGAGGTTGTACTTTTACTTTTTAAAAAATAGGTATATAATTATAAATGTTAATAAATACTAGTGTGTTGGTGGGGTGAATATGAGATCTATTCGATCCAGAATTACAATTATAATTATTATAGCTGTTATCTTATCAACCGGATCAGCTTTGGCTCTGGGAATTACGGACGTTGTTGAGATCGGACAAAGCAGCTCCAAACAATCACTCCAGCTTCTTTGCGAGAACGGAGAGAAGAACCTGGATTCATATTTTAACAGCGTCGGTCAGTCGGTAGATATGGTTGCATCATATGCAGAGGCGGACTTGGAGTCTGAAGGAGAAGGAAACCTTAAAGAACATATGGAGAAGGTAAATATTTTCTTCGGAAAGATAGCCCGTCAGACAAGTGGAGTAAAGACTTATTATTACAGGATCGATCCTGAGTTTTCTGATAAGGAAAAGGGATTTTGGTTTGTAGATGCAGATGGAAACGGATATGTTGAGCATGAGGTAACGGATATTACTCAGTATGACATAAATGATACAAGTCAGCTTGTATGGTACACAGTTCCGAGAGCTTCAAAAGAGCCGGTATGGATACCGCCATATATAACTGATAATCTTGATGTGAGAGTTATCTCTTACAATGTACCTATATATTTACATAACCGTTTCGTAGGAGTCATAGGAATAGAGATAGATTATTCCACTATGGCTGAGCAGGTTGATAATATCAAGCTTTATGAACACGGTTATGCATATCTGAATGATTCAGCTGGAAATATCATTTATCATCCCTATGTGGATGTGCTGACACTTCCTGAGGATGAAATTCCCCAAACTCCGGATGAGCTGAAGGGATATGAAAAGTTTATACGATATGAATATAATGGCGTTGAAAAAGAAGCCTACCGTCTTCCTCTGCAAAACGGAATGATCTTTAATGTATCTGTTCCGGTTTCAGAGATAAACGGTACCTGGAAGAGCCTGATACGTCGTACAGTCTGGGTTTCTCTGGGACTTCTTGTGATATTTATTCTGCTGGCATGGCAGTTTGCATCTCACATTACAAAACCCTTGTCGGAGCTTGCAAAGGCATCGGAGCGTGTCAGTGAAGGTGATTATGATGTTGAACTGAAATATAACGGAAAGGATGAAGTGGGAGTTCTTACGTCTTCATTCAGATCTTTAATTCAGCATCTGAAGACTTATATAAATGAAATCAATACATTGAATAAAAATCTGCAGGAAGATAATATTACTCTTGAGGCGGCAACTATTCGTGATTCATTAACAGGAGTTAAGAATCGGTTTGCACTCAGACGTGATTATGATACTTACTACGAGAAAAACATCCATATCATGATGATAGATATAGATGATTTCAAAAGCGTGAATGATAATTACGGACATTCCGTGGGAGATTATCTTCTTAAGAAAACCGGTGATGCCCTGCTTGATAATTTCGGAGCAGAATATTCCTACCGTTATGGCGGCGATGAATTTATGATAGTATATCCGGATATTTCAGAGGATGATTTTAGAGAGCTTATAAAAGAGCTGATCTCTCAGCTTGAAGAAATATATCTTGATGAGAAGAAGCTTCCGGTACATTTCTCCGCGGGTTATGTTTATGGAGAAACAATACTTCATGATGACCTGAGACTGATGCTTAGATCTGCCGATTCGCTGCTTTATAAAGCGAAGAAGACCGGTAAGAATACATTTATCGGTGAAGAGTACAGCAGAGAAAAAGCTGAGAGTATCCAGAAGCGTGAAGAAGAGTCATTCAGACAGTGGTAGAAAAGTGGCACTATATACATTTTAGTGATAAAATGTATATAGTGTTTTTTTTGAATTATAAAAATATTTAAGCATAGGAGAATGGTATTGTGAAAAAATCAAAGATTGTAATACTCATAATTATCGGAATTCTGGTAATAATGAATGCTACTTTACTTGTTTTGATCATTCTCAGAGATCGCGGTGAGGAAGAAAAAACAGAGAAGAGAACAACAGAAGCAAGAACAACAGAGGAGACAACAACAGAAGAACCAACAACTGAGGCAACAACTGAGTCTGTGAATCGCTTTCCGGACAGGGCAAATGCAGATACAGGAAGCGGAGATAAGAAGACTCTGAGTGAGGGGGATGTAGCTCCCGACTTTACAGCCGACCTTGTAAATGGCGGAACATTTAAGCTGTCAGACTATGATGACAAGATAGTTCTGCTCAACTTCTGGGCAACATGGTGCGGGCCTTGTGTACGTGAAATGCCGGCGTTCCAGAGACTGCTGGAGGACGGTGATTCAGATCTCGAGATCATCTGTATAAACTGTGGAGATGATAAATCAACAGTTGATTCCTTTGTGGATGATGAAGGCTATACATTTAATATCGGATATGATGTAGACAGGAGGATAGAGGCTTATTATCCTACAAACGGAATTCCGTATACCCTTGTGATAAACAAAGGGGTAATAGAGAAAATATATGTCGGTGCAATGGATGCGGACACGCAGTACACGGAGTATAGAAATGCCATTAATGAATGCAGATAAGAAGAAAAATATAATCAGGTGCTTTATCCTTGTGGCAGCTCTTGCACTTTTGGCCGCCGGGGCAGTGAGCGGTGGATATCAGGATGTAATGAACAAGGCGGTTTTTGTATGTTTTGAGTGTATAGGGATAGGGTGAATCATACAGAAAAATATGAAGATAAGTAAACGAAGATATACACAGCTTATCGCGGCTGTGTTATATAACTGCAATATAAAAGGCTTTATGACAGGCTCTATATATCAGGGAAGTCTTAAGGGTATATGTGCTCCGGGAATTAATTGTTATTCCTGTCCCGGTGCAACTGTATCATGTCCTTTGGGAAGCCTTCAGTCAGGTCTGCTCTTATCCAAATATAAGATACCATATTTCATTCTGGGAACGATCATCCTTATGGGACTGTTTCTCGGAAGATTTATATGCGGATTTCTCTGTCCCTTCGGACTGATTCAGGAGCTTCTCTATAAGCTTCCCCTTCCCAAAATAAAAAAGAATAAAGTGACGAGAGCTTTATCTTATATGAAATATGTGATTCTTATATTTTTTGTTATTGCAATACCACTCATAAAGTCAGTTCCGGCATTTTGTAAATATATCTGTCCGGCCGGAACGCTGGAGGCGGGAATACCGCTGGTCATTGCCAATAAACCGTTAAGAAGACTTATTGGTTTTTTGTTCTCCTGGAAGGTATTTATTCTTTCGATGATTTTGCTTATATGCATGATATGCTATAGAACATTTTGCAGATTTGTATGTCCACTGGGGGCTGTTTATTCTTTCTTTAATCCCATAACGATAGTGGGGGTAAAGGTAGACTATGACAAATGTATCAACTGTCAGAAGTGCGTGGATATTTGTCTTATGGATATACGAAAAGTCGGTGACAGAGAATGCATTCATTGCGGCAGCTGTATCAGTCATTGTCCGGTGGATGCAATATCCTATAAGAAAAAATAAAATACAAATAACCCTATTCTTTTATACAAATAGTTAATGTGTTAAAATGACATAAGTGTCAAAGGTCAAAATGCAATCCTGCTTGCAGGAAAAGCTTGTTGATTAAAAATAAGAGGAATGTACGACAGATGAAAAAGAAGTCCTTTCTTTATTTCGTGTTATGCTCCTGGATAGTGCTGGCAATAGTAGGTATCATCGGGGCAGAGACTAAAGATAAAAAAGAGAATAAAGTTGAAGCTGCATTTGAGTTTAGTGAAGATTATTCCCCTGATTTCAGCGATGAACTGGATGGGAAATACATAAGAGATATTTTTTTGTGGCATAGAAATGATTATACAGTTTATGTTGAATGCATAAGACCGAAGAAGTCCCGGTTTGAAAAAAATATACTTCTTGTTCATGGACTGACATTTTCTTCACATGAATTTGATGTGGAATATGAAGATTACAGTCTGGTAAGAAGACTGGCAGACGAAGGCTACGCAGTCTGGAGGCTGGATATAACCGGATATGGATTATCGGAGATGGTAGAAGACGGATTTATGCCGGATACGGATTATGCAGCTGATGATATAAATATGGTAGTCGAAAACATAGTTAAGACAACAGGGCAGGATAAGATAGATATACTTGGATGGAGCTGGGGAACGGTTACCACAAGCAGATTTGTTAAGAATAATGATGAGCATATAAACAGTATAGTACTTTATGCTCCGCTTCTGACCGGGGTCGGTGACTATGAGGTTAAAGAACCATTTACCCATATAAACTGGTATTTTGCTGTAGATGATTTTCAGACAAAAGAAGACGGCAACGTTGATTACGATATAATGGATCCGGCTGTGATAGGAATATACTGTTCAAACTGCTGGTGTTGGGACGGAGACAGCAGTCCAAATGGCGGACGTCGTGATATATGTGTTCCCGAAACTGAGAAGCTTATAGATTTAGATGCCATAAAAAAACCTACGCTTGTTATTTATGGCGATAAAGATCCATATATGAACTTTCAAGCATTGGATAATGTTATAGATGAACTTCCGGAAGGATCCAGAGTTGAGGTGATAGAGGGGGGCGCTCATTCTATGATGCTTGAGAAACCGTATCACCGTGAGTTTCAGGATAAGATAGTTGATTTCCTGAAAAGCAATTAAGTAAGATGTGAGAAGTAGGAGGAGGTAATATTTATATGTCAGGGTTTATAACAGCTTTGATCAAACAAAGAAAGGATGCTAAGAAAGCAGAACCGACTTCCGATGGAAGACTGAAAGAGATACTTGCTGTTTTAAAAAAATATAACTACGATGACGGAATAACTCCTGAGATAACCGTGAATATTCTTCAGGATCTGGGACCTACATTTGTAAAGATAGGACAGATAGCATCCCAGCAGGCTGAGTATCTTCCTGCAGAGTATTGTGACGCTTTATCAAAGCTTCATTCTGAAGTTGCACCTATGGATTTTGAGACGGTTAAAAACCAGATAGAAAAATATCTGGGTAAGCCTGTGAACGAGCTGTTTGCATCCTTTGATGAGAAACCTCTTGGCTCTGCTTCTATAGCGCAGGTACATAGGGCGAAGCTTCATGATGGTACAGTTGTAGCAGTAAAGGTACGTCGTCCCGGTGTTGTGGATACCGTAGCTCGTGATTTTGCTCTTATTGAAAAGATTCTCGATAAGTTCCTGAAGGATGAAAATGACACCCTTAATATTAAGGGACTGATCCTTGAGCTGGAGAATACCTCCAAGATTGAGCTTGACCTCACAAATGAGGCTAAAAATCTCGATCGTTTTATGGAGAATAACGGCGGACGTAAAAGGATATTAAGTCCGAAATGTTATCATGATTATACATGTGAGGCTGTACTTACCGAGGACTTCGTTACCGGAAAAGAAGTAAGCGACGTTGAATATATAGCAACCTTCAGCAGTGAGGAGCGGGATCGTCTGGCTGCTCTCATAGCGGATAATTTTGCTTCGCAGATACTTACAGATGGATTTTATCATGCTGATCCTCATGCGGGAAATGTACTTATCAGTGACACGGATCCGGAGATATTAAAAGTTGAGGCTGAAGCAGCAAAAGCAGTTGATGCAGCTAACGGAGAAGGAAACGGGGAGGCGGCTGACGAGAAGAAGCCGGAGCTTCCGGAGCATACCATAGAGTGGATAGATTTTGGTATGATGGGAATCCTTACTTCAACTCAGCGTAAAATACTTATTGACCTGGTAACAAATGTGGTAATGCAGGATGCATATGGACTTAAGCGTACAGTTCTTAAGGTTGCAAAGCCACAGGGGGAGATAGATCACGGATATCTGATAGAGATGTGCGAGGATATGTGCAGTCAGTATAGCGGTACCGGTTTTGGTGACTTTGATCTGGGTGATCTTCTCGGAACTATCCTGTCAGGTCTTCAGGCAGGAAACTTCAAGGTGGATCCATTTCTCACAAATCTTGTTCGTGGAATCATCGCAATTGAAGGAACCATAAAAACTCTGAGTACGAAGGTAAATATACTGGATTACTTTACCGATAAACTGAGCGGTGCTCTGAATTTCAATATCAATCTTGAACATCCTGAGGAGATGAATCCCGAGATAGCATTAAAGCTTTTTCAGCTCAGTGAGGCAATAACAGCTTCTTCTAATAAGACAGCTGAGACATATGATATGCTGGAAAAGGGACAGATAAGGATGGGCAGCGAGCTCAGCTTTGAGCCCAAGACTCTCGGTGTGGTAACTCGTCTCACCGGATATCTTGTTCGGGCAC
>CACZLA010000030.1 GCA_902781895.1 uncultured Lachnospiraceae bacterium
ATATCCCGGAAATTCTATAATCTCCATACGGTTGAGCAGCGGTTCGGGAATAGTATCCGTGGAATTTGCCGTGCAGACAAACAGTACATTTGACAGATCATAAGGCACATTCATGTAATGGTCCGTAAAGCTGTTATTCTGCTCCGGATCCAGCACCTCCAGAAGTGCCGATGACGGGTCGCCGCCATAGTCTCTTACCAGCTTGTCCACCTCATCCAGTACCATGACCGGATTTGAAACTCCGCTTCGCTTCATGCCTTCCATAATACGTCCCGGCATAGCGCCGATATAAGTTCTTCTGTGGCCTCTTATCTCTGCCTCGTCCCTGACACCTCCCAGACTTATACGCACATATTCTCTTCCGAGAGCCTCAGCTATGCTCTGTCCGATACTTGTCTTTCCGGTTCCCGGTGCTCCCACAAACAGAAGTATGGAACCTGACTGTTTCTTGTTAAGCGCCATTATGGCAAGCTGCTGAATGATCCTCTGCTTTACTTTTTTGAGGCCGTAATGATCCTTATCAAGCACTGTCTCTGCATAATCCAAATCTATGGGCTTAAACTCCTCAGGCTTCCAGGAAAGAGTTGTCACGAAATCCAGATAATCATAAAGCATTCCATACTCGTGACCATCCTGTCCCTCCTGCTTCATTCTGTTGAGCACCTTACGTGCTTCACGTTCAGCCGTTTCATTCATTCCGGACTCGGAAATAAGCATATCAAATCTTCTTACATCCGATATATTCTCCGGATGCATTTCATCCAGTTCTCTCTGAAGTATCTCTATCTGTTTTTTTATGGCATCCTCACGATAAATGCTCTCGTTTCTTGCCTGCTGCTCAAGCTCCGCGCCCTCTGCCACATTTGCAAGCTCCATAAACTCGTATGAGCCTCTCTCTATAAGGTCAAATCTTTCCTTCTCACTGTCCACCTCGACTATCTCATACTTCTCTTCCCACGTCAGTCCGAAATAGCCTGTCATAGAGCATGCCAGTTCGTTTATATTTTTCCACTGAAGGATAAAGCCTCTGGCCCAGAGTCCCCACTGATAGTTGGAAACAAATTTCAGAAAGCTGGATTTCAGCTCCTCAAATCTGGTTTTCTTATCATTTTCATCCATGTCGGCTATCTCAGGCCGGGGTTCAATCTCGGAATCTATAAGCCCGCTTTTTTCTCTGGTAAACTCAAGTATGTTAACTCTTTCCTTTGTCCTTACCTTTACATTTCCGTCCTGATCGATAGACTCAACTCTGGCAGTAACTCCGATGGGATAGATATCCTCCATAGTCGTGTCTCTGATATCTATATCATTTCTCAGAAGCGCAAAAACCAGATGACCTCCAACCTCAAGCTCATCTGTTTTCCAGCCTTCTATAACTTCTTTTTTAAAATAAAATGTAACCTCCGGAAGGAGAATTGTATCATAAATAGGTATTGTCAGCATATGTTGTCCTACTCCTTAAACCTCTTGTTGTTAGCACACCAAGTATCTGAGTGCTAATACCATGATACTACATTTTAAAAGAATTGCAACCCCGTGTTTATGTTGCTTGCATACGGAGCAATTTTGCTGTATATTTATATATTGAGATAATAAATGTATCCGAGGATATAGCTTGTGAAAATAGAGTTAAATGAAATCTTATATGCGGTATCTTCAGGTCTGGATTCTGTCGAGCGTGAACTGCTCGGAACAAAGAACGGACACTGTAAAAGAGTAGCCGGTATGTCTGTCATGTTAGGTAAGGCATTGGGACTGACTCCCGATGAACTTGTTGACCTGGCGGCTTTTTCTATTCTTCATGATAACGCTCTGACACAGGTTAATCAGGAGGAGCTGGAATACAAAAAATATAACAACGGTGAAGGCTACAGCCGCCGTGATTTTGACCTTCGAAGATGTATTATCGGAGAGACAAATACCAAATATATGCCGTTCAGAACCAATAACCGTGACGTAATACTTCTTCATCATGAGAATGCCGACGGATCCGGTCCTAACGGTCGTACCTATGACAGAACTCCTATCAAGGCTCAGATCATCCATCTGGCCGACTGTCTTGATAACAACTTTGAACTCGCAGCTGCGGAAAAAGACACATACGGAGCTATCATCTACTATGTAAAGTCAAATGCGGGAACTATGTTCTCCAGAGAAATCTCAGATACATTCTGTAAGTTTTTCAAAGCTAAGCATCTGAGTATGCTTTCAGTTTCAAATGTCAGCAATTATCTGAGAAAGGCAACAAAGCATTTCAATGATGAATATTCCCAGCAGGAGGTTTTCAACCTTGCAACTCTGATTGCTCAGATCATAGATTTCAAGTCGCATTACACCTGCAAGCACTCTTCCGGTGTTGCAGTTAACTGTAAGAAGATGGCAGAATTCTATAAATTCCCTTCAGAGAAGGTTACGAGGTACTATCTGGCCGGGGCACTTCACGATGTTGGTAAGCTGATGATCAGCAACAGCATCCTTCAGAAGCCTACACGACTGGATGATGATGAATATCAGATAATGAAGCAGCACGCTTATTATACCTATGATATTCTGAAGCAGATAAAGAACATGGATGAGATAATGATATGGGCTTCTCACCACCATGAGAAGTTAAACGGAACCGGTTATCCTTTCGGACTTACCGAAGAACAGCTGTCCATGGAAGAAAGACTTATGACATGCTGTGATATATATCAGGCTCTTACTGAAGAAAGAGCCTACAAGGCCGGATTCTCACACGAAGAAGCAATCTCCATAATGAGAGATATGGTCATAAAGGGCGAGATCGATAATGGTATCGTCCAGAGTATAGATGCCGTATTCAGTAACAGATCCTGGGACAGAAGCATTCCTACATCTATACTTACATAGTTTTTAAAACTATATATATTATTGATTAACATAACATCAACAATATATTGTGGTGAAAGTTCACAGACTGTTCACACTATGCACCTTTTTAAAACATAAAAGCTTGTTATATTGAAGATGTTCCAAATGAAGGATTCTATACCTTCCCCCACATTTTTCATACCAAGGGAGCCGGTGCCAAACGGCTCCTTTTTGGTGTCATCATTTTACATATGTATAAAACTCATTCCCTTCATCATTTACCTTCAGCTGGAAGAGATAACGCTGGAGTCTCACCTCCTGATCCTCTATAGGATCGTAGTATCTGATAAAGTCGTCATTGTAGCTGACAACCAGAACATATCTGTCCGAAATCCTTGCAGCAAAAGGACTTCCGTCACTGAGATATCCTATTGCAGTTTCCAGCTTGACTCCCGATATATTAATACCCTTTACTTCATCTCCGGCTTCGGCAAAATTTCTGACCCAGTTATTTCTGGTTCTGACCTCGTCATAATCAGCATCCAGTCCAGCTGCCAGCATACACATATAGTTGCAGGCCGCAAAGCTTTCCGCATCTGTATCTGCCTTTTTGTATTCAAATGTACCTGCAACCGTCAGATAAGGCTTCGATACCTTTTCCATATACAGGATGGTTCCATCGGCATCAACCACATAACCTCCGTCGTCATAAACCTGTCTCACGGCCTTTCCCACGCTATAAGATATTCCCTTAAGTCCTGCAGAATCATAAATATACGCCGGCTCTTTATAAAGTTCAACATCGTCCGCCTTAATAACCAGATCATTGGAATTCAGGGACACCTTAGTAAAGAGCTCCTCATTATTCTGATACATCACTATATTTTCGGGAAGAACGATATAAAGCTCATCATTGTACTGATCATTTTCTCTGACTGCAGTCTTTATATCATTTCCCATCTCACGGGGTTTAAATGATATATAATCATCCTTCGCTTCGGAAACCGCTCCCGTCTCCTCATTTATAGTGACTCTCTTTAAGTAAATGGTATTGTCTTTAATAGTTATTTCCGAAACATAAAGTCCCTCTTTCTCATAAGTCTTGGAAACCTTTCCGCTTGGTTCCACAATACAAAGCTTATCAAAAAGGAATTTCGGAGTATCATCTATATCCTGCTTTATATTCTCGCTGTCCGCAACACCGTAGAATACATTTCCGCCCACAAATCCAAGAAGCGAAAGCTTCTTTCCGCTTTCCTTCTTTTCTATAGTTGTTCCGTTTTCAAAATCAACTATAGTGATCGTATTTACATCTGTCATATCCTGACTATCCGGAAATGCCACAACCTTCATGTCGTCCGAAACCATGATATGACTGGATGGAATATCTTCAACTACATTTTCTCTTTTTCCGGAGAATATATCCACATCAACTATGCTGTCTCCTATCATGGCATAGAAATGTCTGCTCTTTTTATCAAAATAACAGAACTTTTCAGTGGAGAGAACAAGGGCATCAAGACAGAGATCTGAGGAAATATAACTCAGCTCCCTGAGTGTATAGGTCTCGATATTATACTCATAAAGCACAACACCGTTCTGACCTTCCCTCGGTCCCTCGTTTATCCTTCCGTAAACAACAAAGTAAAGAATGTCGTCCTCTATACTCAGCAGGTTTATTCCATATCCCTCCTGAGGTATTCTTTCCTTTTCAGCCTCATCAGTGGAAGTTCCGTATACATTTGAATAGGACTTTGACTTATTGTTATATAACCAAACGCTGTTGTTATCTACAAATGCTATTATTTTTGAATCCTCTGTAAATACATACTCAGGACTTCTGTTTGCCGTGATTCCAAGGCATATTCCATTGCTGGCCGAATCAAAGCCTCTGCCGTTAAAATCCTGATCCATATATCTTCTGTAATCATGAACCTTTATGGCAGCAGCACCATTATCATATTCCAGCGTAAAGAATTCCGATATAGCATATGTTTTCGCCTGATTGTTTTCTTCGGAAATGGCCTTATAACGCATTTCAATAACAGCCCCTTCTTCCGTCAGCTCCTTAACCTTTGGAACGGGATTTATTAGCCTTTCAATCCTGAGGCCGCTGTAAATGGCATCTTCATAAGAAGACTTCAGGGTTACATATCCGGGATTACCATCTGATACGACATCCGATGCAGCTGATGCATTATACATGGCACTTGTGGCATCTGCACTTCCGAATACTCCGGAAATATCAGCTACTCTTACGCCTTCCATAGCATCCGTGCTGGTTGCTATACTGTCGGTCTCGGCAAATTCCTCTTCCATATTTTTAATATCCGCCTCGGCACCGGATACATTAAAGGTTGTAACCGCATCCGTTGTGCTGGCTATGATCTGAGAGGCAGCATTAGCCTGGAACGTTGCGTTACTGAAGCTTTCTGCATAATTCAGAAAGTCCGAAAGTCTTCCTTTGTCCGTCTTAACAACTCTGGTATAAAAGCATACGGTATCCTCATCTCTCTCAGCCTTTATCCTGAGACTGTATTCTTTTCCGAGAGTCAGATCCATTCTGAAGGAAGCGGTGTATTCCGTTAATTCATCAACGGTGGTGATAAATCTGAAATCACCCTCTTCTATAAGATTTGAACCATCAAAAGAACGGAGCTCATATGTAATATCAGCTCCTGTGTCAATATCATCCGGAAGAAGTATCTTTACCTCCTTTGAATCGTCAAGGGGAACTATGCAGTCTCTGAAAAGAGTGGTCCTGAGTGGAGTCAGATATCCCTGCATACTGTTGATTATCTGACCATCATACAGAACATATGCATGTCCCATCGTCGGATTAAAGCCTTCAACAGGTCTTGACTGTCTCTTCCTGTTCTCTATGTAGTTAAAGGACAGAGCCGCTCCTATAAATAATATAATAAATAGGAGCGACCCGATGATTCTTCTTTTAATCATTTACTTAGTCACCAAAAGAAATTCCCAATGTTTTTGCTTCCTGAATCAGCTGATTATCAGGATCAACATATTTAAGCTTTCCTGCTGATTCCTCCATAGGAATAGCTGTTACTTCATTGTTCTTGAATACTACAAGCTTACCGAAATCCTTAGCCTTAAACAGCTCTGCGCTCTTTGCTCCGAAACGGCTTGAAAGAACTCTGTCGAATGCATCCGGATTTCCACCTCTCTGAGTATGTCCCGGAAGGGCAACTCTTACTTCAGTTGTAGGATATTTTGTCTGAATCTCATTTGCTATTTCATAAGCAATTGAAGGAACTGTTCTCTCTGCCAGCTTCTGCTTTCTTTCCTTCTTAGGAAGCTTTGCAAGCTCCTTGGAGATGGCACCTTCTGCTACTACTATGATTGCAAACTTCTTACCCATTTTTCTTCTCTTCTCGATGGTCTTATAAACCTTCTTCATATCATAAGGGATCTCCGGAAGAAGTATAACATCTGCTCCGCCGGCAACGCCAGCATAAAGAGTTATCCAGCCAACCTTATGACCCATGGTCTCTATAACGAATACACGGTTATGTGATTCAGCTGTTGTATAGATGCAGTCGATAGCATGTGTAGCTACATCGATAGCACTCTGGAATCCGAATGTTACATCCGTTCCGTAGATGTCATTATCTATAGTCTTCGGAAGACCGATAACATTTAATCCTTCCTGATACAGTCTGTAGGCTGTCTTCTGAGAACCATTTCCGCCGAGAACAAACAGACCGTCAAGCTCAAGCTTCTTATAAGTCTTTATCATGGCAGGGACCTTTTCCACGCCATCATCTGTAGGAATATCCAGATCCTTAAACGGAACTCTTGATGTTCCGAGAACTGTTCCGCCCTTTGCAAGAAGTCCGGAGAACTCCATAGGCTCCATCTTCTTATAGTTTCCATATATGAGACCCTTGTATCCCTCAAGGAAACCATATATCTCTACATCACCAAAAAGATTCTCAAGTCCCTTTACTACACCTCTCATTGTCGGATTAAGTGCCTGGCAGTCACCGCCACTTGTTAGTATTCCGATTTTTTTCATTTTTGTACCCCTCCTTGATTCTTATAATTCTGTCCGTCCCTCCAGAGCTCTCATAAGAGTAACCTCATCCGTAACCTCCAGGTCACCTCCGACGGGAACACCGCTTGCTATACGTGTCACCTTTATGCCGGCCGGTTTGACCATCTTGGAAATGTACATGGCCGTCGCCTCACCCTCAACGCTTGAGTTTGTTGCGATGATCAGCTCATCCACATCCTCTCTGAGTCTTATCATCAGTTCCTTAAGCCTTATTTCCTGCGGGCCTATTCCCTGACTCGGATTTATCACTCCGTGAAGAACATGATAAACACCTTCATATTTTCCTGTTCTTTCATATGCAGCCATATCTCTGGGAGACTCCACTACCATTATAGTCTTATGATCTCTGGTGGTGGATGAACAGATAGGACATTTCTCACTATCCGTTATTGTAAAACATTCACTGCAATACTTTATTTTCTTTTTTGCATTTATGATAGCTTCAGACAGTGCCTCAGCCCTGTCATCCGGCATACCTATTATATAAAATGCAAGCCTCTGGGCACTTCTTGAACCTATCCCCGGAAGATGTCCCAGTTCCTCTATAAGCCTGTTTACTTCGCCGCCATAGATATTCATTTAGAAAAGACCTCCAAGGCCTCCGCCCATTCCACCTGTTATTTTTCCAAGCTGTTCTTTCTCATCATCAGCCTGCATACGTATAGCTTCATTTACAGCAGCTACTACAAGATCCTCAAGCATTTCGATATCCTCGGGATCAACAACCTCTTCGGCTATCTTTATCTCAGTAACTTCCTTCTTACCGTTTATTACAACCTTTACAACTCCGCCGCCTGCAGTTGCTTCGTAAACCTTCTCTTCAAGCTCAGCCTGAGTTTCCTCCATCTGCTTCTGCATCTTCTGAGCCTGCTTCATAAGGTTGTTCATTCCTCCCGGCATCATGCCTCCAGGATATCCGCCTCTTTTAGCCATCTTCTTCTTCCTCTCTTTCTCGTATCTTAACATCAAAATTCACTTTATTTATGGCAAGGGAGTCTCTATTCAAAACTCCTCTTATTCCCGGTTTATGAATAATACTTATTTCCACCTTCTTTTTAAGGATATTGGAAAGTGCATCCTCCAGCGACTGTCTGTTTTTAGGTTCTTCATAATAAAGATATCTCATATCCTCCAGATCATTATCATCAAAAACCAGATTCAGACTTGCCACTCCGTCAGCTCTGTAGCTAAGTGCCGGCTCCACAAACAGATCCGGGGCATATTTTTTATGAGGATTATCCAGCTGTGGAACTATACGGGTGTTCCATTCCCTTGAAAGCCGGAGAATATCCTCACTTTCAGCCGGTGGAAATTCTTTTGAAATATTCGCCTCTATTATATCACTTTGCTGTTTTGAATCAAAGGTTTCAGTCCTGCTGCTTATTCTTTTTGAAAGCTCTCTGTCAAGAGCCGCATCTACAAGTGCTTCAACCTCATCACTTGTAAGTCCCGCCGAGAAAGCAGCACCACCGGACTGCGAAGGTGTCTGTCCTCCTGAAAAGCCCTGACTGTTTTCATTTCCTGATGGAATGCTGACTCCTGCTCTTTCCAGATTATCAAGCCTTGTAAGTATGGCAGTGAGATCAATATCCGTCTCCGGTCTCAACATCTTTATGACAGCCATTTCCAGTGTCACTCTTTTTACCGAAGACTTCCTTATATCGGAACAGACTTCCTGAAGGATACCCAGATATCTTGTAAGGACATCCGTTTCAAACTCCTCACCGAGAACCTTCAGATCATTGATGTTTTCCTCGGTCATATCCATATCCTCGGCTATCTTCGGAGACAGCTTAAGGAAAAGCACATTTCTCACAAACCAGGCCAGATCATCCGTAAATTTTATAAGATCCTTTCCATCCCATATGGTTTCATTTATTATATCCAGAACCTTTTCGGGAGCATTTTCCTTTACGGCTCTTAAAAATCTTATATAAATGTCTACCGATACAGCACCGATAACACTTAAGACCTTATCCTTTGTAAGCTCTTCACCCAGGCTGGCCGATACACATTCATCCAATATCGAAAGTGCATCTCGCATAGAACCGTCTGCCGCTCGCGCAATATATCTGAGTGCGTCCCGTGTTGCCGACTCACCCTCACGTCCCAATATATCCTCAAGTCTGTCAGCTATGGTATCTATGGAAATCCTGTGGAAATCAAATCTCTGACATCTGGATTTTATAGTTACGGGAAGTGAATAATCATCAGTGGTGGCCAAAATAAAGATTACATATTCAGGCGGTTCCTCCAGAGTTTTAAGAAGAGCATTATAGGCTCCCTTTGACAGCTGGTGTGCCTCGTCGATAATATATACCAGATACTTTCCCTGTGCAGGTGAATACTGAACAGCTTCATTTATCTGCCTTATATTATCTACTCCGTTATGGGTAGCCGCATCAATCTCGATAACATTCAGAGAAGTTCCATTTGCTATAGCCATACAGCTTTCACAATGTCCACAGGGACCGTTCTCGTTCGGATTCTCACAATTGACTGTCTTCGCTATCAGCTTGGCAACAGTAGTTTTTCCGGTTCCGCGAGTTCCACACAGAAGATAAGCATGACCTACTCTGTCATGGGCAAACTGGTTCTTTAAAGTTGTGACAACGTGGTCCTGACCCTTTACCTCATCGAAGGTTCCGGGACGGAACTTTCTATATAAAGCTACATAAGACATATCACTTCTCTCCCTCGTACAACTATATTATTTTAACATATCATGATTGTATATGAAACCGAAATTTTATTTTAAGAACAAATAGAAGTAAGATGAGAACACCTCAATAAAAGAACTACCGGAGAAGTTTTTCAGTGGGTAGCTAAACCCGCTTATAAACCTCCCGGTGGTTCCTAAGAAAGTATTTAGAAGTATTAAGGTAACACTATGTAAGTACTATCGAAGTTCTATTGATTTGATATTTACTTAGTAAGCACTTCCGTTTATGTATAATGAATATCCATTCAGGTTAACAGAGCTTTCATTTGCATCCAGGCTTGTGATGTATGAGTCATCAGTCAGATTCCATGTTGAGTCTGCTGAGATGGTTACATTTACTTCACCTGCTGCTCCGTCGGAGTTGATGGATCCGGTAAAGGTTGAACCATCGGTAAGGGTCATATCCAGAGAAGATACATCATCAACTATGATGTCTCCGTCGATATCCTGATCTGTTGCCGTGAGAGTTACGTCTCCGCCGTTACTTCCTTCGGTTCCCCAGCCTGCTGCTTCGGCTCTCAGGAATACTCCGTCAGAATCTTCATTTGTTATATCAACATCTTCAAGCTCTATAGTTGCGGAAGTGTTATTTACGAAGAATACATCGCCGTTTTTGTTTGTGATTGAGCCGCCTGTTGCTTTAAAGCTTGCGGTTCCTTCATCTGCATCACCTGACATGGACTGGTATATCATAACTGCCTGATAGGTATCGGATTTGTCGCTGTTCTTTGAGTTATTATCAGCAGTAAGTTCAACATTATTTAAAGTTACGGAATTCTTTCCTTCTACAACCACTCCCTGTGATGATGTGGATGTCAGTGTTGCATCACTTACAGTGATATCAGCAGTTGAATATATAACCGGTGATCCCTTTCCGTCAGTTGTATAGGTTCCCTTTGTAACCTTTACGGTTCCGCCGCCTCTGTCAGATCTGATGGCTGCTGATGAGTTTCCGGTGGTATGGATCGTAAGGTTGTTTGCTATCATCGTTCCACCGCCTGTTGTCATTAAACCGCCTGAGCAGTTTCCGGTAGTATTTATGGTGGAGTCTGATATCGTAACTGTTGTTCCGCTTCCGTATGAGAATACTCCGTTTGCATGAGTTCCTGCAGTATCAACTGTTATATTTTTCAGTGTAAGGCTTGCTCCGTTTTTAGCGTAGATCGCTGAGTTCTTTCCGTAGAAATCCGATTCGTCACCGGAAGAATCTCCGGTTTTATTTACTGTGATATCTGAGTAGCTTACGGTTGTTCCGTCTGCTTCGATGGCATGTTCACCATCAGCTGAGTTTGTATATGTTTTTCCGTCAGAACTTATTATAGTTGAAGCTGTACCTGATTCATCAGCCGATCCGCTGTCAGATCCGCCACCGGGAGCTCCACCTGGTGCTCCGTCAGGAGGAGTTCCATCCGGAGATCCACCGGGAGCAGAGTCTGATGAACCTTCATCTGAGCTTCCTGAAGATTTATCAGTCTTTCCCGTACTGCCTGATTTTCCGGATTTACTGCTCTTTGTTTTATCATCATTACTACTGCTATCCTTATTTGCTTCTTTCTTTGTTTTCTTCTCTTTGTTATCTTTCTTTGAATCGGTTGAATCCTCTGTTTCGTCTGCTTCCTCAGTTTCGTCTGCAACAACCTCAGCCGCTTCCACTACTTCTTCCTCGCCCACTTCATTTGCTGCAGCCGCTATCTGTTTTCCATCGTTTGCACTTGATGTTTCAGTATTCCCACAAGCCGTCAGGCTAAGCATCATGGCAGATGCCAGTAGGATTGAATACATTTTCATAATTTTTTTAGATGTTTTCTTCATAATGATCACTCCTTTCACGCTGATATTTCTCTTTGTTATGAGCACAGTATAAAAAGCGTATGTTAAACGAAGATTAAAAAATCCGTAAAAATGCAATGATTTGACGCAGGCAAAGCACGAGTGTTATACTATATCAGTAAATTTTCATACATACAAAAGGAAATAATCACACGAAAGGAAACACTATGGCTTTCGATAAGAAAACAGATCCTGAGGTAAGTCTTCAGGATGAGAAAATAAAAAGTGAAAAAGAAAAGCTCCTTGCTGAGATTTTAAACAAGGACACGGATGACACACCTGATTCGGAAGATCAGACAGTAGTCATAAATACCGACTATGACATCCCGATAGAATACAGCGACTCCACATCAGATTCCAAAGCTGATAATGCAGATGAATCTGATAATGGTAAGGATGCTGATAATTCTAAAGATGCTGACAAAGACAGTGAATATGATAACAAAGTTATCATTGCTTCAGGAGAACCGATTCCAAAGTATACTAAAAGCGTTATCATAGTTCCGGTAGCGGTGGTTCTCACCATCCTCGGAGTTATACTCGGACAAATGGATGCATTTAAATCAGGTATTCCATCAGCCAGCTGGCTCAGATATACCTACATCGGCTTCGGTGTAGTAATCCTGTTTTTCGGCATCAAGCTTCTGACAGATTCCATCATAGATGAAAGTGCATTTACTCAGATGCAGATGGGAAAGCTGATAACAACCGGCATTTACAGCAAAACAAGAAATCCTATGTATGGTGGAGTCATTCTGATATGTACCGCAGCATTATTCTTCTCGGGAAATGCATTTATGTATGTGCTGCCTCCGCTTTATGTATTTATCATGTTCATCCTGGACAACAAATATGAAGAGCAGCTTCTTCTCGAAAGATTTGAAGATGAATATAAAAAATATCGAAGGACAACTCGAATCCTGCTTCCAATAAGCAAAAAAATAGAGGAATAGGCGCTACCTATTCCTCTGTTTTTTTTGTTTAGATCTCAACCTCGGTCATATCCTTCTCTCTGTTGAAGGCATCATACATACACGGCACAAGCACAAGGGTAAGTACCGTTCCGTATATCAGACCGCCGACCACGACGATAGCCATAGGCTGAGCCATTTCAGTACCCTGTCCCATTCCTATAGCCATTGTAGACATGGAAATGATGGTTGTGATCGCCGTCATGAGAACCGGACGAAGACGCGTCTTCGCCGACGTAATGATGGCATCTCTTTTTGCCATTCCCGTTCTTCTCAGCTGGATAATATAGTCAACCAGCACGATACCGTTATTTACTATAATACCGGCCAGCATTATAAATCCTATTACCGAAATAACTGAAACAGCCTTGCCGAATATATAAAGACTCAGAAGTCCTCCCGTAAATGCAAGGGGTATCGTAAACATTATGATGAACGGAGCCTTTATACTCTGGAACTGTGCTACCATAATAAGATATATCAGTATTACAGCAAGCAGCATCATGAGCATCAGCTGATTCATCGCATCATCTATAGACTCATTTTCACCCTTCATGGTTATGGAATAACCTTCAGGGACACCGATATCCTTTAGCTTTTTCTTTACTTCATCTCCCACAAGACCTATATTTGCATCGTCCTTCAAGGTTGCCGTAACACTTATAAATCTGCTTTGCTGATCACGATTTATCTGTGAAAGCTCTTCCTGATGATCAAAGGATGCAATCTTGGAAAGAGCCACCTCTTTCTTCTCCTGTGTCATCTTATCAACATACTCGATCTTCATTTTCCTGAGATCGTTTATGGTTATTTCAGCCTGCTCATCTGTCTGAACATAAACATCATAATCCTTGATATCCGTCTCAATGGAGGTTGTTGATCTGGTGGATGCAAGCTTTGCGGAAATCGAAGCAAATACCTGCGCAACCGTGAGACCGTATTTGGCAGCCTTCTTTTTATCTACTGTGATGACAAATGTATCTATGGTATTATCCAGACCGTCATCAACCTCTTCTATTCCGTCAATAGTACTTATACTATCTGCAACCTCTGTTGCAAGAGACTGAATAGTCTGCATATCACGACCCTTGATCATGATGGAAACACCACTTCCGGTAAGTGCCTGCATATCCATCAGCTGAGCACTGACCTGAACATCGCAGTCGATATCCTGAGAATCCATTTCAACTCTGTCAACTATATCATTTGTATCTATTTTTTGATCCTGATCCAGAAGAACATAGATAGATACCGAATTTAATCCCTGTCCCGCCGAAAGGCCTCCGATCATTGTTCCGTTTCCTACCATAGCTCCTATGGTCTCAACCTCATCATAATCCTGAAGCTTTTCCACCAGCTTGTCGGCATAACCCGTCATCTCCTCGAAGGTTCTTTCCTCCCCCTTCGGCGGAGACATGGTTATGGTCAGCTGAGTACCATTCATTTCAGGCATGAACTCCGTTCCTCTTGAAAGAGCAAGGAATACCGAAGCCACAAGCAAAAGTATCATTGCTATAAATACCAGAGCCTTATACTTTATGGCACCTCTCAGCACCTTGCCGTAGGCCTTCATAAATACGCCTTCTTCTCCGGTCTCATTAACATTCTGATTTCTGAGAAGTCCCTGAGCCATAGCAGGCACTAAAGTAAGGGCTACAAGAAGCGATGCGGTAAGGGTAAATGCTATGGTAAGTCCCATATCCACAAACAGCTGTCTGGTCATTCCCTCAGTAAATACGATAGGAAGAAATACACACATGGTGGTAAGGGTGGATGAAGTGATGGCTCCGGCCACCTGACTTGCACCGTAAACCGCAGCACGTTTTATCGGTTCGCCCTCTTTTTTCAGTCGGAATATATTTTCTATAACAACTATCGAATTATCAACCAGCATACCGATACCAAGGGTAAGACCCGACATGGAAATGATATTCATGGTTATATTCGAGAAATACATCAGCACTATTGCAAATATTATGGAGATCGGAATAGCGCAGGCTATAATGATCGTCGGCTTAAAGCTTTTCAGGAAAATGATAAGCACGAGGATTGCAAGAGCCGCACCCACAAGGATATTCTTAAGGATGGAGTCTACTATCATATCTATATAGACACCCTGATCCATAAGAACGGCAAAATGTAATCCTTCATCTTCAGTATTTTCCAGACTGTCAAACTTCTCAAGTATTTTATCTGTTACATCACCTGTTGAATATCCTGTCTGTTTCTCAAAGGACATCAGGATTCCGGGGTCACCATTCAGCTTTGCATAAACGGTTTCCGAATCATCAACCTCTTCTACATCTGCAACATCCGAGAGTCTTATAACTCCCACATTTTTCATATCGAGATCTATGAGAACCAGGTCTCTCAGATCTTCAGCACTTGCGATATTATCTCCGACCTTAACCAGATACTGCCCGTTATCACCTGAAGCATAACCTGCAGGCATGTCAAAGTTCTGTGCAAGCAGCAGATTGTTCAGCACATCCAGAGAAAGCACCTTATTCAGATCAGCAGCATCCTTTGCAGTATCCACAGTGCTGTCTATATTCTGCTCCGCAAGCTCTATCTGAGCCAGACCCATATTCAGCTGGGATGAAGCATCAGCCAGCGTTATTGACTGCTCTATCTCAGCCTTATTCAGGGCATTAAGGGCATCACTGGTTGTAGTTTTTCCGGCCTGAACCTCTTCCATACCTTTATTAATGGTTTCGATACCCATGGTGATCTCAGTTCTCGCCTTTTCAAGCTCACCTATAGCTGCAGGAATATCTTCGTAGGTATAAAGAGTAATATTATAATCTATAAGCGCCGCAGCCTTTTCTCTTATCTGTTCATTATATTGATCTATCTGCTTATGAAGATTTTCCATCTCCTGCTTTGCAGTTTCCGGATCGAGTCCGATAGTTGCAAGAAATGCCTCATCATTAAGCAGCCCCTGTTCATAGAGAGAAAGAGCAGACTCTATGGAAGCAATCCTGTCTGAAAGCTCCTTTGCTGCTTCGTAAAGCTTCTGAAGGGCTTCGATGGAAGTGGTAAGTACTTCATTAACCAGCTCCAGCTGTTCCTTTTTATTCTGCAGCTCACTTTCTGTCTGATAAAGCTCCAGCTGAGCATCTTCAATCTTGGTCTTGTTATCACTTACTGTATTTGCGAAGGTTTTCTTTCCTGACTCCAGTGCTTCCTTTCCGGATTCAAGCTCTTCCTTTGACTTATCCAGTTCTTCTCTGGAATCGTCAAACTTGCCCTCTATCTCGTCCATTATCTTTTTATTGAGAGCATCTATCTTTTTCTGATTCATGGTTACCTTTACAGACTCGGTAACTCCACCTGTAATGGTAACGGAAGCAACACCTTCAATACTTTCCAGCTGAGGCTTTATATCACTGTTGATATAATTTGTAAGCTGGATATTATCCATATCATCTACATTTGCCGCAGCGACCATAACCGGAAGCATATCAGGATTTAACTGCATTACTATGGGAGTACCTACAGCATCATCAAATGAACCCTCCAGCTGATCCAGCTTCTGCTGTATCTCAATGAGAGTAGCATCCATATTTGTTGTCTGCTCATACTCAAGAACAACAGTTGAATAACTGTTATATGACATGGATTGGATAGTCTTCAGATTTGAAGTCGTTGCAAGAGAGGCCTCTATCGGCGCCGTTATCTCTTTTTCAACCGTTTCCGGACTTGCCCCCATATCAGGCGTGATAACGATAACGTATGGAAGCGTGATATTCGGAAGCAGATCGGCAGTGGTTTTCGTCAAAGCCACTACACCTACTACTATAATTGCTATAACGCATACAAATACCGTATATGGTCTTTTTACACTGAATTTTGAGATCATCACATGCTCCTTAACTGATCTTAAACTCTTCTATAAATATAAGTTTCTTACATTTCATCTTTCTTTTCCCAACGAAAAAAGTAAACTGTAAGTTTTCTGCCCTAAAAAAACAGAACTATCTTTGCAGTTTACTCTTTTTGTAAATAAATATCAAATATTTATTATTAATTACTTCTCATAAATAAGCCGTGTTCCTTTTAAGAATTAAATTTGAGTTCCTCAATAGGAACGGGTCTGCTGAACAAAAATCCCTGAGCCATGTCCACACCTATCTCACTGATAAAATCATACTGTGTCTGGGTTTCAACACCCTCCACCAATGATTTGAGGTTCAGACTCTTTGTCATCTCAATAATAGACTTCACTATGATACTTGTCTGAGGATTACTTTCAAGGGTCCTCATAAACTTCATATCAACCTTTATCACATCAAACTTGAAATCCTGAAGTGAATTAAGGGATGAATATCCGCTTCCAAAGTCATCCAGCCATATCTCGAAGCCTGCATCTCTCAATTCATTCATCTTGTACTTCAGTTCTTCGCTGTCATTTTCAAGAGCACTTTCAGTAACCTCGATATGGATATTCTTTACATCAATATTGTTTTCCTTAACAATGCCCTTCAGATTATCAACTATATTTGTGATCATAAAGTCAAGCCTTGAAAGGTTTATGGATACGGGAACATCCCTTCCGGCCATCTCCCTCAGCTTCGGCTGATCAAGACAAACCTGTTTTGCAATAAAGCTATCTATCTTATGTATCAGCTTTGCTTCCTCAAGAGGAGGAATGAAATCACCGGGGGCAAGGAATCCATGTATCGGATCGATCCATCTTGCCAGTGCTTCAAGCTCTATAAGCTTTCCGGTATTAATATCCATAACAGGCTGATAATATACTCTCAGATAACCCTTCTCAGCCGCTTCATCAACATGTGCTATAACATAACGCTCAAGTTTATTTCTGGTTTCCAGATTCTCGCTATAGTATACGAAGCTTCTGTTTGCATCATGCTTTATGCTGTCGCATGCAAGCTTTGCTTTATCACAGGTTATTCCGACATTTTCTCCCTCGGAATATACTGCAATACCAACCTTCATATTCATATGTATGTTACCGAAAAGAGGTTTAACCTTTCGGAAGACATCCTCAAGAATATCCTCTGCCTCATCCTTATAGCAGAGTACAACAAAATGATCCTCTGCAAATCTTGCTATAACCCTGTTACCGAATTCTTCTTTCAGGATATCCGCAATATCTCTGAGCAGTTTATCGCCTTTTCTAAATCCATATTCTTCATTATAAGCCTTAAAGTTACCTATATTGAAATATAAAATCTCCGGTTTTCTTTCAAGACTCAGAACATTTCCGAGCAGTTCATCCGCTCTGATTCGGAAGAACTGCATATTCGGAATTCCCGTTATCTCATCTATACTGCTGGCAGTGTTGTTCTGAGCAACCTCTGCAAGTATATCTGTCTGTCTCTTCTGACTTCTGTCATAGGGATAGCCCATGATGATTCCTCTGCCCTTAGCTCTGGTCTCAAGAAGTCTGACATCGGTATGTCTGAGAAGTTCTGCAACATCATCCAAATCACCTGTATTTCCATGAACATAAGCAATACTACAGGATGGATGGAACTTCTTCCCCTTTATGATAACTTCACTGAAACCATCACTTATCTGTTTCAGCTTCTTTTTAAATTCAGCCTCCGGCGACTTGTCATCTATAATGATAATCTCATCAGTCTCAAATCTGTAACAGTACTCCTCTCCGAATACATCTCGCGAAAGAGCACCTATATATGCAACTATCTCTTCTCCGAAATCATGACCATACATATCATTGAAGAACTTGAAATAGTCTATATCAACTATAGCTACACATATATGCATATTTGTGTATTTTTCAGCATCCTGTCTCAGAGAATATCTGTTCTTAAGTCCTGTTATCAAATCATGCTTTGACCTGTAATCCGAAAGAGCATAGTTCTCTATATTATCAAATCTCTCAGCAAGTACAAAAAGATTAACGAACATGGAGCCCATCATAAAGCTGAGAGCATGGACCAGATCCAGCTTAAATATCTCGGGATTTTTCACCGAATATCCAAGTATCAGATATATGACCATCATTGAAATTATATAGGTCAGATGTCTGGCCGGATTATCAAGTATAAATGGCGGCATGCATATAAGCAGCAGGAAAAACGTTATGGTTATACTGGTCTTATCAAGAACCGTTCCCATAAGGATTCCGAAGATCATGATGGGAATCTGAACAATATACAGGAACAGAGTACTTCTTTTTTCATGATTTTTAAGTATAGGTCTTCTGAGCAAAGATGCCAGCACAAAATAAACGAGCAAAACCAGACTTCCCACGTAACCATTTGTTCTCTTGATAAATACGTTTGATAACATATTTACAGTCGCAACAATAGTTCCAACGAGAAGATATGTCTGACTTGCGATCATGTTTCTCTGAATAACCTGATCTTTATACTTGTAATATCTTTTTGTATTTAGCCTTTTTAAGAAACTCATGCGTTTCTCCTTGTTAGTAAGATTTACTGGCCGTTTAACATATCTGCCTTTATTGCTTCTAATTTCTTTTCAGAATCAGCCATGTCTGATCCTTTAACACCGTAATAGAATTTAATCTTCGGTTCAGTTCCGGAAGGACGAACACAGCACCATGCATTGTCCTCAAGCTCGTAGTAAAGAACATTTGATGATGGAAGACCTGTAGATGAAACATCACCGGTTACAAGATCTACTCTTTCATCCTTCTTGTAGTCACGTGCAGCAAGAACCTTGAGTCCGCCAAGCTCCTTTGGAGGATTTGTTCTGAAGTTCTCCATTTTTCTCTGAATCTCAGCAGCTCCGTCAACACCCTTAAGTTCAAGGGTTGCAAGCCCTTCTTTATAATATCCGTACTTGTCATAAAGATCCTGCATAGCATCGCAGAGTGTCTTACCCTGCTTCTTATAGAATGCAGCAACCTCACAAAGCATCATTACTGCAACGATAGAATCCTTGTCTCTTGCATATGTTCCGGCAAGACATCCATAAGACTCCTCAAGACCAAAAACATAATTGTTGCAGCCTGTCTGCTCAAATATCTTTATCTGCTCACCGATATACTTAAAGCCTGTAAGAACCTCTATACAACGTGCGTTATAAGAAGCAGCTATGGCCTTTGCAAGATCTGTTGTAACGATGGTTGTAACAAGAGCAGGATTTTCAGGCATAGTACCTGTAGCCTCACGCTCTCTGAAAATGTACTCTGCAATAAGCATTCCCGACATATTTCCGGTAAAGCTCATGTACTCACCGGTCTTGGTATCCTTTGCATAAACACCGAGTCTGTCAGCATCGGGATCTGTTGCAAGAACTATATCTGCATCCACCTCCTTAGCAAGCTTGAGTGCAAGCTCCCAAGCCTTTGGATCCTCCGGATTTGGATAAGAAACAGTAGGGAATGATCCATCAGGAATCTTCTGCTGTGGCTCAACATAAACCTGGGTAAATCCAAGTTCCTTAAGAACTCTTCTTACAGGAACATTTCCTGTTCCGTGAAGAGGTGTATAAACTATCTTTATATCCTTAGCCATCTCAGGAATAACCTCAGGATGGATACTCTGTGCCTTTACATTTGCAATGAACTTGTCATCAAAATCTGTTCCGATGATATTGAAAAGTCCTGCAGCTCTTGCGTCATCTTCATCCATGGTCTTAACATTTGCAAAATCAGTAACCTTGGCAACCTCTGCCATGATTCCTGTATCGTGAGGTGGTGTTACCTGTGCTCCATCCTCCCAATATACCTTATAACCATTGTACTCTCTCGGATTGTGGCTGGCTGTAACCACGATACCTGCGATACATCCGAACTCTCTTACTGCAAATGAAAGCTCCGGAGTAGGTCTGAGAGATTCAAAAAGATATGTCTTGATTCCATTTGCATTAAGACATCTTGCAGCCTCTCTTGCAAACTCAGGTGACATGATACGGGAATCATGTGCTATGGCAACGCCCTTATCCTGTCCGTCATGTGCAACTATATAGTTTGCCAGTCCCTGTGTAGCCTGACGAACTGTATATATGTTCATACGGTTGGTTCCGGCGCCTCTGACTCCACGGAGTCCTCCTGTACCGAATTCAAGACTTCTGTAAAATCTGTCTTCTATCTCCTTCTCATCATCCTTTATTGACTCAAGTTCAGCTCTGGTATCCTCATCAAAATATGGATCCTCTATCCATTTCTTATATGCTTCCATAAAATCGCTCATTTTGTATTGACCCCTCTCTTTTTTATTAAAAATGACGTTGTCGAAAAACAACACCATAGTTATATGTATTATACCATTTATCCACCCCTTATGGCTATAAAAATTATATAAATAAATGTCATTTTTTGAATGGATATTATAATTGATTTTTGATATCATGACATTAGTGTTTACTATATATTTACAGAAAGGATATCCGTTTTGAAAAAGTGGACTAAGAAAGAGCTTTGCAGAAAGCTTAAATCACCTGACGAGTTAACAGAAATGCATGAACAGATCTCCGGATCCGTTTATCGTCAGACGTTTCATATACAGCCTGTCACCGGACTGCTGAACGATCCAAATGGATTCATTTATAAGGACGGCGTGTGGCATCTGTTTTATCAGTGGTGTCCCTGGGGTGCCGTACATGGGCTTAAGCACTGGTATCACACCACCTCCGAAAATCTGATCAACTGGAAAAACCTGGGTGTGTCCATCTACCCTGATACCTATTTCGATAACAAGGGTGTTTATACAGGCTCGGCGATGCAGCTCGGCGATGACATTTATCTTTACTACACAGGCAATCATCGTGACGATGACTGGACCAGGCGTTCCTTCACATGTATGGCAAAGCTGACTGACGGTAAGCTTGCAAAAAAATACTCCGCACCACTGTTCGGGCCATGTGATGAATATACCGAAAATCAGAGAGATCCGAAGATTGTCTATGATGAAGAGACAAATAAATATTATATTATCATGGGTGCCCAGACAAAGGATAACAGAGGATGTGCTATCATTTATTCTTCATCAGATCCAAAGTTCGGATGGGAATACAGAGGTAAACTTAACGTACCCGGTTTCGAGGATTTCGGCGGAATGTGGGAATGCCCTTCTCTGGAGCATCTGGGGGATCATGATATACTTATCTTCTGTCCTCAGCACCTCACCTTAGAGGGACACGGAACAGGAACAAATCACTGCGGATATATTATCGGATATATGGACTATGAGAATCTCACATTTACCCCGGACGGTTCCTTCCATGTACTTGATTTCGGCTTCGACTTTTATGCAGCAGCATGCTGTGCAAATGTAAATGAAAAAAATAAAGCAATCCTTACAGCATGGATGGGACTTCCCGATGCCAGTTATCCCACCGATAGCGAGAACTGGTCCGGCTGTCTGACTCTTCCAAGAGAACTGTCCATAAGACACAGAAGACTTATTCAGCGTCCCATCAAAGGGCTTGAATCTATGCGTGAAAATCAGATAAGTCCCGGGCTCGGAATGCTTCCGTCTTCTGCTGAGATAGCAGTAACCATCTATCCTGAGGATTTTCAAATGTCTCTATTTTCAAAAAAAGACGGAACCGGCGGACTTTCCATCAATTATATTGATAAAATCAGAGAGATAACCATTGACAGATCAAATATGAATATACGATTTAACAATGAAAACGGTGAAAGCAGGACCAGAATACTTGATAACGGTCTGACACACCTGAGAATATTCATCGATCACAGTTCCATAGAAATTTTCGTAAATGACGGAGATGCAGTATTCACCTCCAGGATCTTCCCGGAGGAAACCGAAAGGTACTTCACCCTGAGTGACTGCACGTCTATAAATATCTGGGAACTGAATCCTACCGTAAAGGACGATTTTGTGATATAGTAAGAGCCGATGTAATCAAGATAAAACATTTTTCAGAAAAACGGAGATAAACTCACATGAAAAAAATAGTTCTTACCGGCGGCGGAACTGCCGGACACGTAACACCAAACATAGCCATCATACCCACTTTAAAGGAAATGGGTTATGAGGTTGAATATATCGGTACCTATAACGGAATAGAAAAAAAGCTTATCGAGGAAATAGGTATACCTTATCACGGAATATCTTCAGGTAAGCTGAGAAGATATTTTGACCTGAAGAACTTTTCTGATCCCTTCAGAGTCATCAAAGGCTTTTCCCAGGCAAAGAAGCTTATGAAACAACTGAAGCCGGATGTAGTATTCTCAAAGGGAGGCTTCGTATCCGTACCGGTTGTATTCGCAGCATCAAAGAAAAAAATCCCGGTTGTTATTCACGAGTCTGATATGACTCCGGGACTTGCAAACAAGCTTGCACTTCCGAAGGCCACAAAGATATGCTGTAACTTCCCTGAAACAAAGAAGATGTTCGAAGGAAAGGCTACCGTAACAGGAACCCCCATAAGAGCCGAGCTGTTTAACGGCGACAAAAACAAAGCCAAAGAATTCTGTCACTTTACAGACGATAAACCCGTTATCCTGGTTGTGGGAGGAAGTACCGGTAGTGTTGCAGTAAATAAAGCCATATGGAATGCTATGGACGAGCTTCTGAAGGACTATAATATCATCCACATCTGCGGAAATGATAAGACAGATCCATCACTTAATAACACTCCGGGCTATGCACAGTTTGAATATGTGAAATCAGAACTGAATGATCTGTTTGCACTTGCCGATATAGTAGTATCCAGAGCCGGAGCAAATGCCATATGCGAACTGCTTGCTTTGAAAAAGCTGAATATTCTTATTCCGCTTTCGCTGAAAGCCAGCCGCGGCGACCAGATCATGAATGCACAGTCATTTGAAAAAAGCGGCTACAGCTATGTTATTGAAGAAGAAAAGCTTAATAATGAAACACTGCTGACCGCCATCAAAGAGGTTTCAGAGAACAAAGAAAAATATATGTCAGCCATGGAAAAAAGCGAGCTCAGTGATTCCATAAAGACAATAACGGGCATTATAGATTCGCTTGTTAAAAAATAATATTCTTCTGAAAATGTCATTCTGAAAAAAATGCTATTCCCGGCGAGATGAAAAGCTTATGACATAAAAAAAGAACTCCTGTCGGAGTTCTTTTTTTGTTACGATATTACTTTCCGCAAAGGCAATCAAGAGCTTTCTGGAAATAATCATTTGATTTTACCGTTGAACTATATGTATCCTGATCTATCTCTATCGTCTGCGGAGTAACAGGCTTACCTTCCTGAATCTCTTTATTATTTATCTTTATAGTACTTCCGTCTTTATCAACCAAAAACGTACACCGAACATGCGCATTTGTATGAGTCTTCATACTATCATCATTTTCTTCGCTCTCAAGTTCCATAGTGATGTTGTAACCATCAGCATATACATAATATGTTCCATTACCCTTATCATCAACTGAAAGCTCTTCTATAGTCCATGCTGAATGCTCTGTATTCTCTTCAAATACACTACCAAATGTGAAATCCTTATTCTTTGGTACCTGTGCAGCCTTGAGCGGATCAACAAGCTTGCTGTAATTATCATTTGTCTTTTCCTGGATAAACGCTGTAAGCGGATTCTTGTACTGTCCCGGAAGAACAAGATATATTATAACAAATGCTGCTATGACAATTAATATACCTACAATAATTCTACCTACTTTATTAGCCATTTCATTCTCTCCTTACTTAATGAAATAATGATTAAAATAATTCTTTTTCAAGTTGATATAAAAAGCTATCAATAAGCTGCATTCGCTTCATATACTCTGTTCTGGCCGTTTCTGTCTTGCAACACCTTACGAGTGGCTTATTTGTTCTGTAATACTCCTTGATCCTGTAATAAGCCCTCTTATAGCTTGCCTCACTTTCCGTTGCAGCAACCATGGCATCGCGCATTATTTCTATCGCGCCAACCTCATCAAGCAAATCTGCATCCATAACGATACGACATTCTAGTGACAAGTCCTTCTCAGTATCCTTATCAGCATTCATCATGATTATCTCACCGACTTTAACAATAAGCTCAGGTGATACTCCGATACTGTCAAGATACTCCACTGCAACCTCGGCACTGGCCTCGCTTGCAGGAACATCATCGGACCTTCCTATATCATGCAGCAATGCGGCTAAAACTATAACGTCCAGATCTCCTCCGAGCTTCGCCTGAAGTCTGATAGCCCACCTGTACACACGCATAGTATGGTCATAGCTGTTTCTAAATGGATACTTTGCAGATTCTTTATTTTCAGAAGTTGTCTTTTTGACAAATTCAATCACTTCTGAGTAATCCATCCCCAATAAACCCCTAACATTTTTTTTAATGAATACACATCTATATAAATATAACACTTTCTATCTGATAATGCCACATTTTTTTAAAACCGCGCGACTGGCTTTGCAAAGCACATACGAGCGTTACTTTGGCACCTGACTCAACCCAGGCTACCTCACGGCGCACAGAGAGGTTCTGCTTAGTGCTGCTTTGTTCCCAACCTGACACGGTTCACAGATTCCTGTCGCGTAAGACCTAAGTATCAACATCATTTACCAAAGGCAGCCCCGCATGAACAGTTCGGGGCCAGTCATCACCCCTGCTGTAGCGGATTGCAGGTACAGGGCACCGCTATCTCCCCGGCTGCGCGGAAATTTTATAACTATAACAGTATACATAACTAAAGTTTTTTCGTCAAGTGACTATTCTTTTTCCTCTTTAAGTCTTATTCTCAGTTCCTTGAAAAAGCTTGTTAATAACTCAGAACACTCGCTTTCCAGCACCCCTCTTCTCACCTCAACCTGATGATTAAACTCCTTCATATCAAGAAGATTTATGATGGAGCCTGCACACCCGGCCTTCGGATTCATGCAGCCTATCACCACTTCCGGTATACGAGCCTGGACTATAGCCCCTGAACACATCTGGCAGGGCTCGAGGGTTACATACATTTTGCAGTCCTCCAGACGCCAGTCTCCTACTATTTTGGATGCTTTTCTTATGGCTATTATTTCTGCATGAGCAAGACTCTGCCTGTCTTTATTTCTCCGGTTATAGCCTCTGGCTATAATCTTTCCTTCACGAACTATAACGCAGCCTATGGGAACATCACCGTTATCATTGGCTTTTTTCGCCTGTTTTAAGGCCGCTCTCATATATTTTTCGTCTTCTGTCATCTCTATATACTTTCTATCCTTAGTTTACTCTGAAAGTGCATTTGCCAGGGCTGAAAATTCCTCAAGGGTAAGGGCCTCACCTCTGACTCCCGGCTTCAGGCCGCAGGCCTCAAGTGCTTTTTCCACATCTTCTCTGCTGAAGTTAAGTCCTTCAAAATGACTTACTGCATTTGCAAGAGTTTTTCTTCTCTGATTAAAGGATGCCCTTATGATCTTGAACATCAGCTCTTCATCCTTTACCTCAACTGATGGCTTATCAAGTATCTTCAGCCTTATTACCGCTGAACCGACCCCCGGTCTCGGCATAAAACAGTTCGGCGGAACATTTGCCGCAAGATATGGCTCCGAATAATACTGAACCGCCAGTGATAAGGCTCCGTAATCCTTGCTTCCCGGAGAAGCCTTCATTCTGTCGGCAACCTCCTTCTGGATCATAACCGTTATGGACTGAGCCGGTACCTTTGACTCCAGAAGACTCATTATTATGGGAGTGGTTATATAATACGGAAGATTTGCAACTATCTTAAATGGTCTCCCCCCGAAAAGCTCATTCACATCCTGCTTCAGGATATCTCCGTGAACGATCCTGACGTTATCATATGAAGCAAGAGTTTTCTCAAGAATCGGAATCAGCATGTCATCTATCTCCACAGCCGTAACCGACTTTGCCGCTTCAGCCAGATACTGGGTAAGGGTACCCAGCCCCGGGCCTATTTCCAGAACCTCCGTATCCTTATCTATCTCGGCAGCGGCAATGATCTTATCGATAACATGGGAATCAATAAGAAAATTCTGTCCGAATTTTTTTCTCACCGTGAAACCATTTTCCTTCATTACCCTGATGGTTTCCTGAGGGTTGCTTAATTTATTGTTATTATCCATATATTATTCCTAACTATAATTCCAAGATTCTTCGCTACGCTCAGAATGACACTCGCCTAATTAATCTTATAAAGACGAAGTGCATTATTATACGTTATCTCTGCCACTTCCTCCGGATCCAGCCCCTTCAGCCTTGCTATTTCCTCTACAACATAAGGAAGATATGATGAGTCATTTCTCTGGCCTCTGAAGGGCGACGGTGTCAGATAGGGTGAATCTGTTTCCAGAACTATGTTCTCCATGGGAATAAACTCCACCGCTCTTTTCAGTTTCTTTGAATTTTTGAATGTGACCACTCCTCCGATTCCGAAGAAAAATCCCATCTTCAGAAACTCGGCTGCCATTTCCTGAGAATAAGAATAGCAATGAACGACTCCACCGATACGCTCTGCATGAGCCGCCTTCATCAGCTCATAGGTATCCTGGGCCGCATCTCTGCTGTGGATTACAACCGGCAGCCCCAGCTCCCCGGCAAGCTCCAGCTGTCTTAAGAACCATTTATGCTGAAGACTCTTCTCAGGTTCATCATAATGATAATCCAGACCTATCTCACCTATGGCAACAACCTTGTCACTGCTTTTTGCAAGCAAACGAAGCTCTTCAATATCCGCCTCTGTCATTTCTCCCACGTGATGGGGTATAACGCCTATGGAGGCATAAATGTAATCATACTTTCCGGATAGTTCAACCGAAGCTTTGGAGCTTTCCATATCACATCCGATATTCGTTACATTTTTTACTGTTTTTATCAGACAATTCCCGAGTAACTCTTCTCTGTCACCATCAAAAGCCTCATCATCATAATGGGCATGTGTATCAAAAATAATCATAATATTTTTATCTCCGATCAATCCCTCCGGGCAAACACAAAAAATCAAATTCTGCCCCCTCAGACCCTTCTATCTACAGTACTGCAAAAGCCTTGTAATATCAAGCTAAATCTATTATAATAATGTGAGTTGTGTTTTTTATTCAGCCGGGTTCGAAATCTGCTGAAGAATCTCGACATATTATGGAGGAAAAATATGATAAATGAATTCTATAAAGAGATGACAGGAAAAGAGTCCGTCATCCGTCAGTTTTTTGATTATGCAAGACAGCGCGCCGCTGAAATGGGTCCGGACAGCGTGTTCAATTTTTCCATCGGTAACCCTTCCGTTCCGGCTCCTGACAGCTTTAAGGAAGCGCTTATTGATATTATCGAGAACACAGATCCTGTT
>CACZLA010000031.1 GCA_902781895.1 uncultured Lachnospiraceae bacterium
AGAAGATATCTCCGGATGGTGGCCGTCATCCAGCTGGCTCAAGGTTGATGGATGCTGGTACTACTTCAACAGCTCAGGTTACATGGTAACAAGTCAGTACGTTGATGGCTGGTGGATCGGTGCAGATGGTGTTTGCAGATAATGACAAATCTTTATAAGCTACAAAAGAAGTCGTCACACAGATGTGTGGCGGCTTCTTTTTTTGAAAACGAAAATGAAAAATATTATGGACTGGCTCTGGCTAATATGTTAGACTATAAGTGTATTATTTTTAAATAGATTGTAAATAAACTATGTATAAATAAATAATAGGCAAAGCAAGAGAAATCTTGTGACGCAAAGCTCCAGAACCTGTAAAATGGTAGTCAGCTGCAAGAAATTATTAGGCATCTACCATAGGTAGGTGCCTTTGTTGCCGTTATGAGAGGAGGGGTTATATTGAAAAGAAAAGAGATAAGGTTTTTAGCATTATTAATGTCATTTTTTATGGTGTTTGGTTTGATCAATATACCGGTTGGAAGTATTGCAAAAGTAAATGCAGAGGGCAACAGCGGTGATGCATTTGAATTAGTATCTGAGTATGACAGTTATTCTTTTGATTATTCTGAACAGTTTTATGATGATGGTCCAAATGCTCTGATACTTGTAAAGGTATATCCTCAGCTGACGGATGATTATGATGTATATACCGATGGAATCACCGGTGGAATGATGTGGAGTGTTGATAGTATATATGATGATGACGCAGGATTCACCGGCGTTATTTTAAGAGGGGAAACACAGTTCAGTGATAGAACAAAGGATAATTATCTGAATGTAGATATTGTAAATGCGGGATCCACCCCTGAAAATGGCTCTTTTGGCCATATAAGTGTTCCGGTAGAATTAACGGATTCTTCGAGTGAAAATAAGAATACAGTCACTATAAACGTTGATTTCAATGGTGGGAAGATTTCTGGAAATTCTGATATGGAAGGCTTTACATCTGAGATAGAAGTTGGTTCTTGTTTGAGAAATATTACTTATGATGTTAATGGTTGGATTTATGATGGGTTTCCGAAGATTGAAAAGAGTGGATATGTTCTTGTGGGATATAGAACACAGGATGGCAGATTATTAGCTTATGAGCGAGACGACAGTGATTATTTGTTGTTGGTTTATTATCCGGATGAGGATATGACATTGACTGCTGTATGGGAAGAAACGATTGAATTTGTATTTGATTATAATGGTGGCCATGCTCCTGGTGATGAAAATGAAACATCAAGAAAAATGGACGTACGTAAAGGAGGAATAGTAAGTTTACATCCCGGTGATCCGGTTTTTGAAGGGAAAGCATTTGTCGGTTGGAAGTGTAATATAGATGATCAGATATATGATTCAAAGGATGTATACTTTAGCTTTAAATCTGATGTATCGGTTAAATTTACTGCCGTATGGGAAGAGGCGGTGAAGTTTACATTTGATTATAATGGTGGGCATGATCCTTATGATGAAAATGAAACATCAATCGAAAGGGACGTACGTAAAGGTAAAATAGCAAGCTGGCGCCCCAATAATCCGGTTTTTGAAGGAAAAGCATTTGTTGGCTGGAAAGCAAGTATAGATGGCAATATATATAGTTCATATGAAGTTGAGAATGAATTCACTTCAAATGAGGATGTTACATTTACTGCGCAATGGGAAGAGGCATTAAAATTTACATTTGATTATAATGGTGGGCATGCACCTTATGATGAAAATGAAACATCAATCGAAATGGACGTACGTAAAGGCGAAGAAGTAGGTCGGTGTTTCGATAATCCGGTTTTGGAGGGGAAAGCACTTGTCGGCTGGAAGTCAAGTACAGATGGCAATATATATAGTTCATATGAAGTATGGGATGAATTCACTTCAGATGAGGATGTTATATTTACTGCACAGTGGGAAGATGCGGTAATATTTATATTTGATTATAATGGCGGATATGATCCTGATAATTATGAAATATCGACTGAATGGACAGTAGGAAAAGGTTTAGTATCTGATAGACACATTTGCGTTCCTGTAATCGATGATAATAAAGTGTTTATTGGCTGGAAAGCAAGTACAGATAGCAATATATATAGCTCATATGAAGTTAGTCGTGAGTTCACATCAAACGAGGATGTAACATTTACTGCACAGTGGAGAGAGGCAGTGAAGTTTACATTTGATTATAATGGAGGACATGATCCATATGACAATAATAAAACATCGACTGAATGGACAGTAGGAAAAGGTTTAGTGGCTAATAGCTGTAATATTAACGATCCTTTAATCGAAGATAATAAAGCGTTTATAGGTTGGAAAGCAAGTACAAATGGCAATATATATAGTTCCTATGATGTCGGCTATGAGTTCACATCAAACGAGGATGTTACATTTACCGCACAGTGGTGTGAAGCTATAGATGTTACCTTTGATGCCAATGGCGGAAGCTTTTATGAAAAGGATTCCGATGTAACAACCATTAATAAAACATTGTGTAAAGGTGATACTATAGGAGAGATTGATGCTGAGCCAATTTCCAATGATGATTCCTATGAATTTGCAGGCTGGTATATCGAAGGAGATGAAGATACGATTTACTCAACCGAATCTCTTTCGGAGGATTATGTTGTTAATGAGGATGTAACTTTCAAGGCGGCCTGGAAAGAAAAAGGTGAGAATGATGAAGATTGTGTTATTACATTTGATCTGAATGGGGGCTATTTATGGTTCCCCGGAGGTAATACTACATATGAGAATCAGATAGTCGTTGCAAAAAAGAATCAATATAATAATATTTTTGTTAATACTCCCGCCCCGGTTATTGAGGGAACCGGAGGGCCGGGACCGGAGATCGAGTTTAGGGCATGGAAAAATACAAGTACAGGAGAAATGGTATCCCCACTTGATTTGCATAATTATTATGTAGAAGATGATACAACATTTATTGCTGTTTTTGAACCTATGGTTGATGTATGGATTGATTTCGATTCAGGGTATATAGCTAGAGGAATGGATGGTTCGAAAAGTGAATCAGCTAGAGCGAAAGTATTTTCTGGAGAGAGTCTGAGTCGTGTATTCTGGTATATTAATGGATCTACTGAGTTTTCAGGGAATTGGAAAGTATCAATTAATGGTCAATTAGTACCAATAGAGAATGATTATGATGCTAAGTTATTAGGTTGGGAAGTTGACGGAGAGTATTATCCAAACGACAAATTAGATGAATGTATTATAACTGAAGAGGTATCAGTTAAGGCAGTCTGGGATAAAGAAATATATAATTGTTCAAAGAAAGGACATAACTGGGACGAAGGAATAGTTACAAAGCAGCCAACCTGTACAGAGAAAGGCGTGAAAGAATTCACTTGTACAATATGCGGTAAAAAACGGACAGTAGATATTGCAGCAAAAGGACATACTGTTGTAAAGGATGATGCTGTTGCGGCTACAACGGAAACAACAGGCCTTACTGAAGGAAGCCACTGTTCAGTCTGCAAGGCAATAATAAAACGTCAGGAGATTGTACCGAAGAAGGAAGATCCAAATAAGAAGGCTGAAGAGGAAGCTAAGAAAAAAGCAGAGGAAGAGGCCAAGAGAAAGGCTGAAGAGGAGGCGAAGAAAAAAGCTGAGGAAGAAGCCAAGAAAAAGGCCGAAGAAAATGCCAAGACCAGCTACTCAAATGAGTGGGTTGATGGTAAGTGGTATGATCAAAACGGAAAACAGAATTATTCCGGAACACTTCTTTGGAAGAGTGATGCAATCGGCTGGTGGGTAGAAGACACGGACGGATGGTATCCAAAGAACAGCTGGCAGAAGATAGATGGTACATGGTATTATTTCAAGCCTGACGGATATATGGCGATGGATGAATACTATAATGGCTACTGGTTCAACAAAGATGGTTCTTGGGATCCGACCTATAAGCTTAGTTGGAAATCAGATGCTACCGGCTGGTGGGTAGAAGATATCTCCGGATGGTGGCCATCAAATGTATGGCTTAAGATTGACGGATGTTGGTATTATTTCGACGGATCAGGCTACATGGTGACAAATCAGTATGTTAGTGGCTGGTGGATCGGTGCCGATGGTGTTTGCAGATAAAGATTAACCTTCATAAGCAATAAAAGAAGTCGTCACACAGATGTGTGGCGGCTTCTGCTGTAAAGATAAAGAAATAATAATTGACCCAAATGTTTCTATTATGTTAGACTAAACATATATATATTTTAGTAAAAACATGGAAACGTGTTGGCACAAAGCTCCAGAGCCTGTAAAATGGTAGTCAGCTGCAAGAAGTATATAGGCATCTACCTAAGGTAGGTGCCTTTGTTGTTGCTATGAACTGTCGATGCTTTTACTGAATAAATGATAGAAACGAGGCATATTATGGATATCAATAATGAGAAAAAACCTAGTAGTGGCGGAAAATATAAAGGACTGATTATTGTATTTCTTTTTGCGGTGGTAGCTACCACCGCCGGGAAAATAAGTGGAACGCTAATTAAAAATGGTTTGGAAGCGGATGAAGAACAAACAACAGAAACTACCACTGAGGTAATAACAGAAAATCAACCTGTATCGACAGAAGAACAGCTGGTTGAAGCTGAAACAACAGAGGTACCTTCTGAATATGTAGAAAAAAGTCAATTCTCTGCATCAGGTGTATTTGATAATCATGAATACATAGTTTGTAACGGAAATTTCACAATTAAGGAAGCTGAGGAGAGACAAATACCGGGGTATCATCTGGCTACTATTACATCGACTGATGAGTTCTTTTCGATTATGGGTCTTATTGATCTGTTGGATAATCAATCAAAAGGGTATTGGTTAGGTGCAAATGATGAGGACAAAGAAGGAGATTTTAAATGGTGTACAGGTGAGAAATTTGATTATAATCAATGGCCGCCTGATCAACCTGATAATAATGATGTGAATACGGGTGGACCTGAAAATTATCTTGGAATTTGGACCGACGGAATCTGGAATGATTTTTCTGAAAATGAAGAATTAGGGTTTGTTCTTGAAAAGGATTCTGTAGATGATAAAGAGTTCTCCGTTTCGGGTAAATATGGGAACCATGAATATATTGTTTGTAATGCAGAGATTGAGGCAACGGAGGCAGCCGAAATAGATATTCCGGGTTATCATCTCGCTTCGATTACATCTATTGGAGAGCATGATTTTATTATGTCGCTTATTGATCAATTGGATAATAAATCTGATGGATTCTGGCTTGGGGCAAGTGATGTGGATGAAGAAGGGGATTTCAAATGGTATACGGGAGAACAGTTTAATTTTAATAAGTGGCCACCTGAACAACCGGACAACAAAGATGCAGATACCGGTGGACCTGAAAATTATCTAGGAATTTGGAATGATGGGATTTGGAACGATTTTTCCGGAAAACAGAAATTTGGATTTGTTCTTGAAAAGGATTAGTACCGTTATTAGTTTTAATGATTTTGCAAGGAGACTTATAGATGAACAGACGATGCATGAATTGTATGAATATATTTACGATCCCTGTTGGCTATGAGGCAGATAATAATTGTTGCCCGTTTTGTGGATTTATTGAAAATAATCCGCCATCCAGTGCGAATTATCTGCCATCGGGCATTATTCTGAATGGAAGATACTCGATGGGAACAGTTATCGGCGCGGGAGGCTTTGGGATAACATATAAAGCGTGGGATAATACATTTGATTGTATGGTTGCTATTAAAGAATATTTTCCTCGTGGGCTTGTATCAAGGACAGAAACGAAAACGGTATCGGTATATGAAGGGGAAGAAATAGACTTTAGTCATGGTAAGGAACGCTTTTTGAAGGAAGGACGTAGTCTTGCAAAATTCAACAGGAATCCGTTTGTTGTTAGTGTTCAGGATTATTTTGAGGCGAATGGAACTGCCTATCTTGTAATGGAGTATCTTAAAGGGCGTAATCTTAAAGAGTTTCTGAAGAGCACGAATAGTACGATGCCATTTGACATGGCGGTAAATATGTCCAAGGTTATGTGCGATGTTTTGATTGAGATTCATTCAGCCGGAATAATTCATAGAGATATTAGCCCGGATAATATTTTTCTATGTGATGATGGAACCTATAAGCTTATAGATTTTGGTGCGTCAAGAATAAATGCAACTGATTCAAAGCTTTCTACAACAGTTTTTTTGAAGCCGGGCTATGCACCTATTGAACAATATTCTAAAAATGGAAAGATAGGTCCCTGGACTGACGTTTATGCCTTTTCGGCAACTATTTACACTCTGCTAACCGGTATTACGCCACAGGATTCTATAGAACGGATGGATTCAGATACACTTAAACCTCTGATATCCATTAATAATAATATTCCGAAGAATTTTAGTGATGCGATTCAAAAAGGTCTTGCTGTTCAAGTGGTTGACAGATTTCAGAACATTGAAGAATTAAAGGCACTGATGTTCAACCATGAAGCTGAGAGTATAACTGAGAAAGGAACCATATCACCACCTCCTGCTAAAATTGAACCGATATATGAAGAAACTGATATATCAATAATAAAGTATAGAAGATTAAGCAGATTATATGCAGTTATATCAATGTTGGGTGCATTTCTTTTCGCGGCTTTTAATGGGATATTTGACAAAACGGTAATTGGATCGATATTGTCCAGTATTCCTGTAATCTTTTTAGTTTTTCTGTTTGCGGCTTTTGCATTTTTTAAAGATGAAGATCTGAGAGGATTTGAAATACCGTTAGGAATAGGAACTGTTGCAGGATGCACAATACTCCTGGCGTTTTCTGTCTTTATGCCGAAGATGCTGGTTGAACAGTTCGGGATTAGTGATAGTTTGAAAACGGTTATTCTTATTGTCGGATTAATTATATCTCTATTTTTGTTAATAAGAAGTTTGTTCTCGGTGCATTGGGCATTTTTAAGAACTGGTAGAACACGGTGAATAGTTAGTAAAATACGTTTAATCCAAAAATCTGGATGATGAGGGTGCAAAAAAATTAACAGCTTCGGCATGTTATATTGATACTATAAATGAAACAACTGAAAATGCAAAACAAGGGAAATCTTGTGACGCAAAGCTACAGGGACTGTAAGATGTCAGCCAGTTGCAATTGAAATATGAATATAATCATAATTCGATTTTGAAAAACGTCACGAGAAGTGGCGTTTTTTATAATGATTCAATATCCATTAATTTGCGATTGATTAACGGAGGAGGTCTGATTTATGAACGATAATTATATCAAATATAAGAAGTTTCATTCATTAAAAACTGTTTTTACATTTTTAACGATTATATATTTGATTCTTTCGGTTATTTATTTAATTTACTGTTGTTTTAGAACAGGCGGTGTGGGATCGATTGGTTTGATTTTGGATTGGCTTTTTGGTGCCGTCGTTCTTGCAGGATTAGATTATATTGGAAAGATTTTATTAGATATTTTTGTTCAAGTCCATTTAAATGGAATCAATATGCCGAATTGGAACAATATACCAAATGTAAGCAATACACCAAATGGGAGCAATATACCCAATAATGTCAATTCGGGATATAACCCAAAACCTATGCCCAGTAAACCGTCCAGAGCGGGTTATCCGATGCAGAGTACCCCTAATATGGGATCGGGGAATAATTCGTTAAAGCCTGCCGGATCGATGATGAATCAACCGGGTGCCGGGCACAATGTTTTAAAGCCTATATCATCAAGTGCCGGTATTGTAGTTTGTCGTAAATGCGGAAAGAAAAATACTAAGGGCGATATGTTCTGTGGTAATTGCGGAAACAAGCTGATGTAATAAATCAGATCCTTTGCTTTGAATGTGGATGGTTATTAAGAAATGATGTGAATTGATTTGTCAAAATTGGGAGAATCATTATGAAAAAGAAAACTCTACTTCTGGCTTTACTACTTTTGTCAGCAACAGCTTGTGGAAAAAATGAGGTAACTGATCACACCACCGAAGCGGGAACAGTTACCCAAACTACAACGGAAGCAGTGACTGAAGTATCCACTGAAGCTGAAAAAAGCGAAGCTCAGAAACTTGGATATGATAAAACCTATACCTTTAAAACTGATGATGGCGGAATTTTTGCTATACCTGAGAAGTTTGAAAAGGTATATGAAGAAAGCAATCAGGGCGGGAATAGTTTTGAATTTGAAGATAAAAGTACCGGTATGATTATTGATACTTGGGAACTTGCAAGATATAACAGGAGAGATAATATGCTGGACGAAACTGTCGAAAGAGTATCTGGATTTAGTGGAGATGATTACTATGAGACTCTTAATATTGATAAACAGGAGGATGGCAAGGTTAGGACTTCCGGTAAACTGAAGGATGGAAGACATTTTGTGGAAATAGAAGTTTTATATGAAAATATGTACCATTTCATTACATTTTATTCGGATGAGAGTAGAGCGGCTCTTTGTGATGAAATAGCTGATATAGTTGAAGAAAGGTCTGAATATGAGGATTCGCTGGGGATTTCCGGCCGCCTGCCGCTTCTTACATTTAATGGATTTTATCCGATAACGGATGAGGAATTAAATAGTTTCACAGATGATGAAGTGGTTGAAGCGATAAATGAAATATATGCCGGAAAGGGCTTTATATTTGATGATCAGGAAACCCTGGATTATTTCAAAGAATACAGCTGGTATAACCCGACAATTCCTTCAAACGAGTTTACGTCTGATAAGTTTTCTGATACAGAAAAGGAAAATATTAAAAAGCTTCAAACAAGAGTAGACTATTCACCACAGAAAAATGTGACTGAGGAGTCGTCTTCTTCCGGAAATAAGTTTGAAATGGTTGGAGGTGGTTATTACTTTGTTCCGGAGGGCTTTGATGACATAACAAAGGAAACGTATGCGCTTCGTTATGTACAGGAATGGCAGAATTATGATCTGGATATGTATATAATGGTTACAAATACAATGCAGATCAATATACCGATCGGCGTTGAGGAAGAGTACAATCAGACAGTAAATAGTTATGGTGATTCAGTAACTTTGTCTTTAGATAAATGGGAAGGCGATGGATATATCTTATCAGGAACTGATAGTGATGGACAGATATTTTATCATAAAGTAAAAACGATAAATAGCGGTGATGGTGACAAATATATCAGTATTTATATTACATATCCGTCAGCCAACAGCGACACTTGTAACAAAATATTAGAGGATTTTGTGTTTAGTTTCGTTTATGAATAATATCAATATTTTGTTAAATATGCCAAAAAAACAGCCTTAAAACCACAGGTTTTAAAGGCTGTTTTTTGATTTTTTGAAAAAAAATTGTATATTTTTAACAAATGTAGTTTAAAAAACGATTAAAATAAAGTAAAAATATCCAACAAAGTGTTTTAATATTTTCCCAAAAGTGTTATAATTATATCGACTTGTTGGGTGGTTTCAATTAGCCGCAAATGAGACACAAGATTTTGCTAAGAAGGAGTGACAATATGGTTAAGAAGGAAATGATCGCAATGCTTCTTGCTGGTGGACAGGGCTCCCGACTTGGAGTACTCACCTCAAAGCTTGCAAAGCCTGCAGTTGCTTTCGGTGGAAAGTATAAAATCATAGATTTTCCGCTCAGTAACTGTATAAACTCGGGAATTGATACCGTTGGTGTACTTACACAGTACAGGCCTCTTCGTCTAAATCAGCATATCGGTATTGGTATGCCTTGGGATCTGGATAGAAATTTTGGAGGCGTTACGGTTCTTCCACCATATGAGAGTTCTGACAATGCATCCTGGTATACAGGTACAGCCAATGCTATTTATCAGAACCTGGAGTTTATGGAGTACTATGATCCTGAATATGTTCTTATCCTTTCGGGAGATCATATATATAAGATGGATTATGAGGTAATGCTCGATTTTCATAAATCCTCTCATGCAGATGTTACACTGGCTACTTATCAGGTACCTATGGAGGAGGCCAGCAGATTTGGCGTTGTTATCACCGATGACAACAATGTTATTCAGGAGTTCGAAGAGAAGCCTGAGAAGCCACGTAGTAACAAGGCTTCTATGGGTATCTATATCTTCAACTGGAAGCTTCTGAGAGATAAGCTTATTGAAATGAAGGATGTACCTTCATGTGATTTTGGTAAGCACGTTATTCCTTCATGTCATGAAGAAGGAAAGAAGATAGTAGCTTATGATTACAAGGGCTACTGGAAGGATGTTGGAACTCTCGGTTCATACTGGGAGGCTAACATGGAGCTTGTTGACATTATTCCCGAATTCAATCTTTATGAGGAATTCTGGAGAATATACACAAAGAGTGATAATCTTCCACCTCAGTATATTGCAGACGGCAGCAATGTTGTAAAGAGTATCATTGGAGAAGGTACTGAAATATATGGAAATGTTGAGAAGTCTGTAATTGGTTCAGCCGTTAAGATCGGTAAGGGTGCTGTTGTTAAGGATTCTATCATCATGAACAATGTTGAGATTGGTGACGGAGCTATCATTGACAAGGCAATTCTGGCTGAGGGGGTTAAGATAGGTAAGAATGTAGAGCTTGGTGTTGGAGAGCCTGCAGAAAATGACTATAAGCCTTCGGTTTATGCATTTGACCTTGTAACTATTGGAGAGAATTCTACTGTTCCTGACAATGTTAAGGTTGGAAAGAACACTGCTATTCTCGGTGAGACTACGGCAGAGGATTATCCTGATGGATTACTTCCGGGCGGTGGTTCAATAATCAGAGAGGCAGGTGAATAATATGAGAGCTATAGGAATAATTCTGGCAGGTGGTAATAGCAGCAGGATGGGAGATCTTTCAGCAAAGCGTGCGACAGCGGCTATGCCGATGGCTGGATGCTACAGAGCTATCGATTTCTCACTTTCGAATATGTCCAATTCACATATTCAGAAGGTTGCTGTATATACACAGTACAACTCAAGATCCCTGAATGAGCATCTGAACTCATCAAAGTGGTGGGATTTTGGAAGAAAACAAGGTGGACTCTACATATTTACACCTACTATCACTGCAACAAACAGCTATTGGTATAAGGGTACTGCTGATGCTCTGTATCAGAATATCGGCTTCCTGAAGGATGCGCATGAGCCTTATGTAGTTATTGCATCCGGTGATGGCGTGTACAAGATGGATTATAACAAGGTACTCGAGGATCATATAGCTAAGAATGCGGATATCACTATCGTAACGAAGGATATCAAAGCCGATGAGGATGATATATCCAGATTTGGTGTTGTGAAGGTAGGCGAGAACGGACGTGTGCTTGATTTTGAGGAAAAGCCACTTGTTGCCGAGACATCTACCGCATCCATCGGTGTTTATGTAGTAAGACGTCGTCAATTGATCGAATTGCTCGAAGCATGTGCTGCTGAAGGCAGAACGGACTTTGTTAAGGATATTCTTATCAGATATAAGAATGTAAAGCGTATCAATGCATACAGTCTTGATTCTTACTGGAGAAATATCGGTTCCGTTGACTCATATTTCAGAACAAATATGGACTTCCTCAAGCCTGAAGTCAGAGAGCATTTCTTCCGTACTACACCCGGAGTATATACGAAGGTTGAGGACCTTCCACCGGCTAAGTTCAATGGAGATGCCGTTACATCCAATTCACTTATTGCAAGTGGTTGTATAATAAATGGATCTGTTGAGAACTCAGTACTGTTTAAGAAGGTTTATGTTGGAAATAATTGTGTTATCAAGAACTCTATCATTTTGAATGATGTTCATATTGGAGATAACTGCTATATCGAGAATTGTATAGTAGAGAGTAGAGATACTATCAAGGCAAATACAGTTCATACCGGAGAGGCAGGAAGCCCGAAGATCGTTATAGAGAAGAGCTTCAGATATACACTGTAACGTACGGGGAGGATATTTATATGGAAATTACAGATGTAAGAGTAAGACGTGTTGCTAAAGATGGTAAGATGAAGGCAGTTGTCAGCATAACTATTGATGATGAGTTTGTTATTCATGATATCAAGGTTATTGAAGGCGAGAAGGGTTTGTTCATAGCTATGCCTAGTCGCAAGTCTTCAGATGGAGAGTATAGAGATATAGCTCATCCTATTAATTCGGACACAAGAAAACGCATTCAGGACCTTATACTTGCAAAGTATGAGGAGACCTCAGATGAGGAAGAGAGTCTGTAAGCGTTATCCGGAAACGTGACAGGACTTAGATACAATTTAATATAGAATTACAGGGAAGTTGAAGAGTTTCTTTAACTTCCCTTTTGATTATATTTACAATCATGACTGCGCTGTGATATAATACGGGCGTTTCGACAGATGAAAATGATACTGAGTGCGGGATGTGCATGTTTTAATAAAAATAACTTAGGAGAAAATACCATGGAGAAATTTAAAGCAGTAATTCTGGCAGCCGGAAAAGGTACAAGAATGGAGTCAGATCTTCCGAAGGTGCTGCATAAGGTGTGTGGTGAGACGATGGTTCATCATACTATAAAGGCGGCAAAGGATGCCGGGGCAACAGATGTTATTGTTATAGTTGGCTATCAGGGTCAGCTTGTAAAGCATGAGGTTGTTGATGTTGTAGAATATGCTGAGCAGCGTGAACAGCTGGGAACAGGCCATGCTGTTATGTGTGCAAAGGATCTGATCGGTACAACCGGCGATGTGGTTGTGCTTTGCGGAGATACACCGCTTATTACTGCTGATACCATAAAGAAGCTTTATGATCTTCATAAGCGTGAGTATAATGGAGTTACGGTTCTTTCTGCTATACTTGATGACGCTACGGGATACGGAAGGATCATCCGTGATGCTGACGGCAGATTCATAAAGATAGTTGAGCATAAGGACTGTACTGAGGAGGAGCTGAAGGTAAAGGAAATCAATTCAGGAATGTATGTATTTAATGCAGAGGCATTAAATGCAAGCTTGGGGCTTCTTACAAATGATAATTCCCAGGGTGAGTATTATCTGACAGATACCATAGCAATCATAAAGAATGCAGGTCTTAAGATAGATGCACTTCCTGTTGAGGATAATAATGAGATACTCGGAGTAAATACCAAGGCACAGCTTGCTGTTGCTGAGGAAATCATGAAAGAGAGAAATAATAAATAATGAAAATAATAGTCGGACTCGGAAATCCCGGCATTAAGTATGCCGGTTCAAGGCATAATGCGGGATTTTCAGCGGTGACGGGTTTATCCGACAAGTTCGGTATTCGTTTTGATAAAAAAGAATGTAAGGCCATAACGGGACATGGGATGATTGCAGGAGAGAAGGTAATACTTGCACAGCCACAGACTTATATGAATCTGAGCGGCGAAGCAGTGCAGCAGCTCCTGCATTTTTATAAATGTACTCCTGAGGATCTGATCGTCATTTATGATGATGTGGATCTGGATGTGGGAAGGCTCAGGATAAGAAGTCACGGAAGTGCAGGCGGCCATAATGGAATGAAGAGCATTATAGGATGCATAGGTTCGGAGGATTTTGACCGGATAAAGATCGGGGTAGGACATAAGCCTGAGGGCTGGGATCTGGCAGACTACGTGCTTGGCAGATTTCCGAAGGATGAGCTTCCCGTAATGAGAGAAACAGTGGAAAAGGCTGTGGAAGCATGTGAGGAAATAATACGTTCGGGTGCAGATGCAGCTATGAACGCTTATAACAGATAACTGTTGGTTTTGATCCATAAGATAATATGATGATGTATATGCTGATATATATGATGGTTAGTAAATCATGAAAAGGTGAGATATGAAATCACTGGTAAATGCAGTCGTAGAAAGCGGAAGGCTGGATGGACTGAAGGATGGAAAGCTTCCGGTTAATATATGGGGACTGACAAGGTGTTCGAGACCTCTTTTTATGGAGGCGTTAAGGGCTGAGAATACATTTTCCCTTGTTGTTACCTATGACAGAGCCAGGGCAGACAAGCTGTATAAAGATTATGGGTTCTATGATAAGGACGTATATCTGTATCCGGCAAAGGATGCTCTGTTTTATTATGCGGATGTCCATGGAAATCTTACATCCACAAGGCGACTGGAGATTTTGAAAAGAATATATAAGAATGAGCGAACGGTCATCATAACCACTATAGACGGTCTGATGGACAGGCTTCCGGATATGAAGTACTTCAGAAATCATGCATTTGTTCTTTCTGTGGGACAGGAAACGGAGCTTGAAAAGATAAAGAACGATCTGGTCATGCTGGGTTATGAAAATGTACCCGTCGTTGAAAGCAGAGGACAGTTTTCTGCAAGAGGAGGAATACTTGATATATACCCTCTTACAGAGGAGTGTCCTTGTCGTGTTGAATTTTTCGGCGATGAGGTAGAGTCCATCAGATATTTTGATGAGAATACCCAGAGATCCATAGAAAACTGTGAGAGTATAGAAATATTCCCCAGCAGTGAGTATGTGCTGAGCCTTGCGAGAAAGAGAAGAGGAATAGATGCTATAGAGGCTGAATGTGAGAAGGTGGCGGAGTCGTTCAAGAAGTCATTTCAAACAGAAAGCTATGCAAGGATTAAATCTTATGTAAACCATATTAAGGATGAGGTGATGGAGTATAACTCCACATCCGGACTGGACAGCTTTGTTACATATTTCTTCAGTGATACGGTTTCATTTCTCGATTATATTCCGAAGGATACGCCGATCTTTATAGATGAACCCGGAAAGGTCATGGAAAGAGCGGCTGCGCATTCAAAGGAATTTGTCATTTCCATGCAGGCCAGACTTGAGAGTGGTTATATCCTTCCCGGACAGGCGGGAGTTCTTTTCAGTGATAAGGAGATAATCGGCAGACTCACAGAGCTCAGGACATATATGTTTTCCGAGTTCTACAGGAAGGAAGAGGACTGGAAGGAAAAAAGCGAGTTTCATATAGAGACCAAGGGCGTTGAACCTTACCGTGGGGATACAAAAAGACTGGTATCAGAAATAAAGAAATGGAGACGTGAGGATTATGGTATTGTCATAGTTTCTCCATCTCAGACCAGAGGAAAAAGAATGGCAGAGTCTCTTATGGAGGAAGAACTGCCGGCATTTTTCTCTGTAAATAAAAGCAGAAAGATAGCTCCGAGAGAATTGATGATCACTACGGGAGCTGTTGAAGAGGGATATCTCATTCCGGATATTAAGCTGGTATTTTTAAGTGAGAGTGAAATATTCGGTTCGAGGGACAGCTCGAAAAGGAGAAAAAGGCTTCCTAAGAAATATGAAGGAGAAGCCTTCAGAAATGTTGATGAGATCGGTGTCGGTGATTATGTGGTTCACGAGAGACACGGTGTCGGAATATATAAGGGAATAGAAAAGGTCAAGACCGCGGATGGCCGCGAACGAGACTATATTCATATAGATTATGCAAATAACGGAAAGCTGTTTATTCCTGTTGAACAGCTGAGTCTTATAGGAAAATATGCCGATAAGAATGCAGGAAAGCCTAAGCTGAATAAGCTTGGTGGACAGGACTGGAACAAGACCAGAGCCAGAGTCAAGCTGCATGTGGATGATATGGCGGATGAGCTGATAAAGCTTTATGCCATCAGACAGAACAAAAAGGGATATGCTTATTCCGAGGATACAGTATGGCAGACTGAGTTTGAGGAAATGTTTCCGTATGAGGAAACACCTGACCAGTATAAGGCCATAATGGACACAAAGAAGGATATGGAAAGTGACCATATCATGGACAGGCTTATCTGCGGAGATGTGGGCTTCGGAAAGACCGAGGTTGCTATCAGAGCGGCCTTCAAAGCTGTTCAGGACGGAAAACAGGTGGCGTATCTTGTGCCTACTACCATTCTTGCAGAACAGCATTTTACTACATTTTCCGAGAGAATGGAGCAGTATCCGGTTAATATAAAAGTGCTTTCCAGATTCTGCAGCACGAAAGATGCAAAGCAGATTATCGAAGGACTGAAGAAGGGAGAGGTGGATATCGTTATCGGTACTCACAGACTTCTTTCAAAGGATGTGGTATTTAAGTCGCTGGGGCTTCTTATCATAGATGAGGAACAGCGTTTTGGTGTTAAGCATAAGGAGACTATCAAACAGCTGAAAAATACTGTTGATGTCCTGACCCTTACCGCGACGCCTATTCCGAGAACTCTTCACATGAGTCTGATAGGAATCAGGGACATGAGTCTCCTGGAAGAGCCTCCTATGGACAGACGACCTATCCAGACCTATGTTATGGAGTATGACAAGGAAATAGTTAAGGAAGCTGTTTCGAGAGAACTTGCCCGGCAGGGACAGGTATACTATGTCTACAACAGGGTTGATGATATAGAACGTGTAACACTGGAACTGAGAAGTATTATTCCGGATGCGGTTATAGAATTTGCACACGGAAAGATGCGGGAGCGTGAGCTGGAAAATATAATGCATGCATTTATCAATAAAGAGATAGATGTGCTTGTTTCCACGACTATTATAGAAACGGGACTTGATATTCCGAATGTCAATACCATTATCATTCATAATGCGGATAATTTCGGCCTTTCACAGCTGTATCAGCTGAGGGGAAGAGTCGGAAGAAGTGACAGGTCGGCGTATGCATTTCTCATGTATCGAAGAGATAAGATGATCAAGGAACAAGCTGAGAAGAGGCTTTCTGCAATTAGGGAGTTTACAGAACTGGGTTCAGGTTATAAAATATCACTGAAGGATCTGGAAATCCGTGGTGCGGGAAATCTCCTTGGTAGCAGCCAGTCGGGACATATGGAGGAAATCGGATACGATCTCTATGTGAAGCTTCTGAATCAGGCAATAAGAACAAGGATGGGCGACAAGGTTGAAGAGGACTTTGATACCTCTGTGGATCTCCCGGTGGATGCATTTATTCCGGATGAATATGTCAGAAATGAATATCTCAAACTGGAACTGTATAAGCGTATCTCCCGGATAGAGACGGAGGATGATATAGCCGATATAGAGGCAGAGGCGACGGACCGTTTCGGTGAGGTGCCGAGAAGTATGAAACGCCTGATGAGAGTTGCACTGATCAAGGCAAATGCCCACAAGGCATATATGACATTTATCAGATACAGAAACGGTGCAGTTGAATATATAATAAAAGACGGAACGAAGATAGATGTTTCGAAGATCGACAGGTTTGTCAGAAGCTATAAGGGAAAGATGCATCTTATAGCTACGAAGGAATCGGGATTTTCAGTGAAGACATCCGCGCTTATCCAGGAAAATATGCTGGATGAGGTAGAAAAGATCATAAACGCCATTGATGCGGAGCTGATAATAAGATAGAAGGACTTTAATTTATGAAAGTGGACGGAGCGAGAATCCATTTAAAAAAATATATATGTGTGCTGATGATCTTTGCCATGTGTCTCGGGCTTTCAGCCTGTTCAGAGAGTGAAGATGAAATAAGCGGAACCGACGTGGTGCTTAAATTTGCCGGCAAAGAGATAACTATAGGTGAAGTATACCTGTACGCTTATACAGTCAAGGACGACTATGAGTATATGTATGGCAGCGATATCTGGGGTGAGGATATTTCCGTTACCCGTGATAATTCGGCAAATATGGAAGATGTGACAAGAAAAGATATCATTGAGGATATCGTGCATGTGAAGCTGCTTGTAATGAAGGCTCCGGAGTATAAGATAGCACTTACTGAGGAAGAAGAGGCGGCTGCGAATGCCCAGACGGATGATTTCTTTGAGAAGCTTACGGATGAACAGATAGAACAGATGCAGCTTTCATATGACCTGGTGAAAAAAGTGGTAAATGAAAATGCGCTTGCAAAGAAGGTGTATGATCAGATTATCGAAGAGGCCGGAATAGAGGTTTCGGACGAGGAAGCTCGTGAGACCACATTTTACGATCTGTATTTTGAATGCTACGCCGTTGCATCAAGCGGTGATGTGACAAAGTTTTCCGAGGATGAGATGCAGGCACAGTATGACAGAGCCCTTCAGGCGTATAATACACTGATCAATCCTATCGACAGCGGAATAAATGACGGAACATCCTCGACAAACTCTAACAGTACAAATATTGAAGGTCTGGCAGAGTATTACGGACTCGTTAATTCTTCATATTATACACTTACTCCTGAGGAGATTTCGGATATTTACGGAGAGAGTATAAAGGACAGTCTTTACAATCTGGAGGATGGATCCTACAGTCTTGTTACCGAATCTGAATATGGATATCATATATTTTATATGAAGGCTCTGACGGACAGAAATGCCACTGATGAACATAAACAGGATATAATCAGATTTAAGAGAAATGATTATATGGATGAGCTTTACAAAAAGTGGATAGATGAAGTGGATTCATCATATTCCTATGAGAACAGCGTTGATTTTGCGATGTATAAGAAGATTGAATTTAAGTGATTTAAGAATGGAAAGTCGGGTTATGAGAAACAGATTATTAAAAAAGACAGTGCTTTTTATGACATTAACATTTTCCCTTGGCGTATTTGCGGCATGCGGAAAGGAAGAAGAAAAGACAACAGCAGCAACAACCGAAGCTACTACAGTAGCTACAACCGAGGCAACAACTGCTGCTGCAACTGAGGCAGCTACAGAGGCTTCAACCGAAGCGGCATCTGATTCAAAGGATAGTGATAAGTATGATGGATCTTATTATGAATCAGTAGCCGGCAGGGGAGTTATATCCATTTCCCATGATTCTGATGGTATGTATTTCGTAGAGGTCAGCTGGTCATCAAGTGCGGCAACAAATTCCGAGTGGTCATTCCATGGTTACTTCGATGAGAATGGAGTAATGGAATACTACAACTGCATAAAAGTTAATAATACCTTTGATGAAGACGGAAATAAGGATTCTGTAGAGCAGTATAATACCGGAAGCGGAAAACTGAAGTATGCTGACGGTAAACTGACCTGGCAGGATGATCAGGAAAATATTGCCGAAGAGGCTGAGTTTATAAAGAATTAGTTGTTTTTACTTCTGTCCCGTGGAACCGAATCCACCGGTACCACGCTCGGTATCGGAGAGACTTTCAACTTCATGAAATATTCCCTGAATATAAGGGGTGATAACGAGCTGGGCTATTCTTTCGCCCGGCTCTATTTTTTGTGCTGTATTTGAATGGTTGAGAAGTGCAACCATTATCTCGCCTCTGTAGTCGGAGTCTATAACACCCACTTTATTTGCAGGGGCAAGTCCCTTTTTTGATGCGAGGCCGCTTCTGGCATAGATAAGTCCTGCATATCCCACCGGGATTTCCATGGCAAGCCCTGTTTTTACGAGAAATGTCTCGCCGGGTTCGATGGTAAGTTCAGTATCAAGACAGGCATACAGATCTGCCCCTGCTGAATACTCTGAACCATAGGTGGGGATGATTGCATTTGGGCTTAGTTTTTTTATATTTACATTTGAAGTATTTATCATAGCGGTTATTCCTTTTCGTATTAATAATAAAAATATATCTATGTGAGTATACCACTTTTTTGATGGAAATTCTGTGAAATGTAAGGATTATTTAAATTTTTCCTTTATTTTTTAAATGTGTTATGTTATTATGTCACGGTTGGAAAATATAGAGATAAAACAATTGCCGGTTTTATGAAAGGACGAATGAGATGAAAGTTAGAAAGATAAGTGCTATTCTTGTGGCAGTAATGATTCTTTCTCTTGCTGCAGGATGCGGTAAGAAATCAACAGAGGAAAATGCATCTGATCTGCGTGAGAAATACAGCAAGTATGTTGAGCTTGGAAAATATAAGGGAGTTGAATATACACCTCAGCACACAGTTGTAACAGAAGATGATGTTAAGAGCCGTGCGGATCAGCTGATACAGCAGTATACTACTACTGAGACAGCAACTGAAGGAATAGCAACCATGGGCGATACAGTAAATATTGACTTCGTTGGTAAGATAGACGGTAAGGAATTTGAAGGCGGAAGCTCAAATGGAGCAGGTTATGATCTTACTCTTGGAACTAATACCTTCGTACCTGGTTTTGAGGAGCAGATAGCAGGACACAGCCCCGGAGATGCATTTGATGTAAAGGTTAAATTCCCTAATGATCACGAAAATGAAGACCTTGCCGGAAAGAATGCTGTATTTGAAACTACACTTAATTATATATCTATTTCTCATGTGCCAGAATATGATGATGCTCTTATAGCAACAGCAACAGATTATAAGACTGTTAAGGAATTTGAAGAGGCTACGAAAAAAGAGCTTGAGGAAAGTGCAAGTGAAAATGATGCAAATGCAAACAAGAACACAATTTTCGGAATAGTCACTGAGGATTGTAATGTAACCGAATATCCTGAGAAGGAAGTAGAGGACAGAGTTCAGTCAATTATGGACAATGTCGAAAAAGAGGCTGAGTCAAACGGTACAGATCTGAATACTTACCTTTCTAACTATGGATATACAGTAGATAAGTTTAAGGACACAGTAAAAGAGAGTGCTCAGAACTATATCAGAGAGAAGATGATCATATCAGCAATATCACTTAAAGAAAACATCGATGTAAGTGATGATGAGGTTGCTGCAAAGGAATCAGAGCTTCTTGAACAGTCAGGAATGACAGATAAGAAAGCATTCTGTGATGCATATGGATTTGCTGAGGAAGATTTCTACTTCACAGTTCTTGAGGAAAAGGTTGTAGAGTTTATCTATGAAAATGCGGTAGAGGTTGAAGCTACAGAGACCGATGCTGAGGAAACAACCGAAGAGGTTGAGATGGTTGATGACTACGGTACAACCGAAGAAAAGAAGGAAGAAGAGTAAATCCTATTTTCAAAAATAATAAAAATACAGCCACAGTACTGGTTGACACTCAGAGCTTATGGTGTTAAACTTGTTCAGTGGCTGTTTTAAGCAGATGTGGCGGAATTGGTATACGCGCATGATTCAGGTTCATGTCCACATTACGTGGGTTCGGGTTCGAGTCCCGTCATCTGCAATATATGGATAACTATTCGCAGTTAGACATACTTGAAACAGACGGCCGAAAGCTTGCTTTCAGGGACGGCTGTTTTCAAGGATGGTATTCCTGCGAAGCAGGAATCTAAGATGCATGAAATAAAGCAGTCTGCGTAGCAGACAGTTAGCTCCGAAGGAGCGGGCTTTATGAATGCAGCGGCTGCGAATTGTTATTTGTAGCAATCAGATAGCGCGTAAGCGCGACCTTATGAATGCTTTTTGATTATTACAAATAATATGAATAACCTAATTCTTTTTTTAAATTATGTAAGAAGGAGCTCACCATGGCAGAAGAAAAAAAACACATAGTTACCTATGAAGAATTAAAAAGTCTCGAGGACGAACTTAGTGATCTTAAAGTAAACCGTCGTAGAGAGATAGCACAGAAAATTAAAGAAGCCCGTGAGCAGGGAGACTTATCAGAGAACGCTGAGTACGATGCAGCTAAGGATGAGCAGAGAGATATCGAGGCTCGTATAGCTGAACTTGAGAAGATCCTCAAGAACGTAGAAGTTATTGATGAGGATAATCAGGATACAGAGTCTATCTATTTCGGATGTACAGTTCATTTTGTTGATATGGAGAGCAAGGAAGAATTTACTTATAAGCTTTCAAGTTCAACAGGAGCAGACATCCTGAAGGGTAAGATATCCAATGAGTCACCTATCGGCTCTAAACTGATCGGTTCAAAGGTTGGACAGGTTATAACAGTCGATGCTCCAAATGGAAGAAACAGCTATAAGATTCTTGATTTCAAGAGAGGCTAATATAAAAGTTTATTAAGAATTTGACCGCTGGATAATTTCCGGCGGTTTTGTTTTTTACAATATGTCATCCTGAGCGACCGCAGGGAGCGAAGGATTTTAAATGAGAGGAAAAAGAATATGGCAGAACAGAATCAGAATAATAACAAGAACGGTGGACAGCAGCAGGATATAAATCAGCTCCTCAAGGTTCGTCGTGAGAAGCTTGCAAACCTGCAGGAGGCAGGAAAGGATCCTTTTGTAATAACAAAGTTTGACCAGACTTATCATGCAGAGGAAGCAAGAGCAGAGTACATAGCTCTTGAGGAAAAACTTCTTGTCGGAAAGGATATGCCTGATACAGAGGGCATGGAGCCTGAAGAGGCAAAGAAGGTTAAGACTGAAGCATATAATGAGAGACGTGCGATCATGGATGCAAATCCTATCAAGGTAAGCATCGCAGGACGTATGATGTCAAAGCGTGTAATGGGTAAGGCTTCCTTCTGCAATGTTCAGGATAAGAGCGGAAATATCCAGGTATTCGTTTCAAGAGATGAGCTTGGAACAGATGATTATGCTGATTTCAAGAAGCTTGATGTAGGCGATATCATTGGTGTTACAGGATATGTTTTCCGTACAATGATGGGTGAGATATCTGTTCATGCTGATACAGTGACTCTTCTTTCTAAGTCACTTCAGATACTGCCTGAGAAGTTCCACGGACTTACCAATACAGATATCAGATATCGTCAGAGATATGTTGATCTTATAATGAATGCAGACGTTAAGGAAACCTTTATCAAGAGATCCAAGATCATCTCAACTATAAGAAGATTCCTTGATGACAGAGGCTTTATGGAGGTTGAAACACCTATGCTCGTTTCAAATGCGGGTGGCGCTGCAGCTCGTCCGTTTGAAACACATTTTAATGCTCTTGATGAAGACCTTAAGCTTCGTATATCACTTGAGCTTTACCTCAAGAGACTTATCGTCGGTGGTATGGAGAGAGTTTATGAGATCGGTCGAGTATTCAGAAATGAGGGTGTTGACACTCGTCACAATCCGGAGTTCACACTTATGGAACTCTATCAGGCATTTACTGACTATCACGGAATGATGGATCTTACAGAGGCTATGTACCGTCATATCGCCCAGGAGGTAAATGGTTCTACAACTATTACCTATCAGGGAGTAGAGATGGATCTCGGAAAGCCTTTCGAGAGAATAACTATGGTTGATGCTGTTAAGAAGTACAGTGGAGTAGACTGGAATGAGGTTGCAGACTTAGATGCTGCACGCGCTCTTGCAAAGGAGCATCACATCGAGTTCGAGGACTTCCACAAGAAGGGTGATATACTGAATCTCTTCTTCGAGACTTATGTAGAAGAGCATCTGATTCAGCCTACATTTGTAATGGATCATCCAATTGAGATATCACCTCTTACAAAGAAGAAGCCTGAGGATCCGAACTATGTTGAGAGATTCGAGATGTTTATGAATGGCTGGGAGATGTGTAACGCTTATTCTGAGCTTAATGATCCTATCGATCAGAGAGAGAGATTTGCTGCGCAGGACGCACTTGCTGAGGCCGGTGACGACGAGGCAAACCATACAGATGAAGACTTCCTCAATGCACTTGAGGTTGGTATGCCACCAACAGGTGGTATCGGATACGGAATAGACAGACTTGTAATGCTGATGACAGATTCACCGGCTATTAGAGATGTACTGTTGTTCCCGACGCTAAAAAGTCTATAATTTCGTCGCTCCTTGTCATTCCTTGTCACGCTTCGTCACACTACGGACAAGTATGGACAACGGCATGTAGACGCAAAAAGTCGCGTTTTCTGAAGTCGCGTTTTCTGAGCCGAAAAGTGAGGTCTCTTGAAGCCTCATGTAAGAGTGGAAAAATGCTTCGTGCATCGTCACGGAACGTGATGTAGAGCACGGATTTAGCTGAAACTAAACAGGTAAATTATCCAGAGGACAGCTTTTGGATGGTTTCACAGGCACTTACTTTAGAGAAATCTAGAGTAGGTGCCTTTTTTCGTGCTTGGGGCAACTTGTAAACATTTTTCATTCGAAAGGAGGCTCATGATCGTGGCAAAGAGATCAAAGGAAGAGCGGGAAGAAGAAAGAAAAAAGGAACTTCTTCGGACATTAAGAAAAGGACCGGATCTTGACCGGTATATTGATGAACGGAAGCGGACTTTTGTTTCCTATGCCCAGGGCGCGAGGATGTATTCCATGAACTATTACTCATTCGTGAAACTGGCAAAAGAGGCAGGAGCAAATATCCGTATTAAGAAGAACGTGGTCATCGATCTGGAGTTGATCGACAAGTATTTGGAAAACAATTGCGAAGGCGAGGAAGGAGAAAACTGATATGGAAAGAGGAAAATCAAAAGATCCCGGTAAGCAGGAGAGATTGGATAATTATAAGGCTCAGTTTAAGAACGGAAAGAAGAAATGGGTTAGATACGATGAGGGCGCGATCCTTTATTCTATGGGGATCCACTCATTTATGGATCTCGCGAATGAAGCTAAGGCAGTATACCGCATCAAGCGTATCTGTCTTGTAAATACAGAAAAACTGGATGAGTACATTGAAGTAATGTACGGCGATCCGGAAAGTAACTAAGGAGGGCAAAGATCATGTGTAAGGTTATCGCAGTTGCAAATCAAAAAGGCGGTGTCGGAAAGACCACCACAGCTGTAAATCTTGGGATTGGATTGGCTGCAGAGGGCAACAAGGTTTTATTGATCGACGGAGATCCTCAGGGCTCGATGACGATCAGTTTGGGATACAGGGAGCCTGACAGTCTTGAATATACGCTGTCCACTTTGTTATCAGAAGTAATGGAAGAGAAGAAACTGTCTCTCACACAGACTATCATTCAGCACGATGAAGGAGTGGATCTTATTCCGGCCAATATCGAATTGTCGGCTCTTGAGATCAATCTGGTGAATGCCATGAGCAGAGAGGTTATGCTTCGGAGCATCGTTGAATATCTCAAAGCAGAATACGACTACAAGTATATTATCATTGATTGCATGCCTTCACTCGGAATGCTTACGATCAATGCTCTGGCGTGTGCAGACAGTGTACTGATCCCGGTGCAGGCAGCTTATCTTCCGGTGAAGGGGTTGGAACAGCTTATCAAAACCATCGGTCGCGTACAGAGGAGACTTAATAAGAATCTTCGGATCGAAGGAATATTGCTTACGATGGTGGATGCCAGGACGAATTATGCCAGGGATATTTCACAGCTTGTTATAGACACTTACTCAAATCAGATCGGCGTGTTTCATACCTGCATCCCTCTTTCAGTTCGTGCGGCAGAGATCAGTGCAGAAGGATCCAGCATTTATCAGTATGATCCGAAAGGAAAGGCTGCTAATGCGTACCGGACATTAACGGAGGAGGTGTTGGATCGTGGCTAAGAGAGTTGGACAGAAGATCAAAATGACATCCATTGATGAGTTGCTCTGTGTTCCTTCAGTAGCCGGTTGTGACGAGATCGAGGTTGCTAAGATCCGGCCGTTCAAGGATCATCCGTTTAAGGTCCTGGATGATGAAAAGATGCATGAGCTTGTGGAAAGCATCATGCTAAACGGTGTGCTGGTTCCGGTTACTGTCAGACCGCTTGAAGACGGAGATTATGAAATGATCTCCGGTCACCGACGGTTATTTGCAGTCAAGGAAATCGGTTTAGAAAGGATTCCTGCTATCGTAAAGAAGTACGATGATGATGAAGCTGTCCTGGCGATGGTTGATTCAAATCTGCAGAGAGAAGAGATCCTGCCGAGTGAGAAAGCGTTCGCTTATAAGATGCGATATGATGCGATGCGAAGACAAGGTCAGCGAAGCGATTTAACTTCGTCCCGAATTGGGACGAAGTTGCCGGAAGGCCGGGCTGATGATGAACTTGCGGAAAAAGTCGGTGAAAGCCGAGGACAGTTGCATCGGTATCTCCGTCTGGTGGAACTCATTCCTCCGATTTTGGAACTGGTTGATAAGAAAGCCTTGGCACTTGCTACAGCAGTGGAAGTATCTTTCCTGGATCACGAAGTTCAGCAGATGCTTTACGAGTACATGTGTGAGAATGAAATCTGCAAGACATTTCAGATTTTTGCATTGAGAGATTATCTGAAGGAAAACGATACCATCACTAAGATGGAACTCATGAGGATCCTGAACGAGAATGCTCCCAAGGATGAGAGCAACAGATTTCAGCAGCTCACGATCACAAAGAAGAAGCTTCAGGAATACTTTCCGCCGTTCTATACCAAGTCTCAGATGGAGAAGGTGCTGTTCTCATTATTGGAAGAATGGAAGAAAAAGAACTCGGAAGTAGAGTAATGACTAGGTAAAGAGCCTTGACATGTCAAACGAGATGATAGAGGATACTTCCAATAGTTAAAAATCATAGATAGAGCAGCTACTGCATATAGCTGCTCTTCTTTTTGCCTTGACATGTAGTCATTGACTACATATAATAAATACAGAAGCACACGCATTGACTACATGGAGGAGGTGCCTATGAAGAAGGAAATATATAACCTCGAAGGAATCGAGATTGAAGTCGAAAAGTACGATAAGAGCGACAAAGATGCTGAGCGTCGTCGCCTGGCTTATTGTTTCAGAATGATCAGGGAAAAGTCCGGTATGAGCAGGACTGATTTTTCTGTGTGGTTGGGTGTACCTTATCGGACCATGCAGGAGTGGGAGCTTGGCAGAAGAGCCATGCCGGAATATGTTTTACGCTTGATCGCTTACAAGGTGATGAACGAGCTACGCGAAGGGAGGATCGGTTAATATGTTCATATTACGAAAACTCATAAAGCTTTTGTTGTTACCGGTTGCTTTTGTTCTGTTCTTTACGAGGTGGGCATTGGAGGCTTCGGTGAAGCTGACAGAATGGGCAGTGGGGCTGCTTACCTTAATAGTTGGGGCGGCTATTATCTACAGCATCGTTATCCATAGGTGGGGGGATCTGTTCCTTTATTCATTGATATTTGCTGGTATCATGGCTATCTTGATGGCAGTAGTTGTTGTGCAGGATTTTTGCAGTTCCATGCTTGAAAAGATAAGTATGTTGTAATTTGTGGGACTCATTTCACAATTTTTTGTATTGCAGCATAACAGATGTTGTGATATATTTAAACGATTTAGCAGGATAATGCTATCTGGACGGGTAGGGGAATCGAAAGGAGAAACTATGTACCATTGGGTTGATGACAAAGATTTCCTAACACGTGCCTATCATGACTGCGCAGACCTTGTGAACCAGCTTGTTCAAGAACTTAGGAACTATGGGATTGAAGCAAGGATGAATGTCGTTGGCAGTAAAAAACGTAATATGATTACACAGAATGGTAATCAACCAATAGACTTTGACTTTAATCTTCTTATTGAAAATCCAAATGAATATTCCAACGAAAAAGATCTGAAAGAAGACATCAGAGAAGCATTCAATGAAGTTCTTTCTGCAAATGGATGGGATGACTGCGATGATTCCACATCTGCGCTTACAACGAAGCAGATGGTGTTTAAGAAAGGGAACAAGACACCGTTCTCGATTGATGTTTGTATAGTCAAGCAGGATCGCTATGGACTGCATAGGCTCATTCATCGAAAGACCGGTATTGTAGCATATGACCAGTGGTATTGGAATCTTGTTCCTAACTCACAGGAGCTGTGGGAGAAGGAAAATGTTTTAAAGCCGGATTTTTGGATAGATGTTCGCGAGACTTATTTAGCAAAGAAGAACCGATATCTGAGCTGGCAACAGATGGATGAGCATCCTTCATTTAATTGCTATATTGAGGCAGTAAATGAGGTATATGAAAAAGTAAGAAGGGGCGTGTTGTAAAGATGAACAAGGACATGACTGTTCCCTGCGAAGATGGAATTATCAATCTCCGCGTTGGGGCGATCATTATGATGAACGGAAAAATACTGATGGTTGGAAATGATCGGGCAGATTATCTTTATTCCGTCGGTGGACGTATTAAGTTTGGAGAAACTTCCGAAGAAGCGGTAGTACGAGAAGTCTTTGAAGAAACCGGCGTTAAGATGGAGGTTGACCGGTTGGGTTTTATCCATGAAAATTATTTTTATGGAGATGCTGCATCAAATATGGGAAAACTTATATATGAGGTTTCATATTTCTTCTATATGAAAGTACCGAAGGATTTTGAACCGGCATGTATGAGCATGACAGAAGATGATCATGAGGAATTTCTACGCTGGATAGATGTAAATGATCCGATAAAGTATTACCCTGAATTTTTCAGAACAGAACTGTTGCATCCGATAGAAGGAGTAAAGCATTTTGTGACGGATGAGAGACCTAGGGAAGATTAACTTTCAGTATAAACGGTTAAGCAAACTGCGATTTATCTTAGAGATAATTGATGGACGAGAATTACCAGAATATATGACAATGAATAAGGGGAAGATATGTGGCTGATCATGGCGGCTTTGTCCGCGCT
>CACZLA010000032.1 GCA_902781895.1 uncultured Lachnospiraceae bacterium
GGTTTAACTGCATATGCTGCATAACCGTATTCCAGTTGGAGGAGTGATATACGGCCCTTGTATACTGGTTCCCGAATTTGTTCGTGATCAGGTATTTCCGGTTCTGGGACAGGCGGGCTTCAATGAGAGGTATGATTGCATGATGAAGCGGGATGATGCGGTTTTTTCCGGCATGGGACAGGAGATGAAGATTTCCGTTAAAACCCGGATCGGAATGGAGTTTATGTCTGAGTGGGAGGATATCTTATCGGTTTACATAAAGTATCCGATAAACGAACTCATCATCCACCCAAGACTCCGAAACGAGTTCTATAAAGGTGAGGTTCATCTGGATGCATATAAGATGGCGGAGAAGCTGTATAGAGAAAAAGAGAACTGTCAGACAGACTTCTGTTATAACGGAGATATAGTTGATGAGGAGTCTTTTGATAGGATTATGGGGGAACTGTATCCTGATAGTTCCTTTGGTGATGATTTTCATGTGATGATTGGAAGGGGGCTTCTTATGAATCCAAATCTTCCCAATCAGCTGAAAGGACAAGAAGCTTCTTTTGACAAAAAGCTTTTCAAAGAGTTTATGAGTGAGATTACCGAGAACTATAAGCAGGAGATGACGAGCGAAAAGCAGGTTGTCATGAAGATGAAGGAGCTTTGGGTATACTTTGCCAAGGGACTAGGCTTGTCAGAGAGGCAGCTGAAGGAAGTGCTCAAGACTTCCAGACTTGCTGATTACAAAGCAGTGGTTCAGATGGTGCTGTCTGATGTATAGTAAAAATGGTTTTTGCTTTTTTTATAGGTGATGTTTTATAATTATGGAATAAGACCATGGAAAGGAATTAGTTGTATGGGTTTTAAGTTAATAAAAACAGGTGTTAAAGGTACATTAATGACTACTGCAATTAATCGTATGATGGTTCATAACGGAAGAAAGTCTGTTCGCGCTTTAGATGATATGAGTAAGGATGCAGTAAAAATATCAGAAGAAACCCTGATGAGACTTCTTGATGAAAATAAGGATACTGAATACGGGCAGAAATATGGTTTTGCAGATATACACAGCATAGCGGATTATAAGAAAAAAGTTCCTTTATCTGACTATGATACTTATGCCCCTTATATAGAACGCATGGTGAAAAAAGATGAGGGTAATCTGTTATCGGTTAGCAGACCGGTTCACTATGCAGTAAGTTCAGGCAGCATAGGAGTTCCTAAATACATTCCTGTTTCAGAAGATGAACTTGAAAAATATAAGACTTTCGGAACAGGTATGGTTTTTGGCTCTGTTGATGAATACTACCGTAATACTACCGGAAAGACGCTTATGACCAAATTTGGTTTCAATATGATTCAGATGAAATTCTCTGAGACAAAATTTGGTATTCCCAAAGGTGCTATATCCGGAAATATAATGAAACAGGTTAAAGATTTTGCTAAGTACTTTATATCACCTCCGTGGGATGTAATTGTTCCACAGGCTGATATGAATCTCAAATATCTTCGTGCAAGGTTCGCCCTGGAAAGAAAAGATATATCATTTATTGACGGCGCATTTATGACTGCTGTTGTAGATGAAATGGACTATATATGTAATAATTGGGAAATGCTTTGCAGAGACATACACTACGGAAGAATAGATAAAAAGATCGAAATGCCAGAGGTGTGGCGTGAGAAATTTGAAAGTATGTTAAAACCAAACCCCCAAAGAGCAAGAAAGCTTTATAGGGAATTCAAAAAAGGCAAGGAGGAAATCATTCCGAGAATCTGGCCGGAGATTAAATTTGTAGCAGCTATAGGTACCGGTGGATTCTTTACCTATTACAAAAAAATGAGAATGTACACTGGAAAAAATGTGCCTTTCGCTAATATGTCTTATGCGGCTTCTGAAGGACTTTTTGCGACAGCCAGGCATGTAGGTGACACATCATATGTCCTTATTCCTAACGGTGGATTTTATGAGTTTATTCCTGCGGATGCTGAGGATGAAACAGAAACTCTCACTATTGATCAGCTGGAAGAGGGTGAAAAATATGAGATCGTGATCACTAATCTTTCTGGATTCTATCGATATAGAATAAAGGACGTTGTCCGTGTTACAGGCTTCTATAATCAGGCTCCGATGCTTGAATTTGTATACAGAAAGAATCAGGTGGTTTCTATAGCCGGTGAGAAGACAAACGGAGAAGTTGTGGACTGGTCAATACAGCAGGCAGAAAAGGAAACCGGATTAGATATTCATGATTTTAGTATTTATGCTGACACATCTACCGAGCCGGGACATTATACATTTATTGTTGAATTACCTGATACTATTTCAATGAAAAAACGTGAGCAATTAAGAAATGTGCTCGAACAAAAAATGATGACAGCCAATCCTTCCTTTGGCGAAAAAATCCGTACAGGTGTGCTTGGAAAGACTGAGCTTGTACTGGTTCAGCAACAGACATATCAATTATATCGAGATATTATGGTGATGAAGGGGACCTCTCCAAATCAGCTGAAACCTGTCAGAGTCATAGATACACCGATAAAACATGATTTCTTCTTTGGACTGAAGGAAACGGATTAAAGATCGTTTTATTATTTGTGGAGGAGTAGTTGAATGGATACAAATAAAATGAAAGCAGCATTAAAAGCTAAAGCTGCAAAGGCTTTGTTCAGAATACCTGTATCAGACAGGAAGTTTTCAGATTTTTTGAAAAGTGCAAAAAATGAGCAGATGGCATCACTCCTTAATAATATGAGCCAGCCGTCACTTTATCGTATGCAGAGCCGTCTTTTTAAAGACTGCGAGCTCGTTCAGAAAACTGTGCTGTATGAAATACTCAGAGCCAATGAGAATACTGAGTTTGGAAAGAAACATCATTTCTCGAAAATCAATGGAATAAAGGGGTATCGTAAGTGCGTTCCTATCTCAGAATGGGATGATTATCATGATGACATGAAAGCACTGGAACAGGGAAAAGAAGATGTGCTTTTTCCAGGGAAAGCCCAGTACTTTTATGAAACCACTGGAACAACAAGTGTTGTAAAGCTTGTCCCTGAGAGCTCCCGTGATACAATATGCCGTGAATTGATAGGAAAAGCAAAAAATCTTGAAAAAGCAGTTGCCTGTGATTTGATGACAGAATTCCTTTCAAAGGATATGAAAGTTTTCGCTCTCACAAGTACACTTTCAAATGAGTATACAGAGGGAGGGATACCCTACGGATCAGCTTCAGGGCGGACTGCAACTATAGAAAGTTCGGATAGTTCTGATATTCTTGCACTACCTGCCATTTTACCAAATTATTATGAGGGTGATGATTATAATTATATAGTAATGAGAGTTTCCCTTGTATATAAAAATGTAACTGTACTTATGGGTAACAATGCCGCATTTATGACCACTGTCCTTAAATACGGAATCGACCATGCTGAGGAACTGATAGAGGATATCCGCACGGGTTCCTGCAAGCTTGAAATACCTGATGAGGTACGTAAGGTTCTTAAGAATGTATTGGTTCCTGCACCTGAGAGAGCAGCAGAACTTGAAGAGCTTAGAAAGAAGGATCGATTTATACCTAAGTATTACTGGCCTGATATGAAGGCGGCATCCTTCTGGCTAGGTGGTTCTGTTGGTGTAAATGTCGAAACCCTTCGTCCGATGCTTTCCGATAAGGTGAAATTTATGGATCTGGGTTATGGTTCAAGTGAAGCTAAAATAAATATAACACTTGATACAGAAACACCAGCTGGCGCACTGCTTTCATATACATGTTTCTATGAGTTTTTACCATTAGACGAAGGAGAACCTCTGATGGCTCATGAGGTTAAGGAAGGAGAGGACTATGAGCTTCTTCTTACCACAAACTCAGGACTATACAGATATCGGATTCATGACATAGTGCATATCGATGGGTTTATAGGAACTACTCCAATGCTTCACTTCCTGACGAAAGCCGGTGATATAGCAAATCTGGCTCAGGAAAAGCTATATGGTGTGAAGCTTCGTTCAATGATAACTGAAGCTGTGTCAGAACGTTTTACTGCGAAGTACGTGCAGGTTTATCCTGATCCGGAGCAGTACAAATATATTATATATATAGAACCGGCAGGTGAGATAAGTGAAAAGGACAAAGAAGGTTTATCAGAATTAGTTGATTCTTATATGAGAAAAACCCATTCTGAGTATAATATTTATCGTGACTGGGCACTGAAAATGCCGGAAGTAAAGATAATGCCCAAGGGCTGGGAGGAAGCTGTTTTCAAGGAGTATTCCAAGGATAAAGCTAACAAAACCCAGGTTAAGGTTCCGGTTTGCAGAAAGACTCCTTATGTGGAGAAGGAGGAGGCATAATGTCAGAATATATAATCCGTATGGTAGGAGATGACCTCATCCACAAGCAGTTAAATGATGCTGCATTTGATGGAGAAAACTATAATTTTGACCAGATGTTTGAAGGGGTAAAGGATCTGGTTCAGGAGGCCGATATAGCAATAATAAATCAGGAAACAGTTCTTGTAAGTGACAGAAAGAAGATAAGCTCATTTCCTTTTTTTGGTAGTCCGGCAGAACTGGCTGATTCCATAGTAAGGGCAGGTTTCAGAGCGGTTCTTCATGCCTCAAATCATTCACTGGATAAAGGCTACAAGGGAATTGAAGATACACTTTCCATATGGAAAAAGTATCCTAAGACTGCAGTGCTGGGACTTCATACCTCAGCCGAGGATGCAAGGAAGCTTAAAATACTTCGTGCCGGTGATATAAATGTTGCACTTATCAATCTTACCGGACCTATGAATTATCATCCTATGCCTTTTGGAAAACCTTATGCAGTTGACCGTATGCGAAAGAAGGATAAAAAGCTTATCCGTTTTCAGATAGCCAGAGCAAAAAAGAAAGCAGATCTTGTGATCGTTCTTCCGCACTGGGGAGTTGAATATCTCTATGAACCTATTTGTTCACAGAAGGAGTGGGCTGAGTTTTTTGCTGAGTGTGGAGCAGATATGATTATCGGAACCCATCCTCATGTTCTACAGTATAAAGAGGATATAACAACTTCCGATGGAAGAGTAGTTCCATGTATGTATTCTCTTGGTAACTTTATATCCTGTCAGGTGACTCCGGGAACATTTCTCGGAGGTATGGCGGATATAAGAGTAAAGGACGGAAAAATAATAAAGGCTGATATAATCCCGCTTGTCACTCATACTGATAGCGAATATTCATATTTTACTACCTATCCGCTTGATAAATACACTGATGAAATGGCGGCGGAGAATAAGATATTTACTGTCATTCAGAAGCAAAATGGCGGCGAACGAATGAATACAGAGTCCATCAGAAAGCTTTTTTGTGACATTATGGAGAGAAAAGCAATGGCTTATGCGAAGTATAAGAAGCCATCAGATGTGACCAGATCAAATATCAAGGGTGTGTTTGATGCACTGCTTGGAAGAAATACCAAAGATTAAAAAGGAGCAGCAAAATGTTTCGATTACTGGGGAGATATTTAAAACATCATATCCCCGAGATTATAATTAATCTCTTATTTGTTGGTCTGCAGGTTTATGTTCAGACATTCATCATAATGAAGGACATGAAAAACATAATAGATCAGGGTGTTGCAAATGCTGATATGGACTATATAAAAAGTACCAGCATCAGAATGGCTATATTTACCGTGGTAGCAATACTTTGTACTGTTGTCACCTCATATGTCAGCGCCAGGATAGTTGCCGGCGTTGTCTGCGAAGCAAGACGTGACTGTATACAGAAGGTGTATAGTCTTCTTCCTCAGGATGTCTCAAAGTTCGGAGGTTCGTCCCTGCTGACAAGAATTATGTCTGATATGATACAGGTTCAGACCCTTGTTATTAATCTGTGCCGAAGCAGCCTTATGGTGCCGTTTATCATTGTAAGTATGCTTATACTTATATTTATGATGAATCCACTTCTGGCGCTTATTCTTCTGGTTGCATTTGTGATTACTATTGTGATCATGATAATGATGGGAGCAAAGTCAAAACCGTATTTTGAGCAGGTTCAGGAGAATACTGATCATATAAATCTTCTTGTTAAGGAAAAGCTTACAGGAGCAAGAACCATAAGAGCATATGGTAATCAGGACTTCGAAGAAGAGAAGATGGAGAAGGCAAATAAGGCAGTCTTCGATACAAACATCGAGGCGAATAAAAGGATAAACTTCCTTTCTCCCATATCTCTTATTATCATGAACTGGACTGTGGTCATTATATATCTTATAGGTACTGAACAGATAAAGCAGAAAATCACTTCTGTAAGTGATCTGCTGCTTATTTTCAGTTACCTGACTTATTTTATTGCCAGCCTTGCAGTTGTACCTGTAATGGTAAATCTCATACCAAAGGTTTCAGTGTCTTCCCAGCGAATTCTTGAAATACTTGATTATGTTTCTGAAGAAGAAAAACAGAGTGAAAATGTAAAGAACAGGATTAAAAAAGACAGCGTAGGAAAGATAAGTCGTGGTGATATTGAGTTCCAGAATGTCATTTTCGGATATACCGGAGCAGTACAGGTTATAGCTGATCTTACATTTCATGCTGAAGCCGGAAAGACAACTGCCATAATAGGAGCTACCGGTAGTGGAAAGACCACCTTGCTGAATCTGCTTCAGGGCTTATACAGAATGAACTTCGGAGATATACTTATTGATGGAGTAAGCATCAGGGATATGGATCCGGATTATCTCAGGAAAAACATTTCCTACGCAACACAGAAGGCTATGATATTCCATGACACGGTCCGTGCAAATGTATCCTGTTATGATGAAACTGTTTCGGAAGAAAGAATAAGACATGCTCTTGATTTTTCGTGCTTCAGTGAAGTTGTTCAGAATATGCCTGAAGGAATAGATACAAAGATGGCTCAGAATGGTATGAATGTATCCGGAGGTCAGAGACAGAGGCTTTCACTTGCCCGTGCATTTGCTAAGGATGCTGCTATCTATCTGTTTGATGATACTCTTTCTGCACTGGATGCTGAGACGGAACAGAAGGTAAGACATGCAATACAAACAGAGCTTGCGGATAAAACTGTTATTATCGTATCGCAGAAGATCAGTAATGTACGTGATGCAGATAAGATAATCGTTCTTGAGAAGGGAAGAGTGGCAGGAGAAGGAACACACAAGGATCTGCTGGAGACATGCCAGGAGTATCAGGAGATATATCGCATTCAGTGCCATACGGAGGAAGAAAAATGAGTGAAATGAATAAAAGCAAAAAAAAGCATTCCCTCATAAAAGAAATCCTTTCAAATATTCCTGATAAAAAGAGACTGCTGATATTCACTTTAATCATTACATCACTGGGGAAGATAGGACTGGCAGCAGCACCAAAGGTATCGGGTAAGATAACGGATGAATTATCTGAGTATGTATCAAGCGGTGTACTTAACATGAGCTTGGTTATCACATTATGTGTTATTACTGCAGTGCTTTATTTCTTTGGAAATGGAATTGATGGATTTGTACAGAAGAACATGGTTTTTATGTCACAGACCCTTTCTGAAAGGCTGAGAAATAAGGCTGCTAAAAAGTTTAACCGACTGTCACTGGGATATCTTGATACCCATCCGGCAGGTGATATCCAGGCTGTTGCTTCAACGGATATACTTACGGTGGGAACGGCACTTGAGTCCTCTGTACCTACACTGCTTGGGCAGACTGTTCTTCTTGTGGGTATATTTGTTATGATGCTGGTCACTAACTGGAAGCTTACACTTATCTATGTGGTGACTCTGCCGCTTACACTTATGCTTATGCTGGCCATAAGCAAGATGACAACAAAACTTTTTGCTGCCCAGATGAATACTCAGGGGGATATGAATGCATTTGTCTCTGACACTTGCTCTAATCATATGATAATACGTTCCTTTGACTGCGCAGATGAGAAGCAGAAGGAATTTGACCGCCTTAATAAGCAGTATTATAAAGAATATGTAAAGTCCAGATTTGTTGCTGGTTTCATGATACCTATAGGTTCTCTTTCCAACAATGTTTCATTTATTCTCTTATGTCTCATTGGTGGAAATATGATGATAAAAGGAAACCTTACTATCGGTGAATTTCAGGCTTTTCTCTTCTATGGAAATATGCTGAATTCTCCAATGACTTCCATTGCATCATCCATCAATTCCATACTTGAAGCATCCGCTGCAATGGGTAGAGTAACCGATTTCCTTGCTGAGGAAGAGATGCCGGTGGAGGAGAGTACTGAAAAGCTTGATGTTAACAGTCTTGAAGGAAATGTAACATTTGATCATGTAAGATTCGGATATATTCCTGAAAAGACACTGATGCAGGATGTTTCATTTGAAACAACAGGCGGTTCAACCATAGCTATAGTAGGACCATCCGGAGCTGGAAAGACCACACTTATCAATCTATTACTTCGTTTCTATGATATAAATGATGGTAAGATAAAAATTGATAATAAGAATATAGCAGATATTGATGTTTCCGAGGTTAGAAGTGCCTTCGGTATGGTTCTTCAGGATTCATGGATATTTGATGGGACTATTGCTGAAAATATAGGCTATGGTAAGTCCGGAGCCGGCATGGATGACATAGTCAGGGCGGCAAAGATTGCAAACTGCGACGATATAATACGTAAGCTGCCTGATGGTTACGATACTTATATTTCTACTGAGAATTCGGCTCTTAGCGCCGGAGAAATGCAGCTTATCTCTATTGCAAGATGCGTTCTTTCGGATCCTAAGATCCTGATCCTTGATGAGGCTACCAGTCAGGTGGACAGCCGTACAGAGTACCTTATCGCCCGTGCTATGGAAAAGCTTATGGAGGGAAGAACATGCTTTATGATTGCCCACAGGCTGTTTACCATCAAGAATGCGGACAAGATTATCTTCATGAAGGACGGAGATATAAAGGAAGTAGGCTCCCACGATGAGCTTATTACTAAAAATGGTTTATATGCCGAGATGTACAGACAGGCATGATGTCGGGATTATTAAGAAAAAACGCAAAGTAAAGTATATGCTTTACTTTTCAACACAATATGTGCTAAATTATAGAACAGTGGGGTTTTAGGCTTCACTGTTCTTTTGATTTGACATTCAGTGGTTTTGGAATTGTCATTCTGAGGGCGACGCCCGAAGAATCTTATTAATAAAACAGGAGTAAAACATGGAAACTATCAAAACTATAGATTACGAAGAAGAGATGGGGCAGGACTATGTGGACTATGCCATGTCCGTCATCACGGAGCGTGCGCTTCCCGATGTCAAGGATGGTCTGAAGCCTGTTCAGAGAAGAGTTCTTTATTCCCTTTCGGAGCTGACAAAGTCTGACAGCCCGCACCGTAAGTGTGCGCGTATAGTCGGTGATACCATGGGTAAATATCATCCCCACGGTGACAGCTCCATATATGAGTGTCTTGTAAATATGGCTCAGAGCTGGAAGCTTCCCATACCGCTGGTTGATCCTCACGGAAATTTCGGTGATCTGTCCGGTTCCGGTGCAGCTGCCATGCGTTACACAGAGGCACGTATTGCCAAGTATTCGGAGGAGGGACTTAAGGACCTTAAGTACTGCGAGTTTATGCCGAACTTCGACGGTACGGAGGAAGAGCCGGTTCATATTCCATTTCTTGTACCAAATATGCTGACATCCGGTGCTACGGGAATTGCCGTTGGTATGGCAACAAATATACCTACGCATAACCTTAATGAGGTTGCGGATGCTGAGATAGCTTATCTCGAGAACCCGGACATTACCACAGAGGAACTGCTGGAGATAGTTAAAGGTCCGGACCTTGCAACGGGCGGAATCATTAATGCAGACCGGGATACACTTCTTCAGATATATGAGACAGGTCTCGGAAGACTGAAGGTCCGCGGGAAGGTTGAGATACGTGATGCAGGTAGAGGCAGGCGTTCCATTTGCGTGACAGAGATTCCATATACAATGATCGGTTCCACCGAGAAGTTCCTGAACACAGTTGCAGATCTGGTAAGACAGGGCAAGCTTCCTGCAGTAGTGGATATCGCTGATCGTGGTGATAAGGACGGAGAGTGCCTGGCTATAGATGTGAAGAAGGGCACCACCGATGAAGAGATAGATAAGATACTGAATCTGTTATATAAGAAGGCTGGCCTTGAAGAGAACTACAGTGTAAACATGAACTGTATTTATAACAAGAAGCCTGAGGTAATGGGACTTCGCCGTATACTTGAGACTTATACCGGCTATAAGTGGGAGGTCTATACCGCAAAGTATGAGAGACTTCTTGCTGACCAGCTGGATGTGCGTGAGGTTAAAGAGGGACTTCTTGAGGCGGTTGATGTGATTGACCTCATTATCGAGATACTCCGTGGTTCTTCCACAACAAAGGAAGCTAAGGAATGTCTCATGTTTGGTAAGACAGATAATATCAAGTTCAGATATAAGGGCTCCATAGCTGATGCGAAGGAACTCCATTTTACTGAGAAGCAGACAGACGCAATCCTGGCCATGAGACTCCAGAAGCTCATTGGTCTGGAAGTGGACATCCTGAAGAAGGAGCTGGAGGAAGCTCAGAAGAAGATTGCAAAGTACGAGAAGCTGCTTAAGTCCAGGACTGCCATGAAAAAGCAGATGATCTCAGATATCGAGGAACTGAAGAAAAAGTACGGTGTTCCGCGTATGTCCGTGATCGAGAATCTGGGCGAAGTAACAGTTGAGAAGGAGAAGGTTGTCGCAACTGAGGAGACAATCCTTCTGGACAGATTCTTCTATATCAAGTCTGCACCGAGAAGTGTATTTGAAAAGAATCCGGACGTTGTAAGAAAGTTCGATTTAAATGTTATGTCAACCGATAGGATTGCCATTTTCGACAGCGAGGGAATGGTGCATATCATTAAGGTGTCAGACATTTTGAAGAAGCAGACAAAGAAGGATAAGAAGTTCAGGATCACCGATAAGGGTATCCAGATATTTGAGTTCTGCGGAATGAGCCATACAGCAGATGTGGTGGCGATGATGAATGTTTCCGAGATGAATCCTGCAGGCAATCCTGACAGTGAAACTGCAAAGGCAATCATTGAAGCAAATCGAGGAACCGCACCTGAGCCGAACCTCGTGTTTGTAACAGTAGAGGGTAAGGCAAAGCGTGTAAGTGCAGCACAGTTCGATACCTCCCGTAAGGATTCTCAGGCTATGAAGACCGGCGTTGCTTACGTAGGTTATGAAGGCGAGTATGTAGTTGCCGAAACAAACAACGGTTACTCCATCAAGGTACGCAGCGATGAGCTTCCGGTTCAGGGTAAAGGCGCCGGTGGTGTAACACTTATAGCGCTGAGACGCGGTGACTATGTTGTAACAGCAGTTTCAGGCGGAAACGAAACCGAGTTTAACGGAAAGCTTCTTTCCGATATGAAAGCCGTGAAACGAGGCGGCAAGGGAAATAAGAAATAATAGTCCCCATATGAAAGGTTGAGGAAATGGCAAGTAAGAAAAACGACGCATACGATAGCGAATCCATAAAGGTCCTGAAGGGACTTGAACCGGTAAGACTGAGACCGGGTATGTATATCGGAAGTACGGGAAGAACCGGACTTAATCATCTGGTGCAGGAGATTATAGATAATGCAGTGGATGAGCATCTGGCCGGTTATTGTAAAAATATATATGTTTCACTGAATGAGGACGGCTCGGCCACTATAGAGGATGATGGACGAGGTATCCCCGTGGATCTGCACCCCACTGAAAAGAAGAGTGCGGAAAGAGTCGTCTTCACAGTGCTTCATTCTGGAGGTAAGTTCAACGACTCCGTATACAAGATAAGCGGTGGTCTCCACGGTGTAGGTTCTGCTGTAGTAAACGCGCTTTCAAAGAAGCTCATAGTTGATGTATATCGTGATGGAAATGTATACCACGATACCTACGAGTACGGAAAGCCGAAGACAAAGCTTATCGACGGGCTGCTTCCCAGCGAGCCTGCAGTTCCTGCAAAGAAGACAGGTACAAGGGTTACTCTTTATCCGGATGACACAATATTCGAGACGGTGAAGTTCAAGTCCAGTGCCATCCGTCAGAGGATTAAGGAGACTTCCTATCTGAACCCTGAGCTTACAATAACATTTGAAAATAAAAGGGATGGTTACGAGCCGGAGGTATTCCATGAGCCGGGCGGACTCAGTGCATTTGTTGAGGACATATCCAAGGACCTCACCAAAACTTCTCCTGTTGTTTCACTGAAGGGTGAGAAAAATGGTATCGAAGCCGATATCGTTTTCGTATGCACAGAGGATGGCGACGAAAATGTCATCGGATTCACAAATAACATTACTAACCCCGAGGGTGGTACCCATGTTACGGGATATAAGACTGCATTTGCGAAGATCATCAATAACTATGCCCGTAATGAGATGGGCGTATTGAAAGAGAAGGATTCAAACCTTTCAGGTGCTGATATCAGAAATGGAATTCAGGCCATAGTTTCCGTCAAGCATCCGGATCCGCAGTTTGAGGGACAGACGAAGACAAGACTTTCTAACACTGATGTAACTCAGGCTGTTGATGCAATAATGAGAGAGCAGCTCACTGTTTACTTTGACCGTAACTACGAGGTTCTGAAGGATATCGTTGACAGAGCTGTTGAGACTGCCAAAGAAAAAGCCAAGAACAAGACCAAGATAAATCTGAACAAGTTCTCCTTTGAAGGAAATGGAAAGCTTGTACGTCAGGAGAGCAGCGAGTCAGACAAATGTGAGATATTCATAGTCGAGGGTGATTCCGCCGGCGGTTCAGCCAAGTCTGCACGTAACAGAAAGTATCAGGCGATACTGCCTCTTCGTGGTAAGATTCTGAACGTAGAAAAGGTTCCCGTTACCAAGGTCCTTGAAAATGCCGAGATAAAGGCTATGATCAATGCCTTCGGATGCGGTTTCTCCCAGGGCTTCGGAAATGACTTCGATATCGAGAAGCTGAATTATGACAAAATAATCATAATGACTGATGCGGACGTGGACGGTGCACATATCGCAACGCTTCTGCTCACATTTTTCTATAGATTTTACCCTGAGCTTATAACTGAGGGACATATCTATATAGCCATTCCGCCGCTTTACAGAGTCGGCGAGGGTAAGAAAGTAAAATATCTTTACTCTGATGATGAGCTTGAGAAGTACAGAAAAGAGCATAAGGGCAAGTTCCTTATCCAGCGTTACAAAGGTCTTGGTGAAATGGATGCTAGCCAGCTTTTCGAAACCACCATGGATCCTGAGCATCGTGTGCTGAAGCAGGTTATGATCTCAAGCCGTGCCGAAGCTTCCTCCATCACCAGTACACTTATGGGTACGGAAGTGGCACCACGTAGAAAATATATTGAAGAAAACTCAAAAGATGCTAAAATAGATTCGTAAGACTTTTTTTTCATTAGTGAGGTATGGGTAGTGAAGTACTTTAAAGATGAAGATGTTAAGAAAAAGATTTTTACAGGCACTGCACTTATAATCATTTTTATAATTATATTTAATATAGATTTTATATGGAATATTCTGGTCAGACTTTTTGAAGTCTTCTTCCCCTTTGTACTGGGACTCGGTATAGCCTTTGTACTTAATGTTCCTATGAGTGCTATAGAAAAGCATCTCTTTAAGAATAAGGAAAAGTACGGAGCTCCCAAATGGGATGGTGTCAGAAGAGCTATAGCACTTGTTGTTACAATAGTTTTAACCATAGTAGTGGTTACACTTATTTTGTCGATATTTATTCCTCAGATAGTTGAAACATTTACACAGCTTGTTCAGAGTATCCCCAACGGAGTTAAGAATCTGACAAAATGGGCTGAAGAAAAGTTTGCCAACCAGCCGAAGATTTTAAATGCAATTAACAATTTTGCCGGTGAATGGCAGAACTTCCTGCAGAAACTCACTGATTACCTGAAGGATTATATCAGTGTTATAGTACAGGGCGGAATAAATGCCGTTACAAGTATAGTTTCCGTAGTTGTTACAGCAATCCTGGGATTTGTATTTTCCATCTATCTCCTTGCTCAGAAGGAAACACTTCTTAAAAACCTTAAGAAGGTTTCATATGCATTTTTCGGAAAGAAGAATGCCGGGGCAGTGGGTAATATTGCGAGAGTAACAAGTCAGACATTTGCAAACTTTATAGCAGGTCAGTGTACAGAGGCAATCATTATCTGCGGTATATTCAGCGTGGCAAACACATTACTGGGAATACCATATGCACTGCTGATAAGTGTTCTTATTGCTATCATGTCTCTTATTCCGATAGTAGGATCCTTTATAGCATGTGTATTCGGAGCACTTCTGATCCTTACGGTAGATCCCACAAAAGCACTTGTATTTGTGATCGCATTTATTATACTTATTCAGATAGAGTCAAATCTGATCTACCCGAGAGTTGTCGGAAGTCAGGTGGGACTTCCCGGAATCTGGGTACTGCTGTCAGTTACAGTAGGTGGTAGCCTTTTCGGAATCATAGGAATGATTATTTTCATCCCTATCGTTTCAGTAGTATATGCGCTGTTCAGAACCCACATATATACACGACTCAGTCAGGAAGAGCTGTTAGATGAATTTGACCTCACGCCGGACGATGTGCTGGATGAGGAAACCATAAAGAAAATGGATAAAAAGGCTGAGAAAAAGGCTCAGGAAAGCTTAAAGATGTTTGAGGAAAAGGCAAGTCAGGCGGCTCAGGCAAATCAGGCAGGCCAGATAATACAGCCGAATCAGACTATAACCACTTCGACTGATATACTTGATAAAAAATAAATGAAATAAGTCAATGGGGCAGTACCTGTTGACTTATTTTTTAAGGAGATATTTATGAATAAAAACGATGATATTTCCAAGGCTGTTATAGGGGTTGCCGGTGACATCATACCCCATGTCTCGCTTCTGAACAGACATAGAGATGGAGATAGTTTTGATTTTTCTTACGTTTTTTCGTCTATATCTGAATATTATAAGCAGGCCGATCTGATGTTTGTAAATCTTGAGTTCGCTCTTGGCGGTCCAGAGTCGGGTGCGTATAGGGGATATCCTTTATTCAACGGTCCGGATGAAATTGTCCTTGCAATGAAGGATGCCGGTGTTAATGGATGTCTCATGGCAAACAATCATACAAATGATATGGGTTATTACGGAATGATGAGAACAATGGACGTACTTGATAAGTGTGGGATGGTTCAGCTTGGTACCCGGAGAGATGAAAACGAGTCCTTTGTATTTATCAGAGAAATAAACGGCATTCGTTTCGGCATGGTATGTTATACCTATGACACCCGTGAATATAATGACGGAAAGATATCATTAAACTGTGTTGAGCTGAGTGATGAAGCAAAGAATAAAGTTGCGGTTTATAATTATGATTTGCTGGATGAGTTCTATGAAAAGCTGGAGGCTGATCTTGAATACATGAATAGTGAAAGTGTTGATGTAAAGATCATTTTCATTCACTGGGGAAATGAGTATGAAGACTATCCGTGTGAGATTCAGAAAAAAATAGCATGTCAGCTTTCGGAAATGGGTTTCGATGCCATACTTGGCGGACACCCCCATGTGGTTCAGAAGCTTGATATTCTGACAAATTCCAAGGGGCATAAAACTATTTGTCTTTACTCAAGTGGAAATCACTTGTCAAACCAGCGTGCCCGACTGCTTTCTTCGGACAAGCATCGCGGATACACTGAAGACGGAGTATTGCTTCTGTTAACATTTACCAGATCAGCTGACGGAAAGGTTGAAGCAGGCGATATCCATCCTATACCCACGTGGGTAGAACTGGATGACGACGGCTATTGTATCATACCACTTCCAAAAGAAGTTCCACCTTCGTCCTGGAAGGCAAATGATAAAGACGCCGCCATGGCTTCCTTTAACAGGACAATGGGGAGATTATATGGTACAATTATTAATAATTGTCATTCTGAGTGAAGCGAATCAGCTCAAGAATCTTAAAAAATAGAGGAGAACATTGTATGTCAGAAAAAAGGATTATTTTTAATAAGAAATATCTTGCAAAGGTTTTTTCATTATCATTACTGTTAATGATATTTGTCACCGGCTGTGGCAGGAAAGCGGATGAAACATCGGATAGAGACAAAAAAACAACAGAGGCAGTAACTGAGGCTACTACCGGGGAAAATGCAGATGCCGGGGCAGACAGGGTTGATGAGGATTCCAAAATGAACAGCAGTTCTACGGCAAAAACAGCAAGTGATAAATCCTTTGAACTTGTAGCCGGAAAAACCTTCAAGGTTGTGGGAAGTGTGTTTGCGCTTGAATGGAGCGACGAATTAACAATAAATGATGATGGTTCATTTGATGGATATACAGTAAGTGGGGGGGAAACTGAATCCTCTATGAATTATTCGGGAAAGTTTGGACCGCTTGATACAGATAATGAAGATCTTATATACTCGGCAAAGGTAGAATCCGGGGCGGCTTATTTTGAAAAGGACGGAGAAATAACATTTTATGATAAAGGCTTCCCTATAAATATGCTGCCGGAAGATGTAAAGCATTATCTTAAGAGTGGCCTGTATGCATCAATACTTGATCTTCATAATCTTCCATGCATGATTTTCTGGAATCATGATGACAGATCAGTTTACGCTGATGCATCATATACACCACCGAAAAAATCAGTAACGGAGGCAGCTACCGAAGCAGTAACAGAGGCTGCTGAGGAACCACCAACAAGTTCCATGAATTCTCCATTTTACGGCGTGTGGGTTTACGGGGCAAAGGATAAAGCCGACGCAGACAACTTTGCGGCAAATGTAAGCGGCATGACTGCACTTGTATTCCTAACAACAGACTGGTCAAACCTCAACTCTGAACCATATTACGTAGTATCACTTGGAATGTATACAAATGAATCAGATGCAAACGGTGCTTTGGAAACAGCAAAGGGACTTGGCTACACCGATGCATATGTAAAATACTCAGGAGATCACAGGTAAAAGATTCAATGTGCCATATGGGGACGGTTCTTCTATGTAACGTAGAACTGTCCCTTTTGTAACATAGATGTGTCCCCAATGGCACATTTTTTGAATGTTACGTGAAATAGGTGCTTTTTGATTAATTATGTGATACGATTTATTAGATTAAATTTTTCTTTTTCCTTTCCCACGCTTAAGGATACAGGAAGGAGGAACATGCCAAGAATCGGAAGAGTAATTGACACAAAGGGGTACGTTCATTTAATTGAAAGAGGAATAAGTCAACAGATAATTTTTGAGGATGAGCAGGACTACCAGTATTACCTGAAACTACTCAGAAAATACTCGGATGAATTGGATATTAAGATAAATGCTTATTGTCTGATGGATAATCACGTTCATTTGCTGGTTTATTATGAGGACAAATCGGTTTCGTTGTTCATGAAGAAAATTGGGATTTCATATTCCAATTATTATAATAAGAAATATTCTCGAACCGGACATTTGTTTCAGGATAGATTCAAGTCTGAACAGGTTTTCAATGATCGTTATTATTTGACGGTTTTGAGGTATATACTGAATAATCCCGTGAAAGCGGGTATAAGCAGTATTAGTGAGTATCGCTGGAGTAGTTATCATCTTAGTCAAAAGCAAAATGAGTTTGTTGACGCTTCACTTGCCATTCAGTTGTGCGGAGGTTTTGAGAAGTATTATCATTTTCTTGAGTCTGTTAATGATGATGAATGCATGGAGTACAATTCGAGACCGCATGATGATACGTGGGCCAGAAATGTAATGCTAAGTACATTGGAAATAAGTAGTGGTAATGATCTCAAACTTTACGATAAGATCGCACGTGATTCGGCACTTAGAAAATTGAATGAATGTGGACTATCCTATAATCAGATAAGTCGACTTACCGGATTAGGAAAAAGTATAGTCCAACGTGCATGTCAATGAAGTGGTATTAGCGCTAGCTGTAATGGTTTACAGTATAGCGCTAATTTCATTTTTTGTGAAAAATATGAGTGGTATCGATTTGTGGAGTACGGGTTGTATATATGAGAGGCAAAATGTTACATAGAAGAACCGTCCCCATATGGCTCAATCCCATCGCGACACTTCACAAATCATTATTTTAGTGGTAAAATATCGAAGTGTATTTATATTACGAACTAAAGAAATAATTATCAGGAGGATACAATAAAAATGAAAGATGAAACAAAATGTTTGCACTCGGGTTACACACCCGGAAATACTGAGCCGAGAGTAGTACCAATCGTACAGAGTACGACCTACAGATTCGATACAACACAGGACATTGCTGATGTATTCGATGACCCTACAAAGGCTCTTATTTATTCGAGATTTGCAAACCCGACTGTTATGGCGGTTGAAGAGAAAATCAATCAGCTCGAGGGTGGTGTGGGAGCAATGGCTACATCATCAGGTCAGGCTGCATCACTTCTTTCAATTCTTAATATCGCACAGGCAGGCGACAGCTTTGTTTCTGTTTCTGAGATATACGGTGGAACAATCAATCTTTTCGCTTACACATTGAAGAAGCTGGGCATCGAGTGTATCTTCGTAAATCAGGAAATGTCTGACGAGGAGATCAAGGCAGCCTTCAAGCCAAACACAAAATGTGTATTCGGTGAGACACTTGCCAATCCATCACTTACAGTATTTGATATAGAGAGATTTGCAAATATCGCACATGAGAAGGGAGTACCTCTCATCGTCGACAATACCTTTGCAACACCGATATTATGTAAACCATTTGACTTTGGTGCGGATATCGTTGTTCATTCAACAACAAAGTACATGGACGGACACGCAGTACAGGGCGGCGGTATGATCGTCGACAGCGGTAAGTTCGACTGGACAAATGGAAACTTCCCGGAACTTGTTGAACCGGATGAGAGCTACCACGGAACACGCTATGTTGCTGATTACGGAAAAATGGCATACATCCTTAAGGCTCGTATGCAGCTGATGAGAGACTTCGGATGCTATCCGGCAGCACATTCGGCATTCCTTCTCAACCTGGGACTTGAGACACTTCCGATCCGTATGGAGAGACATTACCAGAATGCTCTTGAGGTAGCTAAGTTCCTGAAGCAGAGTGAGTATGTTGAGTCAGTTACCTTCCCTGCACTCGAGGACGACAAGAACCATGAACTTGCAAAGAAATATCTCGGCGGAAAGGCATGCGGTGTTATCTCATTTGTTATCAAGGGCGGAAGAGAGAAAGCCATGAAGTTCATGGACAGCCTGAAGCTTGCATCAAATGAAGTTCATGTAGCAGATATCAGAACATGCGTACTTCATCCTGCAAGTGAGACCCATCGTCAGCTTACAGACGAGCAGCTGGTTGCAGCAGGCATAGAGGGCGGTATGATCAGATTCTCAGTAGGACTTGAGAATATCGAAGATATCATAGCAGATATCAAAACAGGTTTTGCAGCGATGTAGTTTATCAGGGCGCCTTCGCTTACGCGACAGGCGCCTTTCATAAATGTTGCAAATGTTCCATATGGGGACGGTTCTTCTATGTAACGTAGAAGTGTTCCCAGTGTAACATAGAAGCGTCCCCAAAGTAACATAGAAGCGTCCCCAAAGTAACATAGAAGCGTCCCCAAAGTAACGTAGAAGTGTCCCCTAATGGCACATTTTTGTGACGAGTTCATTAGAAATTGTTTTCCGTAGCCGTATAAGACTTAAGAAGGTGGAATATTGATATGGATAAAAAGAACATGATCATAATTGCATCAGCGATAGTCTTATTAGTGATACTTATCGGGTTGTTTGTGGTGTTAATTAAAGAGGATGAATCAATAACTGAGGGGACAGCAAAGACGGATGATCAGATATCAACGGTGGCTGTTGTGACGACGGAAGCGACGATGGATAATAAGACAGAATCCGAGACAGTGATCACAACGGAAGCATCAACTGACGAAACTATGGATGAGACTTCTGAGGAGAATCCCGAAGAGACTTCTGAAATGGAAACAACCACCCAGTCTTCCAAGAAGAACAAGAAATCAAAGAAGTCTAAAAAGAACAATAATAACAAACCAGACAATAACAAACCAGACAATAACAAACCAGACAATAACAAGCCAGACCAAAACAACTCAGACAACAACAAACAGGACAACTACCTGAATCCAAGTGACGGTTACGATACTGAAAACTCGACAGGACTCACAAACCCTGATCATGAGTATACGTTCAGGAACAACAAAAAGCTTGAAGACCATTACGAAAAGCATGGGAAAGAGATGGGCTTTAAGGATGCCGGGGCTTACGAAGAGGCAGCGTCAAATGTAGTTAACAACCCTAACGCGCTTCACAAGATAGAAAAAGAAGACGGTGATGATGTTTATTACATCGAATCAACAAATGAATTTGTTATCGTTTCCACTGACGGATATATAAGAACCTATTTCAATCCCAGTGGTGGAATTGATTACTATAACAGACAGTAAATGTTCTAAAAGGGACAATTCTGTGCTACAGAAGGGACAATTCTGTGCAACAGAAGGGACATATCTAAGCTACAGAAGGGACAGATATACGTTACATAGAAGAACCGTCCCCATTTGGAACATGGCCCTGGAACATTTAGACCCATAAAATAAAAACAAGGAGTAACATCATGGACATTATCAAGAAGATTAGTGAAGAATTAGAGGTGAAAAAGGAACAGGTGCAGGCAGCGGTAGATCTGCTGGACGAAGGCTGTACAGTTCCATTTATCGCCCGATACAGAAAAGAGAAGACAGGCGCTCTCAACGATGAGCAGCTGAGAAAGCTTCATGAGAGACTGACTTATCTCAGGAATCTGGAAGAAAAGAAGCAGACGGTCATCTCCACTATAGAAGAGCAGGAGAAAATGACTCCCGAGCTTATGAAGGAGATAGAAGCTGCCGAGACCATGGTGGCACTCGAGGATATTTACAGACCATATAAACCAAAAAGAAGAACCAGAGCAACCATTGCCAAGGAAGCAGGTCTTGAGCCTCTTGCTGAGATCATCATGAAGCAGGAAACTTCAAAGACCATGGAAGAAGAGGCGAGTGCATTTATCGACAGCGAAAAAGGTATCGACAGTGTAGATGCTGCCATCAGCGGCGCTTCAGACATTATAGCCGAGCAGATAAGTGATACAGCTGACTACAGAACCTGGATCAGAGAGAAGACCTTCAAGACAGGAAACATCAAGTCAGTTGCAAAGAACGAGGAAGAAAAGTCGGTTTACGAGACATACTATGATTTCGAGGAAGCTATCTCGAAAATCACCGGTTACCGTGTTCTTGCCATAAACCGTGGTGAGAAGGAGAAGTTCCTGACCATCAAGATTGAAGCTCCTGTTTTTGAGATAACAAACTATCTGGAGAAGCAGCTGATAGCTCCAAAGTACCTTCCCGGAGGTGCAGTATCAGACGATAAAACCGATAAGAAAAATGGAACCGACAAAAATAAGGCTGTCGACAAGAACCGTTCCAAGAGCAGTCTCAACAGAAGCGGTATTAATGGTCTGGATGAAATAGCACTCCTGCTTGAAACACCGAAGAAGGAGAAAAGAAATAATCGTCGGAACGAGAGCGGTGCAAATGCAAAGGCCTCTCAGGGACCTGTGGCAACAGAATATCTGATCGATGCAGGAAAGCCGGGAGAAACGGATGTTCCATGGACAGTCCAGGTTATCGTAAATGCTATCATGGATTCCTATGACAGACTTATCCAGCCTGCCATAGAAAGAGATATCAGAAATGAGCTTACGGAAAAGGCAGAGGACGGCGCTATAGAGGTATTCGGAAAGAACCTTACACAGCTTCTCATGCAGCCGCCTATCGCAGGCCAGACAGTACTGGGCTGGGACCCGGCCTTCAGAACAGGATGTAAGCTGGCAGTTGTAGATCCAACCGGAAAAGTACTGGACACAACAGTCATCTATCCCACAGCTCCTACAACCGACGAAAAGATAGCAAAGGCCAAAGCAACACTTAAGAAGCTGATCAAGAAATATAACATTACACTTATTTCCTGTGGAAATGGAACCGCCTCCCGTGAGTCTGAACAGATCATAGTCGAGCTGTTACACGAAATACCGGAAGATGTAAGCTATGTCATCACAAACGAAGCAGGAGCATCCGTATACAGCGCAAGTGCACTGGCAACAGAAGAATTCCCTGAGTTCGATGTGGGACAGCGTTCTGCAACATCTATAGCAAGACGTGTCCAGGATCCACTTGCAGAGCTGGTAAAGATAGATCCGAAGTCCATCGGAGTCGGTCAGTATCAGCATGATATGAATCAGAAAAAACTCGGTGAGGCTTTAGGAGGAGTAGTAGAAGCTGCGGTTAACAAGGTAGGAGTTGATCTGAATACAGCATCAGCACCGCTTCTTCAACATAGTTACATATAGAGAAGAAAACGGAAGCTTTAAAAACAGAAAGGAACTTCTTAACGTTCCGAAGCTTGGTGCAAAAGCATTTGAGCAGTGTGCCGGATTCCTCAGAATTCGCGGTGGTGATAATCCTCTGGATGCAACAGCAGTACATCCTGAGAGCTACGACGCAACAAAGCAGCTTCTGGAAAAACTGGATTCAGCCGCTGGCACTGAAAATACAAGCGGGCTTACTGAAAAGCTTAAAAAGCTTACAGCCGATGACAAGAAAAAGCTTGCTGAGGAACTGGGAATCGGAGAGATGACACTTGCTGATATCATCGAAGAGCTGATGCGTCCGGGAAGAGATCCCCGTGAAGACATGCCGGCTCCGATCCTCAGAAGCGACGTTCTGGATATGAAGGACCTGGAGGTTGGAATGATCCTTAAAGGAACCGTCAGAAATGTTATCGATTTCGGTGCTTTTGTGGACATCGGAGTACACCAGGACGGTCTGGTTCATATCTCCCAGATCACAAATAAGAAATTCATCAAGCATCCGCTTGAGGTTGTAAGTGTCGGTGATATTGTAGATGTAAAGGTCATCAGCGTGGATGCTGATAAAAACAGAATCGGCCTTTCAATGATCTTATAGCTCAAGAATCTTATAAAAGCATAGGGGGTAAAAGCTATGGCAAGTTGGGTAATGATAGTTGATGATGAAGAAATGAACCTGCAGATGGCAGGAAAACTCCTCAGCGACTACAACATGAGGGTTACGGCAGTTAAATCAGGCAGGGCAATGCTGAATTATATCAAGGAGAAGGGAACCCCTGATCTGATACTGCTGGATATAAATATGCCGGAAATGGATGGCTTTGAGACACTTGCCATCCTCAGAAAGTACGAAAAGGAACTGGGACTTGTGGAAACACCGGTCATCTTCCTTACTGCAAATGAGAACCCGGATGCACAGGTTCAGGGCTTTAAGGAAGGTGTGGCAGACTATATCTGCAAGCCATTTGATCCTGATATTTTCGTAATGCGTGTATGCAATGCCATTACCATTCAGTCCGCCCTTGTGGGACTTAAGGAAGAGGCCACCATCGATAAGCTGACAGGCGTTCTGAACAGGGAAGCCGCAAATGTGGAGTTCTCTCAGTTCTGTATTGAGAAGAGAGGCTGTCTCATGGTTCTTGATATAGACAGCTTCATGACCATAAATGATACCTATAACAGGGAAATGGGAGACAAGGTTCTGGCAGCATTTGCCGAGATCATAAAGAGTACATTTCCTATGGGCAGCAGATTCGGAAGGATCGGCGGCGATAAGTTCGTAGTATTCGCAAGAGGCATCGTTGAAGAGCAGGAGGTAGAGGCACTATCCAAGACACTTAATGAGCAGCTTGTTGCGAAGGCAAAGGAAATACTGGGACCTGACGAGAAGATTCCATTGGGCGTATCCATCGGTGCCATCATGGTTCCGAAGCTTGGAAATGATTATCAGTCACTTTTCAGGCTGGCAGACAAGACTCTGAGAAATGTAAAGAAAAACTGCAAGCATGGTTATAAGATTTATTCATCAGCAACAATGCTTGAGGATGAGAAGGACTCCATAGTTCCGGATATGCAGGAGATAACCGAGATCATCGGTGAGAATAATGTATCCAATGTGGCTATGCAGCTTGATATGGAATCATTTTCCTATGCGTACCGCTATGCCACCAGATATTTCATAAGAAACAGCCAGAACTTCTGTAAGGTTCTTTTCAACCTTGAGAAGACTGACAGGATAGATGATGTACAGTTTAAGAACCTTACGGACGACTTTGGATATTACCTCAGAGAATCGCTCAGAAAATCGGACATGCTTACAAGAAGCAGATTTAACCAGTATTTTGTTCTGCTTACTGATATAGAAGAGGAAAATGTAGCCGGAGTTCTGGATCAGATTCTGGGGGGCTGGGATGACAAATACGATTTCAGCCTGAATATTAATTACGTTATAGACTACGTGAGAAATGACGGAAGTTTTGAAGAGGAAGGTTCGGGAGCAAATATCGTCATCGTCGATGATGATATGCTCAGCCTCAGAGTTTCCGGTGAGGTATTAAGACCGATCTGCGGAACCCTTACTGAGTTCCATTCCGGAGCTGAGTTCCTTAACTTTGTACAGACAGAAGAGATGCTTCCTGATCTTATACTTCTTGATATCAAGCTTCCGGGAGTTTCGGGATTTGATGTAATGAATCAGCTTCATGATATGGGCGGAGAGATCAGCAATGTACCTATCATCCTCATGACTGCCGCAGACGACGGTGAGGAGCTGGAGGCGGAGGGACTTTCCCTTGGTGCCATCGATTACATCAGAAAGCCTTTACTTCCTGAGATCATGAAGGCAAGAGTGCAGCGTGTCCTTGAACTCATGAGACTTAAAAAGAAATATGAGAAATGATAATTCTTAAATTAATATTTCATATAATCTTATAAGAAGTAGGGAAATTTAAATTTCTTCTTGCATTATATTTATATTGTGCTACAATAGTTGCAACTTAATATTTATAACTAGAGTGGGTTCGGGAGATTCGAATCCACTTTTGTTTTGTAAGTGCACCAAGTACACCAAGGAGGGATGATTTGAAGAAAGCTGATATAGAGCAGAGGACTGAGGAACTGGTGATGTCAGTCATCAAGGACAAAGACTACGAGCTCTGGGACACAGAGTATGTCAAGGAAGGTTCTGAGTATTATCTGAGAGTATATCTGGATAAACCCGGAGGCATAACCATAGACGACTGTGTTGAAGTGACCAGGGCACTGGATCCTATGCTGGATGCAGAGGATTTTGTGGAAGAGGCCTATATACTCGAGGTCAGTTCGCCGGGGCTTACACGAAAGCTGAGGAAGGACAGGGACTTTGAAAAGAGTATAGGAAGGCTGGTATATGTAAAGCTTTATAAGCCGGTTGACGGCAGTAAAGAATATATCGGACGACTCAGATCATTCGATGCAAATGAAATAACTATAGAAGAGGAAGGCTCTTCAAAGGAAAATGAAACCAATGCTTCCATTAAACTGGAGCGTGACAACATCGCAACAGTGAGATTGGAATTTGAAGAATAAGAGGAGGATAAAATGACAGAGATAATTGAAGCATTAAATATGCTTGAGAAAGAAAAGAGTATTGATAAGGCGGTTATGATCGATTCCATCGAGAAGGCTATAGTTTCCGCATGTGAGAGAGATTTCGGAAAGGACGCTGTTATCGCAAAAATGGATCCTGATACAGGAGAGATAACAGTAACAGCTCCTAAGCAGGTTGTTGATGAGATAAATGATCCAAATACAGATATACTTATTGAAGATGCAAGACATATCGATCCGGACTGTGAGATAAATGATTTCATTCAGTGTGAGATCAAGACACTTGACTTCGGACGTATCGCAGCTCAGAAGGCACGTGGTATCATCCTTCAGAATATCAAGGAAGGCGAGAGACGTGCAGTTTACGATTATTTCAAGGAGAGAGAGAAGACCATCATGACAGGTGTTGTTCAGCGTTATGTTGGTTATAACCTCAGTGTTAATCTTGACGGAAAGACAGATACTATTCTCAGCTCCAGAGAAATGATACCGGGTGAGAAATATCGTCCGGGCGATCGTATCAAGCTTTATATCGTAGGCGTTAAGGAAAATCAGAAGGGTGGTTTCCGTATCGTAACATCAAGAACACATCCTGAATTCGTTAAAAAGCTTTTCGAGAGAGAAGTTGCTGAAATGGCTGACGGCACAGTTGAGATCATGAGCATTTCCAGAGAGGCAGGCTCACGTTCAAAGCTTGCGGTATGGTCAAATGATCCCGATGTAGATGCAGTTGGTGCATGTGTCGGTGTAAACAGCATAAGAATAAACAACATCGTAGATGACCTTTGCGGTGAGAAGATCGACGTTATCGAGTGGGATGAGGATCCTGCAGTATTTATCGAAAATGCACTTCGTCCATCACCTGTTATATCAGTTGTTGTAGACGAGGATGAAAGAATGGCAAGAGTTGTTGTTCCTGATGAGAAGCTTTCGCTTGCCATCGGTAAGGAAGGACAGAATGCCCGTCTTGCAGCAAGACTTACTGACTACAAGATCGATATCAAGAGTGAGAGTCAGGCAGAGGCTGAGGGCGATGAGTATGATGACGAGTACTACGATGATGAGTACGATGAGGAAGAATACGACGACGCTGATGCAGAGGATGATGTAGAAGATACAGCAGAAGATGTAGCAGAGGATGCAGCAGAGGACGTTGCAGAGGATGCAACTGAGGATGACACAGAAGAAGCTGCTGCAGAAGATACATCAGATGATGAAGCATCAGAGGAGTAAGAAGTTACCTACAAAGGAGATAAAGTAAAAAACAACAGAGGGACAGAAAAACGAACTGATTTTTAAAAATCAGTCAGTCGTAGTTTTAGAAAATAAGGAGCCGATTTGAGCACTAAAAAGAAAAATGTCGGAAAAAAACCAATGAGACTCTGTGTGTGTTGCGGCTCGGCGAAGCCAAAGGGCGAAATGCTTCGAATAGTCATTTCCGGAAGGAAGACCGAGGTAGACAGTCCCCAGGTGGACGAAACCGGGAAACAGCATGGCAGGGGCGCATACATTTGTAAGAATAACGAATGTATTGAACAGGCATACGAGCAGTCACTTATTGATGACAGCGTAAAAGAGGAATGTCTCATACAGACCCGCCGCTTCAAAACACAGCTGATATCACTTGCAATGAAGGCCGGGCAGCTGGCCGCAGGAGAATATCAATGTGAAGAGGCCATCAAAAACGGGGAAGCATGCTTTGTGATCATAGCCGAAGATGCATCTGACAATACCAGGAAAAAGTTTGAAGACAAATGTAATTACAGAGATATCCCATATGAGATATTCGGAGGAAAAGAAGAGATAGGCGCACTTATCGGAAAGGCCGAGAGATCGGTCATAGCGATAAAGGATGAACAGTTTGGTGCTCAGTTAATAAGACGATTTGGAGGTAACGAATGAGAATATACGATTATGCAAAAGAATTAACTAAGATAGCAGGAAAACAGGTTACTGCAAACGAGATCATCAGAATTCTCAGTAAGAAGAGAGACGGGCTCAGAATGACCAGTGAGATCGATGATGAGCTTATGGAATATGCCAAGATGATGATAACCGGAAAGGTTACGGTTAAGGTGGCAAAGAAGGCACCTGCTCCTGCAAAAGCAGCTACGCCTGCACGTAAGCCGGCAAGAAAGGCTGCTCCGAAAAATGACGGAGACAAGGATAAGGAAAAAGAGAAGGATAAGCCCGTAAAGAAGCATGCAACTCTGAAGCCAAGGGTTTCCGCGGCAGAGAAGGCAGCTAAGGCAGCTGCAAAAGCTGCAGGAAAGGGAGTTGTATTCGGAGAAGACGGAAAGCCTATTCCTGTAAGAGAATCAAAGGTACTGAAGGCTTCTCAGGAGGCTGATGCCAGAGCAAAGGCAGAGGCAGAAGCTGAGGCTGCAGCAAAGGCAGAGGCTGAGGCAAAGGCTGCGGAAGAAGCAGCAAAGGCTGAGGCTGAGGCAGCAAAGGCAGCAGAGGAAGCAGCAAAGGCAGAGGCAGAAGCGGCGAAGGCTGCAGAGGAAACTGCAAAGGCTGAGGATACAGCAAAGACAGAGGCACCTGCTGAGAATAAAGAAACAGTTAAAGCAGATGATACAAAGGCAGAAGCTGCAAAAGCTGATGCTCCGAAAACTGAAAAAACAGCTAAGCCGGAAGGTTCCCAGAAGCCTGCTAAAAACAGAAATGACAGAGATGCAAAGGCAGGAAGTGACAGACCTCAGAGAAATGACAGACCTGCGAAGGGTGACAGACCTGCCAGGGGAGAAAAGTCAGACAGAGGCGACAGATCAGACAGACCGAGAACAGACAGGAAGGGTGCACGTCCATCCAAGTCCGATGCCGGTGATTCTCCGATGGAGAACCAGAAGAGAAGCTCCGGTCGTAAGGGTGATAAGACCAAGGACAAGGAGAAAGAGGCAAGAAGAGAAAACAGAGAGACACGTTCATCAAAACGTGATGATAAGAGAAGAAACAAGAATGACTTCAGAGACATGGATGACATGACTCCGGAGAGAAAGAAGAAACAGCAGAAGAAGCAGGAGAAGAAGGAAGAAGAGACAATCAAGACAATCACACTTCCTGAAACTCTTACACTCAGCGAGTTTGCTTCAAAGATAAAGCAGCCGGTTAATGCACTCATCAAGAAGCTCTTCCTTGAAGGAAAAATGTATACAGTAAATACAGAGCTTACATATGAAGAGGCTGAGCTGATAGCCCTTGAGTATAACATTATCTGCGAGCAGGAGGTTAAGATCGACCTTGTTGAGGAAGCCCTCAGAGATTCAGAGGATCCGGAGGATTCACTTGTTGAGAGACCACCTGTAGTCTGTGTAATGGGTCACGTTGACCATGGTAAGACATCACTCCTGGATGCTATAAGAAAGACAAGCGTAACAGAGGGTGAGGCCGGTGGAATCACACAGCATATCGGTGCTTATACCGTTAAGGTAGGAGAGAAGAAGATTACATTCCTCGATACTCCCGGACACGAAGCATTTACGGCAATGCGACTTCGTGGTGCCATGGCAACAGATATTGCAATCCTCGTTGTAGCAGCTGACGATGGTGTTATGCCTCAGACAGTAGAAGCTATCAACCATGCAAAGGCTGCCGGAATTGAAATAATAGTAGCAGTTAACAAGATAGATAAGCCAAGCGCAAATATCGAAAGAGTTAAGCAGGAGCTTGTTGAGTACGGACTCATTGCAGAGGACTGGGGCGGAAGCACAGTATTTGCACCTGTTTCTGCAAAGAGTCATGAGGGTATCGATAACCTGCTTGAGATGATCCTTCTTACAAGTGATATTCTTGAGCTTAAGGCAAATCCTAAGCGTAAGGCTCGTGGTATCGTTATCGAGGCTAAGCTTGACAAGGGACGTGGTGCAGTTGCAACACTTCTTGTTCAGAAGGGTACACTTAAGGTTGGAGACTTCATCGCCATCGGTGAATCACACGGTCGTGTCAGAGCCATGACAGATGACAAGCAGAGAAGCCTGAAAGAGGCAACACCTTCAATGCCTGTTGAGATCATCGGTCTGGATAATGTACCTAACACCGGTGAGATATTCGTTGCAACCGACACAGAGAAGGAAGCAAGAAACATAAGCAATGCATTTATCACAAGAGGCAAGGAGAACCTGATTGCCGAAACAAAGGCAAAGATGTCACTGGACGATATCTTCAACCAGATGCAGGAAGGAACACTCAAAGAGCTGAATATAATTATCAAGGCCGATGTTCAGGGATCTGTAGAGGCTCTGAAGCAGAGTCTGCTTAAGCTTTCAAATAATGAAATAGTTATCAAATGTATCCATTCGGGAGTTGGTGCCATCAACGAGTCCGACGTCAGCCTTGCTGCTGCATCAGACGCTATAATCATCGGCTTCAACGTAAGACCGGAGCCAATGGCTAAGCAGCTTGCGGATACAGAAAAAGTAGATGTAAGACTTTACAGAGTTATTTATAACGCTATCGATGATATCGAGTCAGCCATGAAGGGAATGCTTGATCCTATCTACGAGGAGAGAATTATCGGACACGCTGTTGTACGTCAGACCTTTAAGGCTTCAGGCGTAGGAACTATAGCCGGTACATTTGTGGAAGACGGTGTAGTTGAGAGAAATGCATCAGTAAGACTTTCACGTGGTAAAGACATGATCTGGGAAGGCAAGATCGCATCCCTCAAGCGTTTCAACGATGATGCTAAGGAAGTTAAAGCCGGTTATGAGTGTGGTATCGTACTCGAAGAGAACAGCGATATCCAGGAAGGCGATACACTCGAAGTCTACAAGATGGTAGAAGTCCCAAGAGACTAAAGGCTTCCCCTTGAGGGGAAGCTGTCAGATTCGCTGTCAGCGAAGCTGACTGATGAGGTGTCATAGCGCCGAAAGGCCAAGCTGTCAGCGAATCTGACTGATGAGGTGTCATAGCGCCGAAAGGCCAAGCTGTCAGCGAATCTGACTGATGAGGTGTCATAGCACCGAAAGGCCAAGCTGTCAGCGAATCTGACTGATGAGGTGTATAAAAAGAAAAGAGGATAGAATGAGAAAAAACAATAAGGGTGGTGGCCGCATAAACAGTGATGTTCAGCGTGTCATCAGTCATGTGATCGAGTTTGAGATAAAGGACCCGAGAGTAAACTCCCTGGTTTCCGTCACCAGAGTTGATGTAACAAATGACCTCAAGGAGTGCAAATGTTACATCTCGGTGCTCAGCACCACAGGTGATGCAGAGAGTACCATAGAGGGACTTAACAGTGCCAGAGGCTTTGTGAGGAAAAGACTTGCGGAGTCCCTTAATCTCAGAAACACACCGGAGATAGAGTTTATTCATGATAAATCCATCGAGTATGGTGTGGAAATGTCAAAGAAGATAGATGATGTGATGAGTCGTGAAAACTCAGAACCAAACACGGATGTGGAAGAATAGGAACAGGTATAAGATATGGAAGGTGATGTTATAAAAAAACAGAAAATGCTGTTTCAGATGATATCATCAGCAGACAGTATTGCGATTATAGGACATAGACATCCCGATGGGGATTGTGTAGGTTCTACACTCGGTCTGTACAATTATATAAATGAAAATTATAAAGGGAAAAATGTTCAGGTATATCTTGAACAATTTTCGTCATGCTTCAGATTTCTCAGTGGCACGAGAAAGGTAAAGCATGAACCTCTTGACGAGCATTATGATCTGGCCGTTTCCATCGACGTATCGTCTAAGGACAGACTTGGTGGATTTGAAGAGATATATAACAAATCTATCTCCACGGTCTGCATAGATCATCATGTGAGCAATAAGGGCTTTGGCGATCTGTGCATCATAGATCCGAATGCATCAAGCGCATGCGAGGTTTTGTGCCGTATGCTGGAAGAGGATAAGATAAGCGATAAGACAGCCAGCTGCCTTTACCTTGGAATAGTGCATGATACAGGAGTATTTAAATACTCATGCACCGGACGTCGTACTATGGAAATTGCAGGAATGCTGATAGAAAAGGGAGCTCATCCTGAACTAATCATTGATGATACATTTTACAAGAAGACTTATAAGCAGAATCAGCTTATGTCGAGAACCGTGCTTGATTCCACTCTTTATGAAGATGGCAAGGTGATAGTCGGAATCATTCCGAAAGAAATATTTAAAGAGTATAAATGTACCAACATGGATACCGAGGGTATAGTCGAGCAGCTTCGTCTGACTGATGGAGTTGAAGTGGCTGTACTTGCATATCAGCTTACAAAGAAAAGCTACAAGTTCAGTCTTCGCTCAAAGTTTTTAGTTGATGTCAGCGAGATAGCTACATCAATGGGTGGCGGCGGACATGTCAGAGCAGCCGGTTTTGAGACGGAAATGGATGTAAATGAGGCTATCGAAACGGTAATCAGTGCAGTGAAGGCTCAGCTGGAAAAGAATCAGGTAGATAAGAATAAGTAAAATGTACGACGGAATAGTAAATGTATATAAGGAACAGGGCTTCACATCACATGATGTGGTGGCGAAGCTTCGCTCTGTTTTCGGTCAGAAAAAGATAGGCCACACCGGAACTCTGGATCCCATGGCAGAGGGCGTTCTGATAATAGTACTGGGACGCGCCACAAAGCTTGCGGATATGATACTTTCAAAAAAGAAGCAGTATATCGCAACCATGAAAATGGGACTTACTTCGGAGACAGATGATATAACCGGTGAAAGGCTGGTTCCGGGGGATGAGACAAAGTTAAGTGAACTTTTCTCGGATGAAACCGAACTCAGAAAAAAAATATCTGAGACATTTGATACATTTCTCGGAAAAAGTATGCAGACACCGCCGATGTACAGTGCCATAAAAGTAAATGGCAGAAAACTCTATGAATATGCCAGAGCAGGTGAGCAGGTAGAGAGAACTCCCCGTGAGATAGAGATATACAGTCTTGAACTTTTGGACATAGACATCAGCACCAAAGAAATAAAGTTCAGTGTTGAGTGCTCAAAGGGAACCTATATAAGAAGTCTTATAAGGGATATGGGTGAAAAGCTGGGTGTAGGTGCTGTTATGTCAGGTCTTCTGAGAGATGAGATAAATGGAATCAAAGCCGAAAACGCTTATAAAATATCCGACCTCATAGCCCTGAAGGAAGAAGGAAGACTGGAGGAAGCAGTACTCCCCATGGATGAACTTTTGAGGAGTGTGCCTGCTGTCTCAGTAAATGAGAGCGGTGCAAAATACCTTTCAAACGGTAACCGGCTGAGGAGAGAGAACCTCAGTAACATACCTGAAAACACAGGTTCATCGGATAAGAGTTATATAAATACCGGTTCGGCGGATGACAAAAGCGAGATATATACAGTGATCGAAAACGCACAGTTCTTCCGTGTATATAGTGAGGGCGAGTTAAAAGCTCTCTACACATATGATAAAACGAAAAAAGATTTTAAGGTTTATAAGATGCTATGACAGGCGCAGCGATAACAATCGGAAAATTTGACAGCGTACATAAGGGACATCAGCAGCTGCTGGAAGATATAATCAGAGTTTCAAAAGAAAACGGATACGAAAGTATCTGCTTCAAACTGGATTTCGGAGAACCCGGGATACTTACCGGACCGGAGTGCGAAAGCCTGATGCGGGAAATGGGAATCGATAAGATACTATTTGAGCGATTTACTCCTGAATTTGCAGGTATGGGACATGAGGAGTTTGTGAAAGAAATCCTTGTGGACAGGCTGGGAGCAAAATATATCGCAGTGGGAAAAGACTTCAGATATGGTAAAGATCGTATCGGGACTGCCGAACTGCTGAAGGAAGCCGGCAGGAAATACGGTTTTGAAGTAAATATCATAGATAAGCTTGTTATGGAGGGTGAGACAGTCAGCTCAACCAGAGTCAGAGGGGCGCTGGAAGTCGGCGATATGAAAGAGGCAGATAAGCTGATGGGGCATCCCTACAGTCTGACAGGCGATGTTATGGCAGGCAAACAGCTGGGCAGAACCCTTGGATATCCCACCATAAATCTGGGGTATGATGAAAAAAAACTCCTTCCGAAATATGGGGTTTATTCAAGCAGGATTATCGTATATAATGATATGAGCTGTGACGAAAAATCTTCGTCGGATGTTCAGACATTTTCCGGAATAACCAACATAGGCGTTCGTCCATCGGTTGATGACGGAGACTCCGTGACAGTGGAAACATTTATCTATGATTTCGATGATGATATCTACGGATGTAAAGTTGAAATCATTTTGGAAAACTATCTGAGGCAGGAGCAGAAGTTTGACAGCCTTGAGGCGCTCACAGCTCAGATAACCCAGGATATCAAAGCTGCCAAAGGATAGGCAGTTGATAAATAACTACGCACCAGTAGCTCAGTGGATAGAGCAATGGCCTCCGGAGCCATGTGCGTGGGTTCGATTCCCGTCTGGTGCAAATAAAGTAAATAATTTGACAGTCAGGGAATCGAACGGCAAGACCAAAGTGCGTAGCACTTTGAGAAAGCCCCGGTGGGGCTTTCGAGTCGAAGCCCGGCCTGAATAAGCTCACGATTCGAAGAATCGTGGGTCTGCCGAAGGCAGATACGTTCCACGAAGTGGAACCAAGACTTGCTTTGCAAGGCTTGCAAGCTTGCGAAGCAAGATTGGTACAAGGCGGCTGTGTTTTTTAGAGAAAATAGTAACTTAATTAGTATATAAGATATATAAGAGGTGACGATAATGGCACGAAACAGAAAAAAAGAAGTAAAGATGAAGAAGCTGCTGCTTGCGATATGGTTCATTTTCCTTATCGCACTTGCAACCTTCGGTGTAGTCTTATACAAGAAGAGAAAGAGTATCAGTGATGACTTTACATTCACCACACGATTCTCTTATCAGACAAACGCAAATCAGGATATCAATGCGCTCATAATCACATATCTGAATGCATATGCATCCTGTGATCAGACTCTTCTGAAGCAGTGCGTGGTTGATCCTTCAGAGTTTGACGACATGTCAAAGGTTCAGGATCAGTCAAGGATCATCACTTCATATACAAGCATCAACTGCTATACAGTAACAGGTCTTGATGACAACTCCACCTTAGTTTATCCTGTTGCGAGAATTTCCATAGTCGGTGTTACATCCACACCGCTGGATATTCCCGGACCGTATTATGTGGTTAAGAAGGACGGACAGTATCTGATCGATAACACAGAGTGGAGCGAAGATCTGAAGACTTACGTGGAGAAGTCAAATCAGTCCGATGATATTCAGGATCTTTACAAGACCGTCAGAGATGATGAAGAGAAATGTAAGGAAAACGATCCTTCATTCAGAGACTTTATGAACAGACTTAACTAATGTTACCCCACATTAGATTAAAATAATATCAAGAGGAGATTATGATATCATGAGAAAGAAACTGTTTGCGTTGACTGCAGCTATGTGTCTTGCACTTTCACTTACTGCATGTGGAGACAAGTCAGATGAGGGAAGCCTTCCTGATACTAAAAAGATAGAACTTTCAAAACCTGATCTCAGTGTGATAACTGAATATGAGGTAGTAACCACAGAATCAGATAGAGAATCAGATAGGGACTCAGATGATTCAGGCAAGTCATCAGATTCTGGTGAATTCAAGTATGAGACAGGAAAGCCTGAGAAAAATGGATTCAACAGTTCAACAAACAGAACTGAGTCAGCATTTGGTTACACATTTGAACTTCCTGACTACATGGGGGATAAGGCTTCCAATTCAACAGATGACACATACTATTACTATGCAGAGGTAGAGGGAAAGGTTGCATTTTTAATGCTTCAGGAGTTCCCGATTCCAAATGCAAAAGAATCTGATATAGAAGAAAATTCCAAAAACTATATGAGTGGTGTTAAGAGTTCGCTTTCAGGCTATAACAACCAACAGGAGGACTATGTAACAGTTGCAGGACATAAGGCTTACAGAAACTATTTTGACTGTAGCATGAGCGGCCTTGATTGTAACGATGTTCTCTATATGTTCTATGATGAGAATACGGGAAAAGGTCTTTCCATATTCTGGTGTGAGTCAACAAATACAGAGTTTTCATATTTTGAGGATGTTGAAAAGATAGTAGATTCGTTTAAATAAACGGAGGACTGAGATTTGAAACGTTTTCTGAAATTCTTTGCTATAATACTTGGAATGCTATCGTCGGTGATAGCATTTTCCTTATTATCAGAAAGATGTGAAGAAGGAAGAGCTGCTGTTGTTTATGCAGAGTCGGATAAGATATACGATCAGCAGCGGATGAATATATTTCTCAGCAACATGGCTGAGTCACATTTTGATACATACGATCCGGACAATGTAGATGTTCAGAGTATGGTGGAATATGCCTTACTTTGGTCGAAAATAAATCATGATGATTATATTGAGAGGAAAACCGAAGACGGCACAGCATACGAAACCATTTCAATGACGAATATAAATATCGTCCTTGACAGATACTTCGGTTTGAAGCTGACGGATGAACAGCTGACCTACGGCGTAACCAACAGATATGGGGAAATGTATAAGGACGGTTATTATTACAGTCCGGCTTCGGATGGTGAGTCTTATAACTGTCTTGCCATAGTTGATAGTGCTGAGTATACGGATGAAGGCTATTATCATGTGTATTTTTCTATCTATCAGCTTGATCTGGACACATATTATGATAACGGTGAAACCATAGCAGATAAGTATTATACCATGGATGCAGAGACGGCAAAGAATACTTCTGAGCTTGAATATCTGTCTTCTAAAGAGGCGATACTTAAGGACAATACATACAACGGAAAGCCTACTTATCAGGCTGTGTCCTACAATCTGAATTATGGTAATCAGGTTACAACGACTGAGGCTACAACAATAGAAGAAACAACCACTGAGATAGAAAAAGGTAATGAAAAAACTTATTCGACTGAATCTCAAGATGACGATGATGATGAAGACGAGGGTGGTACAGATACAAAAAAAATAATGATCATCATACTCATCATTATCATCTCGGTGGCACTTATAACCATGGTGGTATTTCTTGTTTTATATTTGAGGAAGTGATATTACTTAGATGGCGGGATTTATCCCGCTATTTATTTTATTCTACAATTTAAAATTTTTTTTAAATAGTTCTTGACAAGTGATATACCCGGATATATAATTTAAAAAAAAATTTAAATAGGTTTTACATCAGTTACTAAACTAACTGAAAAAGAGGGTGATGTATATGGCAGGCACTAACATATTCAAGGTCCTCTCGGATAAGCAGCGACGGGATATCCTGACAATGCTGAAGGATGGAAGGATGAATGCAGGAGAGATAGCCGAGCAGCTGGGAGTCACGCCGGCGGCACTTTCCTACCATCTGAAAATGCTTAAAGAAGCGGACCTGGTGATGGAATACAAAGAAAAGAACTTTATATATTATGAGATAAATACCTCGGTACTGGATGAACTTATCATGTGGGTAAGCCAGTTCGGAGGTAACAAATGAAAGGATGTGTATTTTTATGAAGAAAATACCTTGGATTATAACAATATTACTTCTGGCAGGTACGGCAATTATTATTCCTTACCTTCCGGATCAGATAGCAACACATTTTGATCTTTCGGGCACTGTTGATGACAGAGGATCGAAATATATACTATTTCTCTTCCCTGCAATTCAGCTTCTGATGACCATTATTATGACGGTGTTTATCATTTATCTTGAGAAGAAAAGAACTGAAGGAGTAGATGATAAGAAAGCAGCAAATGCACATGCAAATGCCAAAGTTATGGAGATTCTCACTATAGTAATGTCACTTCTGTTTGTAACAATAGAAGCAATCGTGATAGGCATTTCCTTTAAGGGTGAAAAGGTTGAGAATATGGGAATGGCAGCGACAAGGCTTTCAATGCTATCCATGGGCCTGATCCTTATAGTAGTCGGAAACCTGATGCCGAAAACAAGAAAAAACTGGATAGTGGGAATAAGACTTCCATGGTCTATATATAATGATACAACCTGGAGCAAGACACATCGCTTCGGTGGAGCCGCACTTATGGTAGGCGGAGCTATAACAATTCTCGGAGCGGCTATTCTGCCAAACGAAGCACTTATACTTACAACAATGTTTGTAGCACTGATGTTGTCAGTCATCGTTACGATGGTTTATTCATACAAGGTTTACAAAGAAGAGAAGAATAAGGCAGTAAGTGAGTAAATAGATTAAGAAAATAAACAAGAAAATAAACAAGAAAACAAGTAAGTGAGAAAAGAAAAAAGGAGTTACATCATGGAAAATTTAAAAGAATGGTTACCGTTAATAATACCTCTGGTGATAGTTGAACTTGTGCTGCTTGTAGTCACACTGCATCACATTCTCACACATGAAAACTACAAGCGCGGAAACAGAGTTCTGTGGGTGCTTGTTACGATCATCGGAATGGAGTTTATTGGTCCGATACTTTACTTCGTATTAGGTAAGGAGGATTCGTAATGGAGATTCTCAGTATCAAAAATCTTCATAAACGATTTGCTGATAAAGAGGTTCTTCGTGGTCTGAATATGACGGTTCCGGAAAATAGTATCTTTGGATTTGTAGGTAAGAACGGAGCCGGAAAGACAACCACCATGAAAACAGTTCTCGGACTGCTAAGGCCTGACGAGGGCGAGATTACAGTAGCCGGTGAAAAGGTTAATTACGGTGAGACTGCAACAAACAAATACATCGGCTACCTGCCTGATGTTCCGGAGTTTTACGGTTTTATGACAGCCAGAGAATACCTTCGTTTTTGCGGAGAGATAACCGGGATGGAAAAATCGGATATCAAGGACAGAAGTAAAATGTTACTGGATATGGTAGGCCTTTCAAATGAGAAGCATCGCATCAAGGGATACTCCCGTGGAATGAAGCAGCGACTCGGAATCGTTCAGGCTCTTCTGAATCGCCCGATGCTTCTCATATGCGATGAACCGACTTCTGCACTTGATCCGGTGGGACGTAAGGAGATACTTGATATATTAATGACAGTTCGGGAAGAAACCACAGTTCTGTTTTCAACCCATATTCTGTCGGACGTTGAACGAATCTGCACAGACGTTGCATTTCTGAAGGACGGCGTGATCACCATGCACGGAAAGCCGGATGAACTGCGTTTCAGCAACAGGACAGAAGAGTACAGCATAGAATTCGTAAAGCCTTCAGGACTTGAAAAAATGAAGAAAGCATTTCCTAAAATGGAACCTCAAAGTACGGTTGCCCTGCGTTTCTATAAAACAGACTATGACTTTTATAAGGTGCTTGGTTTCATATCGGAAAATAAGATTCCCATCATATGTGCCGAGAGAGTTGAACCGACACTGGAATCCCTGTTTATAAAAGAAGTGGGACAGGGAGATGACAGCAGCACTGATTCAAAAAATGAGGAGGTGCAGGCATGATAGCATTTATCAAAAAAGAAATAATGGAACATACCCGTACCGGAAAGCTGATCATCCTCGGATCTATATTCCTGTTTATCGGAATCCTGAATCCTCTGACGGCAAAGCTTACACCAAAGCTGTTTGAGATGATGGCTGACGAACTTAAGGAAAGTGGTATAGTTGCAACTGCAGTTGATCCCACAGCACTGGATTCATGGACGCAGTTTTATAAGAATATTGCCATGGCACTGATAGCATTTGTCATGGTTGAAGCCGGGATATTTACAAAGGAATATTCCTCGGGAACCCTTGTGATCACACTGACCAAGGGCCTCAGCAGAACCAAGGTTTATATCTCAAAAGCCCTGATGCTGATAGGTCTTTGGACACTTTGCTTCTGGATGTGTTTTGGAGTAACCTATGGCTACTCGGCTTATTACTGGGATAATTCCATCGTTCATCACATTTTCGGTGCAGCCTTGCTCTGGTGGATCTTCGGTCTGTGGATCATGGCGATGATGCTGCTTTTCTCAGCCATGAGTTCTAGCATTTCGGGCGTGCTTCTTGGAACAGGAGGACTGGTCATCGTAACCATCATCCTTAGTGCATTACCCAAAATAAAGGACTACGCTCCGTCGGTTCTAATGTCTGGAGCTGAGATGATAAAGGGAAATGGATCCCCTGCGGATCACGCCACGGTGTTGGTATACGTGATAATAATGTCGATAGCATTTGTCATCGGCGGAATCGTGATTTTCAGAAAGAGGGCGTTGTAAAACGTCCTTTTTTTCTATATACTGAAAAAATAATAATTGTGTCGAAAATTGACACCAAACAAAAAAACTCTTTTGATAAAATAACCAAGAGAGTTTTTTTGGCGGGAGGAAATCAACTTGAAAACAACAGATGACTTAATGGATGAACTTAGTCTGGATGTTTCGGATGAGAGTGCACTTGATAAATATCTGGAAAAGGTATCAGGATACGGAGACGTATCGAAAACAACATTTGCCGAATACTACGGAAAGCTGTTGAAAGAAAGAGGCCTTTCCAGCGGAGATATAGAAAAGCAGACAGGCCTGGAGCATTCATTCTGTAATAAAATGATAAATGGTAAAACCAGTGTTTCGCGCAACAACATGCTGGCACTCTCCATAGCTGCAGGACTTACCCTTGACGAAGTCGAGGAATGCCTGATGCTGACAAACAACGGAGCCCTCTATCCGAAGGATTCAAGAGACTCTGTGATCATATACAGCATAAACAGAAAACTGACTCTGACAGAGACAAATGATCTCCTTTTTTCAAAGAATATGGAGCTCCTGGGACAGGTCAAAAAATAGCGTTGTGTCAGTTTTTGACACCTATAAAAAAACCTTTACTGATAAAATATCGGTAGAGGTTTTTTTGTTTTTGAAACTATGATGATATGAAAGGGGCAATTAAATGAAAAAGAATAGAGTTTTAACTATTTTATTAAATGTAATTATGGTATTAGTTCTATTTACCGCTTGTGGAAAAGAAGAAAATAGAGAGGGGCAATTGCAGATTCCTATTGGAAGCAGTGCAGCTGATGGTAAATATTATGAGGACATTGTTAAGCAGTTTCAGACTGCTGGTTTTACAGATGTAACAACCAGAGAGGTCCCTGACTTAATTAATGGATGGATTAATAAAGAAGGGGATGTTGAGTCTGTTTCAGTTAACGGTGATACTTCATTCAGTAAGGATGATTGGGTAGCTCAAGATGCAAGCATCGTTGTTGCATATCATACATTTCCTGATAAGGGAGAAAAAACGAGCGAAGATAAAACAGAAGAAAAGAGTGAAGAAAAAACTACAGAAGCAAATCATGATGGTCAGATTCAAGTACCGGTTGATAGCAGCGGTGCATCTGGATCGAATTATGAAGATATTGTAACAAGATTTGAAAAAGCAGGATTCACTAATGTAACTACCAGAGAAGTGCCTGATTTGATTACTGGATGGGTTAATAAAGAAGGTGACGTTGATTCGGTTTCCATAGATGGGGATACAGGTTTTTCAGCGGATGCATGGTTTGCGCCAGATGTAACTGTAGTAGTGTCATATCATGTATTTAAAGATGATAGTGATAAGGGTACGGAGAAGGGCTCAGATGATGGTGCAGACAAAAAAGAAAGTAAAAAGTCCTCGTCAAAATATGGAGCAGCTTATGATGGATTAGATACAACAACTCAAAATGCATATAAGTCAGGAATGTCATATTTAGAGGGATTAGGTGGTTTTTCAAGACAGGGACTTATAGATCAGCTGTCATCAGAATATGGTGAGCAATTTACACTTGAACAGGCACAAAATGCTGTTGCGGCAATAGAGGCTGATGGTAACGTTGATTGGAAAGAACAGGCGGTTATTTCAGCTAAGTCTTATTTGGAATTTCAATCATTTTCAAGAGAGGGACTTATAGATCAGCTTACATCAGAATATGGTGAGCAATTTACAAGAGAGGAAGCAGAGTATGCAGCTGATCAGGTTGGTTTAAAATAGTAGGGGGCTATAATTATGATAGGAATAACTTCATTAAAATGTCCTGAGTGTGGTGATACAATAATATCAGAAGAGGGAAAGTCTGTTGCATTTTGTTCGAGTTGTGGCGCAAAACTGATGCTGAGTAATGAAAATGAACGTGTGATAAGACATATAGATGAAAGTAAGATAAAAAGTATTGAAAATAGTACATTGCTTGAACTGAAAAAAATGGAAATTAAACAAAAGAATAAGATGCTGAAAATTAAAATTTGTCTTATTATTTTTGGACTTGGAGCATTGCTTACGATTTTAGGATTTGCACTTTCAGAAGAAGAGGGTGATGGATGGCAGATGCTTGGTATATTAGGAATAGCCTTAATGATGAGCCCTGCATATATAGCGATTTTTTCTGATATGGCTAATAAAGATAATAAGTAACATTAAAAGGCGATTCCTTTTCGGGAGTCGCTTTTTTACGTGTGAGCCTAATGAAGGGAAAATCGTAGAAAACAAGGAAAAAAGCAAGATTGTCAACACTTTTTCCGGCGAAAAAATGTTGACAACTATACTTTTTTCTAATATAATTCATGCGAATAATAAAATGGCGGGTGGTATTATGAAACGACTTCTTTTAGAAAAACTTATAGAGTGGAAAGAAAAAAAACATCGGAAACCATTAATACTTTGGGGGGCGAGACAGGTTGGAAAAACTTGGATAATGAAGGAATTCGGATCCGCGTATTATAATAATTTTGTTTATATATCTTTTTACAATAATTCTCGTATGAGTTCAATTTTTGAAGAAGATTATGATGTAAAAAGAATCATAAATGCTATTGAAGTGAATCAGCATGTAAAAATAATACCGAGGGAAACTCTTTTGATTTTCGATGAGGTTCAAACGGCTCCTAAAGTAGTAGAGTCTCTTAAATATTTCTGTGAGGATGCACCTGAATATCACATTATAGCTGCAGGGTCTTTACTGGGGGTTTCTATTCATGAAGGGGTTTCTTTTCCTGTAGGGAAAGTTGATGAAATTCGTCTTTATCCCATGAATTTTCGAGAATTTTTGTTGGCGATGGGCGAAGATAAGCTTTTTGAATATATATCAAATTCTGATTATGAAAAAATAAATGAGTTTTCCGACATATATAAGGAATTGATGAAAAAATATATATGTGTAGGAGGAATGCCGGAAGTTGTTGGCAGATTCATTGAGAATAAAGATTTTGCTGAGGTAAGAGAGATACAGCTATCCATTTTGAGCCAGTATGAAGGTGACTTTGGGAAACACGTATCGCCGAACGATATGCCTCGAATTCGTATGACTTGGCAATCGCTTCCAATGCAGTTAGCTAAAGAAAATAAAAAGTTCTTTTTTGGGCAAGTAAAAAAAGGTGCAAGACAAAAAGATTTTGAGAAAGCTATACAGTGGCTTGTTGATGCAGGTATTGTATATAAGGTAAATAAGGTGCAAAAGCCGGCGATGCCGTTAAAATCCTATGTTGATTTCTCCGCGTTCAAATTGTTTCTAATAGATGTTGGATTGTTGTGTGCTATGAGTGAATTGGATATAGAGAGTGTAATTCAAGGAAATGATATTTTTGTTGAATTCAAAGGAGCATTGATTGAGCAATATGCACTTGAACAGTTAGTGTCAGATACGAAATACACTCCATATTATTATTCCGGTGAGAAATCAACGTATGAGACTGATTTTCTAATTCAAAAAAATAAAGATGTCATACCAATAGAAGTAAAGGCAGAAACAAACCTTAAATCAAAATCTTTACGAGCATATCACGATAAGTTTTCGCCGGCATTGGCTTTGAGAATATCTTCGTCAGATTATATAGATCAAGGTTGGATGAAAAACATTCCTTTATGGTGTGTTTCAACAATTTAATATCAAATGAAATTAGAATGTATTTTTCGCCTCTTTTTTGGTATAGTAGTAATGTTGTAAAAAAAAGGGACAACGGAATTTAATATCCCTTTGCCCCAAAATATACAGGAGATAATAAAGTAATGTTAGAAACAGATACAAACAGAGATGACTTTAAAGATGACATGATGGAAGTCAAGGAAGATTACGTCGCTGAAAAGGTGAGCGGTGATGGTCCTGATGACGATGATCAGGATGATGTAAAAGCCGTAGAAGGAGCTGATTCAGAAGGCGATGAGCCAGAAAGCAAGTTTAAGCAGAACTCACCTGCAGATAAGGAAGATCCTTCGGAAGAATTCCAGGAAGAAATAAAAGACGCTGTCGAGAACCAGAGTAAAGCTTTTTCAAAAGCCGTTCTCGCTTTTGTTATTCTGCTGGTTATCGGAATAGGAGTATTTCTTGTAACCCATTTTATGGATAACTCAATTGTCGGAACCTGGGAATTTACAGTAGAGGATTCTGATAATGCTACTCTGCAGAATGCCAAGATGGTATTCACATTCGACGATGATGGAAAATGTGAAGCAGACTCATATTTAGGTGATGTAATATTCTACAGTGAAAAAGGAACCTACAGCACAAAGAGCGGATATCTGTCACTTGAATGGGAGAAGCAGGGCAAGGTTGATGATGTTAAGTACTCCGTCAGCGGAGATGAACTTACATTCTTTAATAAAAACGACACAAAGCAGATATTCAAGAAGGTAAAGGAATAGCAAGTGAAAATGTATATATCTTATTTCTTACGGGGCATGTTGAGTATGCACTGGAGGGTTATGAGGTAAATGCCCTCAGATATCTGACAAAACCCGTACAGGAAGATAAGCTTCGTGAGGTCCTTAGATTCGTTATGGATAAGAGCAGTAGTAAGCGTCAGCTTCTGATTAAGGTAGAGGGCGAAGAGACTCTGATAAATGTTTCAGACATCATTTATCTGGAAGCTCAGAATCAGTATGTGATGATATATACGGTATCTGGAGAATTCCTAGTTAGATACAATATTGGTGATTTTGAGGAACAACTCAAAAATGACGGATTCTTCAGAGTACATAGAGGATATCTTATTTCACTTGCGAGAGTTAAGAAAATGGTTAAAGGTGATGTTCTCCTAGATTGTAGTGGTGGGGAGGTAAGTGTACCGGTTAGTAGATCAAATATAAAACCATTAAAAGAAGCACTATATTCATATGTTGAGAGTTCGGCTTTCTGATAAGATAGAGACTTAATGTAATAATATACTAGAGAGATGATTATGGAAATTATAATAAACTATGCATTATCGATTCTGTCCGATATCAACTTTATGATGGCGATGCTTATAATAGTTTTAGTTTCGGCATGCTTTCTCGGACGCTATATAGTAATAACAAGAAAGATGGTTATCGCAACACTTGGAGTGTTAGGCTTTAGGGTTATATTTATAATAGCTGGTGATATCCTTCTTAAGGTTTTTAATCCAGAACTATATAAGTTCATGGAGGGGTTATCAGTACTTGATACAGTACAGCCTGATAATCCGTATTATGAAGCTATGATGACGTATACTTTTTTATCAAGTATTATTCTTAATTCGGTCTGGTTTCTGTATGCATTTATTTTTTATCTTGTAGCTAATAAGGAAAAACGTGTACTACGAGCGTTAGAATCAACGATTGTTCTATACTTGCTTTATTACTATATAAACACTGCGGTTCAGTATTCATTTATGTATTTTAATGGAGCGGATATTGAGGCGTTATCTGCCGCGGTTTCAGCTGCTACGGGTAAAGATACATTTATATATACTATTTCAGCTGTTGTAACGGACTTCGTCATATATTTAATCCTCATTTTAGTTTTATACTTTAGATATTTTAAGAAAAAGAAGTTCTATGTTGTTCGGATGGGTAGCCGTGTTCTTTTTATAGTTTGGCTTATTATATTTAGCATTTTTCCTGCTATACCAGTCGGCACTGTGGATATAAATCAAAAGTTCCAGATGTTATCTATCCTTATGGGATTCATGATTCCTGTTCTTGGAATCATAGCTCCAATCATGCTGGTAATGAGTATGGCAGAGAAGAATCTAAGAGAGAAGAATGAGTATCAGGAAACTTATCTAAAGGCAGAGCTTGAATATATAGAGCGTTATAAGCGTAATCAGGAAGAGACCAGAGCTTTTCGTCACGATATAATAAATAATCTTTCGCTTACCAATATGATGCTGGAGGAAGGCAAGGCCGAAGAAGCAAGCGAACA